>NZ_JASATU010000047.1:0-406816 GCF_032906605.1 Leptothoe sp. LEGE 181152
TTGGTTGAGTTGATTGATACGATCTTGCACATTCATGGCAATAGGCTGAGCTTCTTTTGGTTTTGCTCTTTATCGCCTATTGCCGCTTCCTAGTGCATTCCTCTCTTCAAATTTCTACAAAGTCCAATCAGTAAGTGATTAGGCATTTTCGTATTGCATGGCTGCGAAGGGCGTAAGCTTCACAAAAATCGTCAACCTATCAAAATTTCCCGGATGAAATCATCAGGTATCCAGGTCGTACATTGCTTAACGCCCTTTTGCGACAGTTGATCACCGTGTGGGATGATTTGGGCTGTCGCTTCAGAATCTCCAATAGTTCACACCCATGCTGCTAATTGATTGGCTGATTGTGTTGGCCTATCTCATTTTTACGATGGTGTTAGGCGTCTACCTATCGCGTAAAGCCTCTGGAAGTTTAGTTGACTTTTTTGTCTCGGGTCGCTCATTGCCCTGGTGGTTAGCGGGCACAAGTATGGCGGCTACCACATTCTCCATCGATACTCCGTTATATGTGGCAGGTGTGGTCGGCTCCCGTGGCATTGCTGGTAACTGGGAGTGGTGGAGCTTTGGCATTGCCCACGTCGTGATGATTTATATTTTTGCGCGGCTGTGGCGACGGTCTGAAGTGGTGACCGATGCTGAACTCACAGAAATTCGCTATGGCGGCAAAACGGCTGCCTTATTGCGAGGTGTGAAAGCATTTCTGTTTGCGGTACCCATTAATTGCATTGGTATCGGCTATGCCATGTTAGCCATGGTCAAAGTGGTGGATGCTCTTGAACTTTGGCAAAGTTTGGGCATTGAACCCAATCAGAGCATGAAGCTCTGGAGCGTGATTGTTGTCAGTATTTTGGTGCTGTTTTACGCAGGCTTTTCGGGGCTGTGGGGGGTGGTCGCTACGGATTTTTTCCAATTCTTCCTGGCTCTCTTTGGAGCGATTGTGGTTGCGATCGCATCCGTCATCTCCGTTGGGGGCATGCAAAACCTGATCAATCAGGCCCAAACCAATACTGATTTCGATATTCTTAGCATCTTGCCCATCACCTTTAACGGTGGCCTTGGTTGGAGTACGGTCGCCGGTATTCCCGCCAGTGCCTTTACAGCCTATGTCTTTTTACAATGGTGGGCCTTTCGTCGTAGTGATGGGGGTGGAGAATTCATCCAGCGTCTGGTTGCCGCTAAAAACGAGAGTGAGGCTGAGAAAGCGGCCTGGTTTTTCAATATTTTGCACTACGTCATTCGCACCTGGCCCTGGATTATTGTGGCGCTGGCTGCTGTGGCCATTTATCCAGACTTGGCCGATCGCGAATTGGGATATCCCAAGCTCATGCTCGACTTTTTACCTCCTGTACTTCTGGGCTTAGTGGTCGCATCGTTGATTGCCGCTTTTATGAGCACGGTGTCAACGCTCATTAACTGGGGGGCTTCATATTTAACGAATGATCTCTACGGTCGCTTTATCAATCCAGACGCTACCCAGGCTGAATTGGTCAATGTTGGTCGCATGACGTCAGTAATTGTGACGGCCCTGGGAGCCACAGCAGCCTTTTTTGCCTCAGATGTGGCGACTGTTTTCCGCCTGGTGATTGCCATTGGCACCGGTCCTGGATTAGTTCTGATTTTGCGCTGGTTCTGGTGGCGGATTAATGCGGCAGCAGAGCTAAGTTCGATGGTTGCTGGATTCCTGATTGGTTTATTGACTAGCAGTGCACCTTGGTTTCAAATTGATGATTTTGGTTTGCGTCTACTCGTCACGGCTGGTATGACTACTGTGATTTGGGTGATCGCTATGTTTGCTACCCCCCCAGAATCAGACGAAACGTTGGACAACTTTTATCGTCGTGTCCGACCCGGTGGTCCTGGTTGGCAAAAACAGCGACAGCGTACAGGGGTAAGACCGTTGCAAAATCTGGGTTTAGAGTTTAAGCGGGTAATTGCGTCACTACTACTGCTTTTTGGTGCCATGTTTGCCGTGGGCGGTTTCTTATTGCTCAATTCTTTAGGGGGCTGGCTATCGCTAATTGTGGCCGTAGCAGGGTGGTTCTGGTTACGCCACTTAAATCGGCAACCCATCGTACCGGTGCCTCGCCCAGGGTTAGACGACGATGATATTTTGCCGTAGCCAGTCAGGCTTACCCTCAACAAAACGTTACGATACTTAATAGATAACTGTTAACCCACTCTGAGACTCGGATCTAAATCATGTCCATCATTCGCTCCTACGTTATTCCGTTTCTGATTTTGCTCGTCTTTCTAGTGGCGATGGTGGCTGTTAGTGCGCGAATCTGGCTGCCGAGCGACATGCTGGCCCCAGCTCCCATTGATGGTGATGACCTGGCTATAATGGGTAAAGCCTTACTGCTGAATGGATTTGGAGTTTGATTGGCCCCCAGGGTATCGCTTAGTTCAAGGATCTAGTTTGGATCGGGCAAGGTTGCTTGCCACCATGGGCAATGCCTATGCAGAATTAGGTGCTACCCAGCTAGGCCATTTGACGAAAACCGTTGAACTATATCTTGAAGGCCCTTCAGCCCTGTGGTGGTTAGAGAAGTCGGAGAGCGGTGCTCGTGTCGGTTTCACGGCTACTACTACGGGAGAATCCTTGGGCTGTCTATGGTTAGGGCAATCTATGAATCAGTTAACCGGGGCATTGCAGGCCTATATTTATCTGGTCTATGTCTCCCCTGGCTACCGCCGCCAAGGCCTGGGTCGTCAGCTGATGCAATACGCCAAAAACTGGGCCAAGGCTCAAGGCTATGACCAGCTTAGCCTTCAGGTATTTACAGATAATTTAGCTGCCCTCAGCCTTTACAACAGCCTAGGTTATGAGTCTAAGGCAACGCTGTTAACATTAGACCTATAGCGTAAAAGCTGCTCTTTGAGGCTCTACTATGCCCATAGCCTACCGATAATTTTGGAATTGCAAAGCAACGGGCCAATCTTCTTGCTTAATTAGCTGAATTGCATTTTGCAAATCATCCTTGGACTTAGCTGAAATTCGCACTGCATCCCCTTGAATCGATGCTTGAACCTTTTTCAGGTTGTCACGAATCATCTTGGAGATTTTTTTTGCAACCTCCTGGCTTAAGCCCTTTTTTAGCTCAATATCCTGGCGCACACGATTTCCACTAGCTGCCTCAATATTGCCAAAGTCGAAAATTTTCATAGATAGATCTCGTCTGGCAGCTTTGGTCTGAATCAGCGTATGAACTGCCTCTAGGGTCATTTCGCTAGCCGTTTCAATGGCAATGTTCGTTTCACCCAGGTCTAGCGTGGTTTTAGTATCTTTGAGGTCGTAGCGGCTTTTGAGTTCACGACGTACCTGATCAAGGGCATTGACTAGTTCTTGACGGTCAAAATCGCTGACCACATCAAATGAATAGGTAGAAGCCATTAGCAAGGTGAATGGAGAGTATTAGGCCGTAGGGTGGGCATTGCCCACCATCTAGAGATGGAAAGCGCGAGGCTAAAAACTATTGTAGCCAGATGGTTTTACAACTCATGAAATAGAGGCTGAAGATGCTGAGACTACCGATGCCAAACATTAGCGATCGCAACGATGCCACATTCAGAATGTAAAATACCGAAAACAGCAGCCGAGCAACTAGATAAGCGACAACAGCTGATAGCGCAGCCGTACTGTCTTGCCCTGTAATGTAGGCCATGACAGCAGCTGGAGAATAGATAATAAATGACTCAAACGAATTTTGATGGGCCCAGTTAGCCCGCATCGCATAGTTCGGTAGCTTATCCGTATAAAAGCGTGGACGAGCCAAAGCCTCTATGGGATCGTCCATAGATTGAGCTAACTTAACTCGCTCTGAAGCCACCACCAGGTAGGGCACATAAATTAGAAAGGCCGCCACTGGCAGACTATACAAAAAAAGATTAGGCAGGGATAGTAAGCTCACAGATCCAGTGTTCTAGCATTAATAAGGAAATGATTCAGGTCATAAAGCTTCAGATTCATGACCAACGACTTACCTAGAGATAGTCATCTATAGACAATTGGATAGGACCTCACCGTCCTAATCAAAATAGAACAGCGTTACAATCTTGCGCTGTTCCTCAGCATCCTTACAGGTTTGCAACAGTGTATTACTGTCATGAAATGCAAAACAGATCAGTTGTTGACAGCGGGAAATAATTTCTTGGTTGCAGAGTGAACTGGCCTCTGCCAGCTCTAGTCGATCATTAGCCGAATTTTCAACCAGGTGAATCACTGAATCCAGCTGTTCACGAGATTCACGCGGTTGACGTTCTAAACTTTGCGGCAGAATAACCGTCAGCAAGTTCGGATCTGCCTTCATTGCCCCACGGATGGCTGCGGCATTAGTCCCAGTCGCCCCAGAGGTCAACAGACGATTGCCGCCAAGTACCAATGCGTAGCTCATGAGCTCAATGAGGCGCAAATGGGTAATAGGTACATGTCTGGAACCCAAGATAGCAATGCGCTTAGAGCCAGACTGCTGAATGGCAGCAAGCTCCTGCAAAAAATCATCTACCTTAAGCGATTCGATGGGAGTATCAAGGGACTGACTCAAGGGTTTATATAGTTTTAATGAAGGGACTGGCCAATTCTACCAAACCCTTGTCCCCAAGCCTTGATATCCATAATTTCTGACTGACTTCTAATGGCCTCCTAGGTCAGCCTTAAGCCGTTACCGCCGGTGATGACAAATTTAACTCAGCCATGAGTCTATCTACATCAAAGTGTTGTTCCATCAGTAATTGAATGCATTGCACCTTAATAGGCTCCTGCAATCGAACTTCCTGAAATGACTTCTCAATGATTTCGACCGTCGTCAGGGTATCTAGGTCAACTGACAAGATGGGGACTTCTAAATCTTGAGCACGGCTAGTGATATCTGGGCGCGGAGCAATATGTCCTGTCAAGATCAGGCACTGGGTCGACGTTTCCAAAGCAGCCAGCTGAATATCAGCCCGGTCACCACCCGTAATAACGGCCATATTGTCAGCTTTGCGGAAATACTTGAGGGCCGAGTTGACGTTCATGGCTCCAATGCTTAAGCTCTGCACCATCAGATCCATACGCTCTTCACAGCAAAGGACCTCAGCTTTGAGTTGATGCACAAGCTCTCCGACACTGACGCTGCGCATTAGCGGAGTGCTGGGTAAAATACCCAAAACTGGTATCCCATGACGTTCAAGACAGGTCTTAACGTTGGTGTTTACATCCTGCAGTTGATCCATGGGGACATCATTAATCAAAACACCCATGAGTCGATCACCGAGCTTTTGCTTAGCAGCCAAAAGACCATCAACAATCAACACAGAATGAAATCTTGCCACCAGCATGACTTGAGCTTCGGTTACCTTCGCTAGCTGAGTGAGCGACAAGCCAAACAACGTCCCTTCCTCGAGGGTGCCTGGTCCTTCAATCAGCAATAGATCTTCCCCTTGACCACCTAGATATGTAGCCATTTGTTGGGGGTCGATCGCAGAGTTTTCTTCCGTCAACTGTTTCTGGATTGTCTGCGCATCCAGAGATAGCAACGTTGGACGCAGACGCGATGTCGGTAGCTCTAAAATTTTGGAAATGAATCGAACATCTTCATCGATACCAGCCTCATCGCTAGGACAAGTACCAACGGGTTTGGCATAGGCGATATCAATACCGCGATCCTGAAGCTGCAAGGCCAACCCGGTTATGGTGGCCGACTTGCCGCTGTAGGGCTCTGTTGAGCCAATCAGCAGGTGCTTTGATGGATTGGGCACACTATAACTCCTAACTACCAATAGGGCTACCCCCCATTGTGCCATGGAGAGCTGTTCGCAATTGGACAAAACCTTAACTTTTACCGAAGTGTTTTGATTAGGTGCTTAACATGTTCAGGGCCTAAAAATAAGCGTCGTGCAGTTGACTACAGTACTACACGACGCTTATTGGTATATGACTTAAATCAGGTTGAGGGCTTAGTGAACACCGAACTCATTAGCGGTGCCATAACTTACTCATCCATTCTTAGCAGCCTGCGGTAAAAGGATTTGGAAAAGTCAGGAGACCGCTTTAGACGCATAGCAGTCACTACATCGATTAGAAAATCAACAAATTCAAAGGTGGCCATGGTGATTTCATAGGTTAGTTCGGCATCACCATCAAACTGCATCCGACATTGAGTTAAGTCAGCAGGCAACATTGACACATTCCAGGTTGCTAAAAAGGCAATGCTTTCACCGCCTTCGATCCGGCGCTCCCCTTCAAGGTTTCCACGTTTATAAAGGCCAATGGCATAGGGGAGAGCCTTACGTTTATTGCCCTGGTAATAGGGCATATAAACACCGACATCTTGTTTGGGAGCGGGCTGAATGTCTGCAATAGGCATGGCGTTTAGCAGTGGAATCTGTCTCAAGACATAGTGAACTTAGGCAAATAGAGGCGTCAAGTAAACGCCTCTAGGTCTGGCTAGACCTTGGTTCTTATCTGTTGCAGGGGCGCAGCGCGTCAGTAACCAAGATGTCTGCAACTTAATTCTGCCGAGCACTAGTGTACCCACAGAAACCTTTGCCTCAAGCACCTCAAAATAAGAGGATTTCAGAGAAGGTGTGTCTAAAGAAGATACTGTGTAACAGATTTTAATAAGATATTAATAACCTGTAACCCAACAACCCTATTACACGGAACCTATGGCGATTGAAACGGTATCTGATGTTTTACTGGATGATCTTTCGGAGGGACGTCGCCTGAAAGCTTTGGCTGCTTTAGTGTTTCTGTGGAGTGTAACGGTGATGTTGCACTGGGCAATGTGGGGCGCGCAAGTGGTTTGGGCCGTTACTGGGCTGGTTGCACTTTATATGGTGCGCATTGTGAGTGCTAATGCTACTTATGCCATTAGCCCTAATCGGGCTGCCGTACCGTCTGCATTGGCTGAACCGGACTGTCCGCCTGTTTCCCTGCTAGTGGCCGCTAAAAATGAAGAGGCTGTCATTGCCCATTTAGTGGAGTCTCTCTGTAATTTGGACTACCCCGAAGATCGTTATGAGCTTTGGGTAATTGACGATAACAGTGATGATGATACCGGCAGAATATTGGACGAGTTAACCCATGAGTATCCCAGGTTAAGGGTTCTGCACCGTGGCCCAGAGGCAACTGGGGGCAAGTCTGGTGCGCTTAACTTGGCTTGGCCAAGGGCTACCGGAGAAATTTTGGCTGTATTTGATGCTGATGCTCAGGTCCCTGCTGATTTATTGCGTCGAGTGGTGCCGCTATTTGCCAATGATCGCACTGGGGCAATTCAAGTGCGCAAGTCCATTGTTAACAGTGCCACTAATTTTTGGACCCAGGGGCAAGCTGCTGAAATGGCTTTAGATCGTTACTACCAGGAGCAAAGGTCAGCCCGCTGTGGCATTGGAGAACTGCGGGGCAATGGTCAGTTTGTGCGCCATACGACCATCGCTCAATGTGGTGGATGGAATGAAATGACCATTACCGATGATTTAGATCTGACCGTTCAGTTGCATCTACATCAGTGGAATATTGGTTTTTTGGATATGCCAACTGTGGGTGAAGAAGGGGTGACTAGCGGTGTTGCTCTCTGGCATCAGCGTAATCGCTGGGCTGAGGGGGGCTATCAGCGTTATTTAGATTACTGGCGGTTACTTGTCCGCAATCGGCTGGGCTGGAATAAGTCCGTTGATATGCTGATGTATTGGATATTGCAATATATGTTGCCGATTGTGGCACTGCCAGACTTTATTGTTGCGATCGCACTGCGCCAGCCACCTGTGTTTGCTCCCCTAACGACTTTGGCGGTTGGTGTATCGTATTGGGGAATGACCATGGGCATATACCGCACTCAAAACGTATCATTACCCATGGCAATGGTGCGGGCAATTAAAGGCACCTTATATATGACCCATTGGGTTGTGGTTATGGCTTTTGCAACGACTCGTATGGCTGTACGACCAAAGCGGCTGAAGTGGGTCAAGACTATCCACGCTGGTGAAACGGCCAGTGCCTAATGGGTGAAGCCGACTTTATAAAATAAAGACTGGCGTAAAGACTGGCGTTATGAGTCTAAAGAAAACGTTGCAATGCTTATATCGCAACGTTTTTTCACGTTTTTTACTGACTAAATCGGTTAGCGTTGGGACATACCCATCTATATATCTGGTTTAATCCATGACACATTTCACGTTGTCGCTACCCAAGCTGTCTCCACGACAGTTTGCTTGGGATAGTGCTGTTCTCTTTCTTGCAGTTTTTTGGATTGGTGGTAGCCTGATTCTCGATTTTGTGGTCATGCCGATGCTTTATATGAATGGCATGATGACTGCTCCGGGGTTTGCCAGTGCTGGCTACAGTTTATTTGAGCTCTTCAACCATGTGGAAATGCTTTTATCAGGGTTGATCTTAACTGGGGTGTTGGCCATGCGCCAGGCCCATGCTGAATACTCCGTTGAGGTTAGCGGCAGCCGTAGCCGATGGGCGTTGCTGTTGGCGATTAGTTTGGTCACGATCGCTCTGACCTATACCTATGTATTGACTCCCTACATAGGCTCTATTGGCATTGTTTTGGATATGCCAGGGACCATTCACATCATTCCCCATGCCATGGTCTGGATCCATGGAATTTACTGGGGTTTGGAAGCTATCAAAGTATTGATTCTTGGATTTCTATTGCGTCTGTGCTATGTCGATATTGCTGCTCAGTTTAGTGAGTAACGTGAGTCAGCCTATCCGTCGGTTTCCCCATCAGGCCACAGTAAGCGGATTGCTAGTAGTGCAAACCCAATAGCTGCAGCGCCTTTAACAATTTGCGTTGGTAATATTTGTGCTGTGCCTTCTCCCAATAAAACCCCTAGAAAGCTAGCGAACACCAGGGCACTGGCAGTCCCCAAAAATACGGCCTTAGGTGATGACGAGCTACCCCCTAAGGCAATGGCTGCCAGCTGACTCTTATCACCTAATTCTGATAGGAAGACGGTGATAAAGCTAACGCTGAGTAAGTTCCAATCAAATGACATGATGGCAATAATTCTCTAAAGACCAATAACTTCAGCCGTTAAGCCGACGGAAATAATTAGGAGTAAAATCCCAGCTAAGGTGTCCAAGGTTTCAGGGGAAATCCGACGCGCTAACCATTGGCCCACTATTACTCCCACGAGGCTCGTTGAAATCAAAGCTAACGCTGCTCCTACAAATACCGTAAGTGGCTTGTGGGATTCAGCGCTAATTAACAAGGTTGCAACCTGTGTTTTGTCTCCCAATTCCGCCAGAAAAATTGTGACGAATGTTGAAAGAAAGACGCCCCAAAAGCTTGCTTTGGCTTGGGGCGTCTTTTTTGTGGGCTGCTCAGTGCCCGTAGGCTGTATGGAGGTGGAGGATGTCACAGAGAAGTCTTTCATATTTGCTTCATTATCTGTCAGGAAGATTGCAAGAGCAAGGGTTAGGAGAACTATGAGCTATGTTTTTTAGCTGTCTAAAGTGGCATGCATGCTCACATGCCCCCCTTAAACAGCAACTGAACGCTCAAAATAAAACCATTACTTTTTTCAGTCTTCTATGCCGACAGCAGCTACAAACCTATCCAGTTCTTCACTTTTGTTGCCATAGACGCCACTAATTTGTTCTTGACAGCAGTCGATGGCAAAGTCATTGAGTGCATCCTCAGTGACCCCAAACATTTGCTCAAACGTGTCCGCCTGTACACGGCAAAAGCTGGGACGCTGGTCGTAAATCTTACATACACGCTGTTCTGTGTCGTAATTGATGCACCAACCGTCTGGACCCACCAGGCCCATATAAACTTTTAGCTGTTCTGGCGTGAGATAGTCGGCTAAATTCGGTCGATCGGCTGGGGTGAGATTGCAGCAAGCACCACAGGTTTTTACACATTGCCACGTGGCCATATTGTCTTTGTCCTTAGCGGGATGAGGCTTATACAAGAATAAAGGGCCAGGGGATTAGACGTCTGACCAGGTTTGTTATCAAAGTTTTTGGAATTTTGTAAACTTTCTTAAAAGCGGTGGGATCGAACCAGGTAAAATGACGGTGCGCTTGTGTGCGCAGAGGTCACGGTTAGTTGATTATCGGAGGTTCAATGGGTCTTCTGGGTATCTTGGGTCTGGGTTTTCTCAGCAATATTGATTTTCTGGTAGTGGCTCAGCTCACTGTCTTGGCAATGGTAGTTATTTCTGGTCCAGCAATCATCTTTTTGTTGGTTGCACGAAGCGGCGATCTTTAGTCATCATCAAGAACCCGGTTTATGTAGCAGATAAAATGCTCATGATTTCAAATTTGCTAGAAACCGGGTTCTTGATGGTTAAAGGCGCTGAAGTAGAATAAATTCTGCGATCGCAAGATCCATAGGTGTAGTCACCTTCAAATTAGTTTCTTCTCCTTCCACAATGTGGACATTGAGGCCACATTTTTCAAATAAAGCAGCATCGTCAGTGACAGACCAACCCTGGGTTTGACCTTTTTGGTGAGCTTCCTTCAGTAGTGCAACATCAAATCCCTGGGGAGTCTGAGCCGCCCACAGATGAGAACGATTGGGGGTGGCTTCGATGATGCCAAAAGTATTGACTTGTTTGATGGTGTCCTTGACGGGCACCGCTGCAATAAGTCCCTTGCAAGTTGCAAACGCTGCGGTACAGCGATCAAAAAGCGCTGGAGTAGCGAGGCAGCGAGCTCCATCATGAATTAGCACCTGTTTTGCGTCCTCAGGTAAGGCCTGTAAACCATTGCTGACCGATGCCTGGCGAGTATCTCCACCACGGATGAATGATACTGGCTTATCTATTTTCAGTTGAGTAACAGTCTCTTGAAACACCGGCTCATCCATGGATTGGCAAATAATGCCAATCCATTCAATACTGTTGGCAGCGACCGCAGCCTTTAGGGTCCATCCCATAATTGAATGATCGAGCAGGGGTAAAAGCAGTTTGTTGCCGTCAGCACCCATGCGTTTGCCACTGCCTGCTGCCGGTATAAGTAGGTGCATTACTGTCTCCAAAAAATATTTTAAGGACGCATGTGAACGTTGCCTGTTGAGGTAAGAGATGCAAATTTTTGTCACCCCATCGGTGTTTGTCACCCCCGGTGTTTGTCACCCCATCGGCACCCTACATCCTCTCAAAAATCTTAACCAAGGAATAATTTTTACAATTTCGCGGTTTAGTGACCTTTCTTCAGCATTAGCGCTGCCAGCTTAATCTAGAATGAGTAGCGAAGTATTCTCCAAAGTCCATGCACGTCCTGGCTTTAGTTCCTGGTGGAATTAGCGATCAGCTTCAGTTTTTTCCAACGTTAGCAACTATTCAAGAAATTTATCCCAGCGCTGAAATATCAGTGGTCGTGGAGCCCACGTCTAAATCAGCTTACCGGGTGTCTAAGGCTGTTAGTGAAGTCATTCCGTTTAACTATCGAGGGCAAAATAGTCCGGCTGATTGGGCTAATTTGCTGGGTATTATTCGCGATCGCGAATTTGAATTGGTTCTCTCAGCTAGTGATCGTTGGGAGGAAGGTGTGTTGCTTTGGCTGAGTGGTATTCCCACTCGAGTTGGCTATAGCAACGCCCAAGCTCCATGGCTTTACACCAATACCGTGACCGCTGACAAAGAGCCGTATCAAGCCAGTCAGTACCAGGCGCTTTTAGAAGGCCTGGCAGAACCCTCTAAATCTGCGCCCATTGCCCTCAATGTGCCAGCAGGGGATATTGCCTGGGCTGACGAACAACGTCAAGGCTTGAATTTGTCGGGTAGCGGCGGCTACGTGGTTGTGTATCCTGGCCTGAACGTGCAGGCAGATGCCTATCCTTTAAGTAGCTGGCTTAGCATTGTGGATGATTTTCAGTCTAAACAGCCACAGATGCCGATTGTGCTGTTGGAAACTCTCGATAGCGAAGAGTTAGTTGCCACGCTGAGTCGTCAGCGTACGCTTAAGGCCGTTAAGGTGGAAAATCTTGGGCAGATTGCCGCTATCCTAGCTGGCGCTGATTTAGTGATTACTCCTGATAGCTATATCAGCCAAGTATCTATGGCTCTTCAGGTATTTACCCTCGTACTGCAGACAAAACTGAGCCAGGCCTTACCAGTTGTTGAGGGCGAAACACGGATCCTAGGTGTGCAATCGGCGACAGAGCGGCTAGCTGATCTAAAGCCAGGGGATGTTTTACAAAAAGTTTGGGGTGGTTAACCTTGGGTATACTCAAGAACGTTTGATAAAGCATTGCATCCTATAGCAACGATGACTCGTCTTTCGAGGAGAAAGCTTAAGACTACCCACCATGTCTAACGGCACGTTAGATATCTTTCGATAGGATGACCCTACTGAATGGTAGTCAAAGAATAGTTTCATCAAGTTTTTTATAAATCATTTAGATGAGGTAAAACCATGGATCGCGTTAAGTCTCAAGCTGCTGTGGTGTCTCAACTACTTTTTGATCCCAAGACGGCAGACACGTATAAGAGTGTTTTTGTATTGACGGGGACCATCATTAAGGAGTTAGCTCTTTTAGTTTGGTTAATTATATGTTCAGTATTTGTATTTTTTGCTTGGTTTGGCGATATAGCTCTTAACTCCGGACAGAAAATGCGAGCATGGTGGGACACTCAACAGGCAGAACCAGTGGATGGTAACCAGGCTGCTGCGGCTACTGGTCAAGCATTTTTGGAAGTTAGCCAAAATGGAGCTAATTTTCTATTAGATAAAGCGCGTGAGCAGCTTGGTCTAGAAAAAATTGAACGTCCTGCTAAAGCCGATGTAACTGTTAAGTCTCCAGCGAAAGCGGTTGCTAAGAATGTCTCAACTACGACTAATGCTGTTGCAGGTGGGGGGGCTGCTGTTGCCAAAGATGCTCAAGCGGCCGTTGAAAAAGAAGCACCGCAGTCAAAAGCAGCCTCGGATACCTCTGTGGTTGAGAAGCATTAGATGCCAATAGCTGACTATTAACAGTGACGGATAAAGGTTGAAGTTACTGTTGTTTATGTATAAAAAAGGCTCGCTTCAAAAGCGAGCCTTTTCTATGGGGTGACATTGTTCTCCAAACCAGATGGCTTTGCAGGGATGGCTTCCAAGGTTCTAATATCAGTCGCTAAATAATTTAATGACTCGGCGACAGTAATAGCTTCTTTGACCGTAAGATTACTGCAATCGCCCTGGCCATAGTCTTGGGCGTTTATTAAACCGGCTCCTATTAAGCGGTAGAAGCCGTCCTCACCCGTTAGCCAATCGGTAAATAAATCGGGCTCTGGTAATTCTCCACTTTCACCATTAGGAAATTTACCGTGGTAAAGACGATAGCCTTCTCCAAATAGCATACTGTCCAAGGGCTCTTGATTTTCTAGAGAAATATCATTGGTTCCACTGGCCGCATATTCGATGGCAAAACAACGCTGTTGGTCGTCTCGATATACCAACCAATAGTAGGGTGTGCTAGTTTCTGATGTTTCACCGACTCCATAGCTGGCCAAGGTCATATTGGGTGTTAGATATGTAGGGATCACGATATTTACACCGAGATTGACCAGCTGATTAGTTACGTCAGGCGGTATCTGTGCCAAATAGGAGTTAGACGGTGGCGGTGGCGGTGCCTGGGTCTCTGGTGGCGGTGGGGCAGATGGATTTTGTACGTTGGGAATGTCCGTAGCTGGTGGTGTGCGTTGGCAACTGGCTAGCAGAACGCAGAACGGCAAAATTTTTCTGACTATCCAGCTAGGGTAATCCCTATGGGCAGATTGTCTCAAACCAGCCTTCGCCAGTCCCTTCGTTAATTGCATTGGTTATCTGTCGAAGGTAAAGGTCTCGTATATCAAGGGTTTTACCATAGCTTGTGGGCACCTCAGTAGGGAGCACCGCTACGGTGGGTGAAACAGTAGCCACCTCCATCTTTAGGTTGGGCTAACAGATCATCGTCGGGATATTCTGCGCGGTTGCCAGGGGTGCGATCGCCAATTTCAAGGTATGTTGCGATCGCACTCGAGTGATTAATTAAATGGTGACCATCGGGCACCCCAGCTGGAAACCCAGCCATCATGCCCGGTGTGAGTAATGTTTCTCCAGCCTCAGTTACTAGTGTGAGTTCTCCTGAAACCATGTAAATAAATTCATCTTGGTGGCTGTGCCAGTGCCTCAGGGCTGACTGCGCTCCGGGCGCTAACGTGGTCAAGTTAATGCCAAAATTAGTCAGCCCAGCCACATTACCCACGCATTGCTTAGAGCGTCCTGTCACAGCAGCCTTGAAAGGTTCTGGATACCCAGTACCCTGGCCAGCGGGCACCTTAGAAAGGTCGATGATCATAGGGCCAATACATATAAACAAATTGTAGGGGCGTTGCATGCAACGCCCCTACGACCAAATCTAATCGGCAACTTCAGCCATTTCAATGATTTCGCCATCATAGTCTTTGACCAAGAAATTGAGGGGTCTTTCACTCCGAATCTTATGGCGCACTCTGTTGGCCTGCACCTGCATGAGTAAAAGTTCGAGGCAGTCTCGATCAAAACAAACGTGGCGTTGACGATCTTTATGGCCACGGCTGGCACCTGAGATAACGTGTAGCTGAGTATTTTTTTTCAGCTGATACCAGAGGCCATCAGGGCTGTTGCCCAGTTCTGTGGGACGAGGCATAGAGCCCATGCCCATCATTGGATCTAGCCCTGTCCCCATGGTTTGCTCGTAATTGTAATAATAGTGGAGCGGCACATCGGCAGCAGACAGGCCTAGCATCCCTTCATAAAACTGTTGGGCAATATTTAAGTCAGAAACCATCACCGTATGCACCTTAGGGGCGCTGGTGAGAAACATCCACATCGCGCCTGCATAGGCCACCAGCAGCATCACCATAATGCCTTGGGTAGAAACGAGGCTATCGAGGGGTAGCCCTTGCCAGATGGAGGCCAGTGGTGATGAAAAAATGATGGCGCAAAAATCCATGGGCAGTATTCGGAAAGAGGGTGCTGTTAGCTTAAGTAGAGTTAGGACACTGGGATTGACCTTAGTTTATCAAGGCTCAAACCGACTAGCTGCTAGAAAGATGCCGGGTTAACCGATCCTTTACCGTATGTCTGATGGGGCAATTTACGGTAGGTGTTCACTAGTGTCAGCTTGGGATTTATCTCCGAATCTTTAAGATTCGACGGATCCTGGGTATAGTAGTTGCTATTTATACGGTAGTCTCAGTTTGGTTAATGCCAGTCTGTCTATTCTGCCGATGATTGGCAAGAGCGCCGTTTTCAGTACTGTGGATATTCCTAATTTTCCTGAATGTGATCATGCTGTCGTCAAGTCGCTTTTTGAGTACAGTGACTACGACCTAGTGCAGCAGCTTAAGCTGCATCCCGAAGACGGCAAGTACTTTACCGCTGTGTTCTGTCGCTACAGTCCGGTGGTGTATACCCTGATTCGTCACTCGGCTCGCTCTACAGTGCAATCAGAGTATTTGTTTGCACTGACATGGCGGCATATTCTGTATGAATTGAGTGGCCTTGACTTGCCAGCTAAGCCTCCAGAAAACTTTTCTTTGCAAGCTTGGCTCGTGAATTTGACAGCGGCCTGTATTAATCAAGCTGCTTTGCCTGATGTTGAAGAGATTCACTACAACTTGCAAGAAGCTTCGCCCCCACTCTGGTGCTATGTTACTCAGGCACTTGAGCAGCTTCAGCCTCTACACCGTTTGGTGATTGTCATGGCGCAGACATTTCGATGGAGTGATACTCGAATTGCTGCCTATTTACAGGCTGAGGGGCAGCGTATTTCCCCTAAATCTGTGAAAACCTTGTTGACAGATGCTCAACAATCTTTGAGCAAAGCGTTACCACGTGATATTCAGGTGATTTACTTTGGGGATACTGAAACTGTAGCGGAGGAGAATTTGGCAGAGGATTTGTCAGAGCTATTGGATGTATCCGATCTTGACTTAGAACAGCCAAATCTAGCTTCTGAAGCTTGATCGCTCTAGTTTTTGGGCGCTAGTGTTTTACATAGGGAGAGATCTGGTCGTGCACTGCACAGTTCGATTTGGTTACGGGTTAGTGCTGACGGCGTTGCTGGGTATGCCAGCAGCCTATGCCCAAGGGACGCTTGATGACCAGCTGCGACAGCCGGTTAACCGAGAGGCCATTAATCAGCAACGCGACGTGGCTGATCAGTTGTTCCGTTTGGGGGACCGCCAGGCGGAACAGGCAGACTATCAGTCGGCACTGCGTGCCTGGCGTCAGGCCGTAGAACTCTACTATGAGATTGGCGATACCGCTTCCATGGAGCAGGTCTATGGCAAAATTGGCAGTGCTTATGCCCAGCTGGGTGACTATACCGGGGCTGAGACGGCTGTGCGTCGCCAGCTTGCGATCGCCCGGGACAATCAAAACTTCAGTACCCAAATATTTGCTTGGAATACCCTGGGAACCTTGCGATTGCAGCGGGGGGGAGTGGAGTCTGCCATCCAATCCTATGAAGAAGCCTTGAACATTGCCTACAGCATTCAAAACTTTGAAGGCATTGGTTTGTCCCTCAGTAATCTAGGGTTATTGGCCTTTGCCCAAGGAGAGTATGACGCTGCCATTGAATATTACGAACTTGCTGGCAACTACCGTATTCGGGCCGGCAACTTGGTAGGCCGTGCCAATACCAGCAACAATCTCGGTGATGCCTATTTAGCTCAAGGTATACAGGGTAAAGCTATTGGCGCGTATCGTCTAGCCCTAAGCTATGGACGTGATAGCAATGATGTCACATCACAGCTCCATGCCATTGATGGTCTAACTGATGTTTATAGCGCTAGACGTGATTGGAACCAGGTGCGTACTTACCTGGATGAACGTATTGCCCTGACGAGCAATAGTGATAATGATTGGTTCAGATTAGTCACCTATAAGCGTCTAGGGGAGTTTTATGAGGCTACAGGGGAGCTAACGTTAGCCCGAGACCAGTATGAGCGAGCTTATGAGTTGGCACGTTTACTAGAGCAAACTAATCTCGAAGTGGAACTATTTAACCGGTTGTTGAATTTTTAGAGCCTGGGGGCAGTAATAATTAATGCGATTTGACCTGATCAGTTTATTTCCCGACTTTTTTACATCACCCCTCAACTCTGGACTCATCGGCAAGGCACTACAGCGGGAGATTGCTCAGGTTCACATCACCAACCCTCGGGATTTCACCACTGATAAGCACCATAAGGTTGACGACGAACCCTATGGGGGGGGCGTCGGGATGGTGATGAAGGTTGCTCCAATTGTGGCAGCTCTTGAGAGCCTACCCCAGCAGGCTCGCCGTGAAGTGGTGCTCATGACTCCCCAGGGGGAGCCCATGACTCAATCTCTGTTGTGGCAATGGTCAACGAGTCTTGATCAACTCGTGATTATCTGTGGCCATTACGAAGGTGTGGATGAACGCATTCTGAATGTAGTCACGCGGGAAGTGTCCCTGGGCGATTTTGTCCTCACCTGCGGTGAAATTCCAGCCCTGGCATTGCTCAATGGTGTCATTCGATTGCTGCCAGGCACTGTGGCAAAACGAGATTCTTTGCATTACGACAGTTTTGAGTCTGGTTTGTTGGACTATCCCCATTACACTCGACCGGCTGAATTTCGAGGCTGGACTGTGCCAGATGTGTTGCGCTCCGGTAACCATGCTGCCATTGCCCAATGGCGTCGCCAGCAACAGATCGAACGCACTCGTGAGCGTCGCTGCGATCTTTATGAGCGTTGGCAGCAGCAACAGTGGGAAAATAAAGATAATTAAAGGCTGCTGCTGTCTGCTTCCGCATTGATAGTCACTAAGGAGTTTTCCATGGGTGTTCGCATTGGTAATGGCTATGACATTCACCGCTTAGGTCCAGAGCGACCCTTGATTTTAGGTGGTGTCACCATTCCTCACACGTTAGGGTTGTTGGGTCATAGCGATGCTGATGTGCTAACCCATGCAATTATGGATGCCATGCTGGGGGCCTTAAGCTTGGGTGATATCGGTCTCTATTTTCCCCCCACTGACCCTAAATGGAAGGGCGCTGATAGCTTGATGCTGTTGGACCAAATTTACCAAATGGTAAAAGAGCGAGGGTGGACCATTGGCAATTTGGACACAGTGGTGGTTGCTGAAAAGCCTAAGCTGAAGCCACATATTGCGGCGATGCAACAATCTTTGGCTGCACGGTTGGCAGTCGCAACCGACCAGATTGGTATCAAAGCGACGACCAATGAAAAACTAGGCCCTACTGGACGTGAAGAAGGAATCGCAGCCTATGCTGTAGTACTGCTTGTGAAGGCCTAGGGCGCAGTTGTGTTAAAAAGTTTCTAGGAACACATAATCCACCCTAAGTATTTTCTAAAATTTATAAGCGAGTGTTATCCGGATTCTGCAAAATTGTTATGCGTTAATGCACGCTTCAGCGCTTTTCATTAATAGCCTGGTGATCGAGGTGCATAAGAAAAGCGGATGCAACGTATTTGATGGTAACCAAGTAGGGTGTCAAGGTGGCTTATGAATGGCGTGGCTGTTGTAACTACTCTAGGTGGCGGATATAGGACCTGCGAGCTATCTGATAGTGAAGTTGGTCGATGTCGTTGGTTCTCTTCTATTCCACCAGAACGGATCGGTTTGCATGGGGAGTTTGATTATTATGGTTTATCTAAGCGAGTGTCCCACTGTCTAAGCAACTATGTGGATAATTCTGTAGAACGCTTGAAAGTCCGCCAGCGTGGGCGCGTTGTGGTTTTAAGTGGTCAACTAGGCTCTCCATATAAGCTCAGTAAAATTGTTGACTTAGCCCTATCTGTCGATGGTGTGGATGCGGTAGAAACCAGAGGTGTTGCTTTTTCTGAAGCGTTGTAGAGTTTTAAAGTAATGTCTTTGTATCTTGTTCGGGAGCGATGCGAAGTCGGATAAGAGACAGGGTCAAGATTAGGATGAAAAGTACCAAGCCAATAGTGCAGGCATAGCTCATCTCGAGGTCTACAAATGCTTGCTCATAGACGTAGTAAACGACGGTTTTCGAGCTACTACGGGGTCCCCCTTGGGTCATGATGTAAATTTCTTCGAATACCTTAGTCGCTGATATAGCGGAAATCACTGCCACAAGAAACATGTAGGGACTCATTAGCGGCAGAGTGATATCCCAGTGTTTTTGCCAGCGGTCAGAACCGTCGATGGCAGCAGCTTCGTAGAGATCTACTGGAATGCCCTGTAGGCCGGCCAGGTAGATCACCATGTAGTAACCTAATCCCTTCCAAATGGTGACTGCCATGACGCTAAATAGTGCCAGATTAGGGCTGGTCAACCAGGGAATGCGGATAGTCTGCCCGATTAAGCTGGACAGTACCTGATTAAATAGTCCGGTTTCGGCATAGAGCCAGCGCCAAGCGATGCCAGCGACCACCATAGAGATGACGACTGGGGTGTAATAGGCTACGCGAAACCAATTCATGCCCTTGAGTTTCTGGTTGACTAGAATGGCTAGGATCAGGGGTGCGATCGCAAGTATGGGCACTACGCCCATCAGATAAACCAATGTATTACCCAGGGTTTGCCAAAACGTTTCATCCTGCCATAGGCGCACAAAATTAGCCCACCCGACCCATTGCGGAGGCTGGGTAATGTCGTATCCATACTCGGTAAAACTTAAGTAAAACGCCTGTAACGCTGGCCAAAAGACAGTCAAACCGAGCACCAGTAACGCTGGTGTTAAAAACGCATAGGGAATAAACCAACGGGGAAACGGACGCTGCACTTAGTCTTATAGAAAACGTCGATAGTCTTGTCCTAAAAATAGGGCCCTCTCAGCATTCCGCCGCCGAGTTAAACCAGCCAATACTCTACCACCAGCACGATTCCAACGAGGGAACTCGTTAGCAGCTCCATAGATATCACGACGATTAAGCTTCTTCAGCAAGGTAGAGCTACGCAGAGCGCCAGAGCCCACGTTATAGGTAAACGATACAATGGCTGCAAACTGATTGTCATTAATTGATACGCGGACGGCTTGATTAACAGCTTTCTCAAATCTGTCTAAATCAGTTTTAAGTAATGCTTCGGCTTGTGCCTCAGTAATTTCCTGCCCTGGTTTTACACCTCGGGTGGTGCCATAGCCAATGGTCCATACGCCAACAGCATCTTGATAGGCCTTGAGCCTTAACCCTTCAAACGATTTGATCAAACCTACACCGCTGGCATTCGTTTGTCTTGTGCTGCTACCGCCGCCACTGGTGGGGGGACTGGTGGGGGGAGCCACTTGCCTTGGCATGGGCTTAGGCTCCGGTCCAGTTTGGGAAACTGTCATTCCTCGGGGGGAATCAGCTCGTCTAAACCACGATTTCATGCCACTAATATTGAGCACTTTTTCGTTAGGGTTTGACTTAGAAGGATATTTGGAGATTTTGGAGATGTAGTACCCCCCCTGCATCAGATAGATAGCCTTATCCGTTTCCTTGATCCAAGTGCCCATAAAAGTTTCCCTTGGTTGTTTTTACCCAGACTTTACTGTATCTAGATGACTAGAATAAAAAAATAGAAATATCACGAAATTTTAGCTTGCCCATGGTTACAACGTCGGTTTTCTCTGAAATTACTAATCAACCCGTTGTAAAACGCTTAGCTAATGGTCTAACGATTATTGCTGAGCAAATGCCGACGGCTGCTGTCAACCTGAATATTTGGCTGGGGGTAGGTTCTCGGGTAGAGTCTGATGCCATCAATGGTATGGCTCATTTTCTGGAGCACATGATTTTCAAGGGTACGCCTCAACTTCAATGTGGAGAATTTGAGCGCTTGATTGAGGAGCGTGGGGCAATTACCAATGCTGCCACCAGTCAGGACTATACTCATTACTACATTACGACGGCTCCCAAGGATTTTGCGAAGCTAGCTCCGCTCCAGGTGGAACTTTTGCTCAATGCCAAGCTGCATGACGGCGATTTTGAACGTGAGCGGCCTGTCATCTTAGAAGAAATCCGTCGCTCAGAAGATAATCCCAGGCGGCGTGTATTTCAGCACTCCATGGCCTTAAATTTTGAGCAGCTTCCTTATCGGCGCACTGTTTTAGGGCCAGCATCAGTGATTGAGCAGCTATCTGCTGAGCAGATGCGAGATTTCCACCGGCGTTGGTATCAACCTCAAAATATGACGGCTGTGGTTGTGGGCGATTTGCCCACCGATCAGCTAATTTCTATTGTGGAACAGAGTTTTGAGCAGGCTTTAGCGAATCGTCGTCAACAAGCTTTGACAGGCCCCTTGGAAGGTGTGCCAGCCAGTACGCCTGAATCTCCCTTTGAATCGATTGCGCGGGTTGATTACGCCGACGCAACGCTACAGCAGGCTCGCTTAGTACTGAGCTGGCGCGTACCCGGGTTACGACAACTGTCTGAAACCTATGCATTAGATGTTCTAGCCTCAATCTTGGGTCAGGGGCGCACCACTCGCTTGGTTCAGGATTTACGGGAAACTCGAGCCTTAGTGAATAGTATTTCCACCAGTAACATTACCTATGGTGAGCAGGGGGTGTTTTATATCTCTGCTAATTTGGCGATTGAGCAGCTAGATACGGTTGAAGCGGCAGTTTTAGAACATATTCAGCGTCTTCATGAGGAACCAGTCAGTGGGGCTGAGCTCAGCCGAGTGCGGACCCAGGTAGCTAATCGTTATGTGTTTGGTAATGAAACCTCTAGCGATCGCGCCAGCATGTATGGCTATTACCACGCAATGACAGGCGATATTGAAAATGCGCTGAACTATCCAACGGCTATCAAAACAATTGATGCAGAGACCGTTCAAGCTGCCGTACAGCGCTATTTGCCCATTGATGCCTATGGCGTGTTGAGGTTGTATCCAGAGGCTAATTAGATAATAAATGCGTTAATAAGTGCGTTCGCTGCGCCAGGGAGTAGGACATTCACTGGGTATTGTCTTGGGGGTGTAGTTAGGGATTGAGGGGGCTGACCTTAACCATTTGCTTGGGTGGAGAATAATTGTAGTGTTTCGAGATAGAGGGTATGGCTGAGGTGTGGTCTGAGATTGCGGCTCAGATTAGTCGCGTGACTGGTCAGTCCTTTCGGGTAGAGCGGACGCGATCTGTTGGTGGAGGGTGTATCAACCAGGCCTATGGTTTAAGCGATGGCCAAACTACATTTTTTGTAAAGTTGAATCAGGCTAGCAAACTGGCCATGTTTGAGGCTGAGCTGGATGGCCTCAAGGAAATGTATAACAGCCAGACTATTCGGGTACCGCAGCCAGTTTGTTGTGGATTGGCTGGAGCAAATTCCTACATTGCAATGGAATGGTTAGATCTGGGGAGTCGTGGCGCAGCCTGGGCAACCATGGGGCAACATTTGGCAGCCATGCATCGCATATCTAGCGACTTGGGGTTTGGCTGGCACCGTATCAATACCATTGGTGAAACTCATCAACCCAATGACTGGCAGGAAAGCTGGCTAGTGTTCTGGCGAGATCAGCGGTTGGGGTATCAGTTTCGTCTGGCTCAACGACGGGGGGGGGCTTTTCCTCAGCAGGATGCGCTGCTAGCGGCTTTGCCTGAGCTGTTGGCTGGTCATGATCCCATGCCATCGCTGGTGCATGGAGATTTGTGGTCTGGGAATGCGGCGATTACAACGGCAGGTGAACCGGTGATTTTTGACCCGGCTACGTACTATGGCGATCGCGAAGTCGATCTGGCAATGACAGAGCTGTTTGGCAGTTTCCCAAGGGACTTTTACGATGCCTATGAGGTAGTTTATCCGCTGTCAGAGGGCTATCCCACACGTAAAATTCTTTATAACCTTTATCACATACTCAATCACTTCAATCTATTTGGCGGTGGTTATGCATCGCAAGCCAACCGGATGATTCAACAGCTGCTTGTTAAAGTGAGGTGATATTTGTGGACCTACTTTTCTTGTTGTAAAAGAAAAGTAGCCTTTAATGGCGAATCTAGGTTAGAACGCGACGAGAATTTGATATATTTAAGTTCGGCAATTCGGCGGCATGGCCAAGTGGTAAGGCAGAGGATTGCAAATCCTTTATCCCCAGTTCGAATCTGGGTGCCGCCTTTAACGATTCAAAACTCCTATACCTAGCCTAGTCCACGTCGTAATAGGTGGCATTAGCTCGTTTAGGACGAACGGGCGGTGGTAGAAACTCTTGCTCGTAGTACCGATAGCCAGCGGGGGGAACGGGCATTTGGAAAGGGTATACCACTGGAACGGTGCGTTCCTCACGGCGACGTCCCGAAATTAAAATCATGCAGAGGATAATGACGCCCCCGCCTGCAACCATTACTAGTAATAGGCCACCACCAATCCATAACAGGGTGGTTTGAATATTATTACTACTATTGGATGTGTTTCGCTCAGACTGGGCCGCAGCTAGCTGACCATTTTGGAAAGAAAGGGTATCGACCGAACGCTGATATTCCCTGAGCTGTGACAGAACTGCCCGTGTTTCTTCCTGCTGCTGCTTGAGTTGATTCTCTAAGTTGCGAGCCAGCATTTCTTGCTGCACTAGCTGGTTCTCTAGCTTGGCGGTTAAGTCGCGCTGTCGATCTAGCTCTTCTTTAATGTCTTCATTGAGACCCTCATTAACTGTCTGTATCGGTGACTGAGGGACCGGAACCACGTCCTCTAACGTCGTGGAGCTGGATTGTGTTTCGGGGGAGGATGTCTGAAACCCAACTCGTGCTAATAGCAATACTAAAACGGCTACCCCGGTCGTTGCACACCCAGCAACGAACGCAGTGGTATCAGTCATAGATGATTTGGGTGACATTAATTAACAACTGCCCCCGACAGTTCACGACTATTATTGAGCTCTGTCACGGCCTACGGCATCGGTTAAAACTAACGTTTGCGGTCTATTTCCGTGTTTAAACATCTTGCTGGACGACGTTCAAACATCTTGCTGGACGACCCTACACCCATAGAGGTTATCTAGGCTATGGTGTCAAGGTCTACCTATACTACCGCACGCGATTAAAGGAAAACGATTAAAGGAAAACCTTTATTCGAAAATGGTTTTCTTAAATGCGTTTAGTAATGCAACACCCCTGATCAAATCCACTGACTGGAAATGTACGCTTCAATGTACATTATGGCATGGGTAGTATACCCTATGAATTCGATAAAGGCGTACTAAAAACGTAATTGAAATCTAATTATTAAGTACTTTATTAAGTACCTGATAACCGTCTAAAAGCTATATAGCTGGTGACAACCTTAATATCAGGAAGAAATGCACCTGGGAAGTGTACTTTCGCTACAGTATGGCACGGTTTCATAGAATCTCCCCGTTTTTATATAGATCACCTGACATTGTGGGGAAAGTGTAAAGAACAATAGATTAAAATCTAAGATTTTTATTTCATCTCTTTATGATTTCAAACTTGACAACAAAAGGTTAAATCAATAAGTAATAAGCTCTCTTCATTGGTTAGGCGTTCTTAGGATGAAGGGGTTATTTGAGGATTTGCTAGCTCATGGATATTGCTCCAGAAAAAGTAGTGCATTTATCAAATCGGGTCGATACCTTGCATCAGCTCCTTGAGCAAATAGACTGCAAAGTGTCGAACCTGTTAGTGCACCAGGATGCGGTTAGCGATGGCAGTAGTCGGCCTAAATTTGGTGTTAGTCCTCCTGCACGGATGGTGGCTAACGGCTTAGACGAAGCCTTTGACCATAAGGACATTTTGAATGATGAACCCCACTTCGGTCTTGATCAGTTGACGGGTAATCAGTCGCTATCTCCCGAGATTCAAGTTCAGCGGTTGACGGCTCAGTTAACGGCTGCTTATAACCGTATTGCTGCGTTAGAGGAACAGCTGTTAGCCTATCGGGCACATTAAATCGTAGTGAATGCTATGGGTAGGGTCGGAAGTTGCTAGGTTGAATGAGATCGCATCACTGAGCCGTGGGTGGTGGTGCGGATATTTGAAGGCAGCTTTCTAGCAATGCTTCCATAGCGTTTAAGGTTTGAGCTTGTTGCCAGGATTGATATAAATGTCCTGCAATTAGACAGCCCCCTGCTCCTACACCTTCCTTGACATACCCTTGTTCAAACAAGTTGAATTGCTGGTAGCGTGATTGTTTGAAAGAGAACTGACTACTCATGATGGGGGGTGTTGGAACGGTGTGGGCTAGTGTCAGAAATTTACTAGTCGCATCTTTCACGATCCACTGAGTTGTCCCGATAACGACATTGTTTAAGTTCCATGGGTATTGATGGCCTAGCTTTTGTAGCATTGTGTAAATAGCAATCATTTGGCTGCCGCCAGCGAGCAGCACACCGCTGTGGTGGCTGGCGGCTATGGTCATTCCCAAGACAAATGGCTGCATTGGATCGCCGACAGCTGCGATCGCATCCCATATACTCCACTGCTCACTGTCCAGAGGTTTTGCCATCAAGCCTGTTTTAATCAGTGCAGCTTTTTGATCGTGATTACAGGTCAGGTGGCTGCTCCCCATCAATCCAGCAACATTAAACCCGAGTGCTGTTAACACGGCTTGGGCGGTTGTGGTGCCTGCCACAACGCATTCGCCAATGATGAGATAACTATGGGCAAAGCGACGTCCCAAGGTTTCACCCCATTTCAGCCCCGCATTAAAGAGTGACCTGACACTATCAGGTGGGAGGGCCTGCCCAGAACTAACACAGCGAGCAATAGCTCCACATCCTAAATCTATGTGAGGAACGCTGGGAGTATGGGGCAGCCCCGCATTAAATAAATACACAGGTAGGGTCTGACCTGTGATCACTGCCCGTGTGAGTAAGGCTGGCGATACGCCTGCCGTCAGCGGAGGTAGCGGATACTGGGGAACTGAACTCGGTCCTTCATAGATAAATTCAGCATCAGCTACCGCTGTCATTATCCGTGCTTGAGGGCTATTACCCGCTGCTGAAATGCCCGTAACTAATGCTGTTTCAGTAAATCCTAAAACACATGTATAGCAGGGCCTTTGTCCTTGATATCGCCGTTGCCACTGCTGGGTAATTCCAGTGTTGCTGTGGTGGGCAATTAGGGGGTAAGAATGGCACGAATCAAGCGGCATGGTAGGAGTGTAAATCTACTCCTCAAGAATTTGCTGTACCCATTGGGGAGGTGAGGGTATGGCGATCCCCATCCGCTCTAGCAAAAGCCATGCGGTCAAATGCACGGTAAAGAGATAGACAATGCTACTAAAGAACACCATAGATATGGCCACAATTTGAATAATGCCTGGGCTTAGTTGGCCGCTAGCTCCAAATCCTAGCAGGCCAAAATCTAGTAAGCGATTAGTAATCCAGTCAGTCAGCTGGATGACCTGAGCAACAAGATATCCCCAAAGGTCCTCACCAGCCATCCATGACAGCAGCCAGATCCGAAAGAAAATACCTAACGTAACGATGAATGCTCCTATGGGTAGTGAAATTAACCATGAGGTTTGATGTCGCCAGTGATACCCCAGCTGCACACCTAGTAAACCATAAGGAATAACGTATAAAAGACTGCGGGGCGGCCCAAGCAAAATCGCGAGTAGTAAACCGGATACCAAGGTCGTCATCCATGCAGAGCGACAATTCTGACGCAGGTATACGATGGCAATCGGCACCGGAAATAAAATGCGCAGCAATGGACCGGGTGGAAAATAGAGATTGATCAACCACATCAGGCTGGCAGCACTTGCCAAAAAAGCAGTTTCAACCATGGCAACAGGCCCTTTATCACTAGGGGGCGTCATGGCTTTCCGCATGATAGGAGGAACACGGGGTTCATCCTCATCTTCTATCCAAGGGCTATCTAGATCAATGTCGTCAAAGTTTGTGGAGTTGCTGTTTTCAGGCAAATCCGGCGATTGTGCCTCTGCCTGATAATCCTCTGGCTGCCCCATAGTGTTGAGAATGAACTCCTAACCAAAATTTTAATCGTTAGATAAGCAGGATGGCTAGACAAGTAGGCGGTCTAGGGCATCGATCGAAGGGATACGAATCACGTCCCGTTCCCGATTAATCAGCCCCTTCTTTTCAAGTTTGCTGAGCACACGAGTTACAGTTTCCCTGGCTAATCCGCTCAAGCTGCTGAGCTCACGATGGGGCAGGTTAGGAATTTCTACCCCTTGGGAGCCGAGGGTCCCCTGTCCGTCTGCCAGAAACAGTAAAACATCGGCAACGCGGGATTGGCTATCGGATTCTCGCAATCGCAGTCGACGGTTCACCTGACGTAACCGTCGTGCCATTAACTTCGCTAGCCGAATGCCTGCTTGAGGCTCAGTGTTAAGTAGGCTAACAAAATCTTGGGCTGGCATGCTGCCAATCATCGTGGTTGCCAGCGTAATAACATCTGTCGATCGTGGCACTTCTTCTAAGGGAGCCATTTCACCAAATAATTCACCTTTACCCAAAATGTTTAAGGTGACTTCTTTCCCATCAAGGTTATAAGTGCGAATTTTGACCCATCCATCCAAAATGAAATAAACCGAGTTGCCCCAGTCATTTTCCAACAGCAACACTTGGCCCGCAGGGTGGCGGCGCGTCACGATCTGGGCGGTTGCTTGTTTAACCGTAGCTTCAGGTAAGTCCTTGAAAAAGGGGGCCGCTACAATCAGACTTTCGCTAGCTGAATTATCTCGGGCACCGTATCTACTATCCATAGGGGGAGAAGCCACGGTTGGGTGGACTCAATTATGACGATAAAAAATCAACGGTAGAGGCTAGTTTTCTGGCTATAGACCAGTTAGTTGCAGGCTTTGGAAATTCTTAGCTTGCTAAGAGAATGGCTAAAACCCGCAAGACCTCAATGATATCTGGGAATATTCAGTAAACACTAGAGGCTACGATCCCAGACGCTAAAGTTTTAGGCTCTTTATATCAACCCATAGCTTACATAGCTTAATCGTTAAAACGTTACCTTACCGAAACATGCAGGATTAGTTTGTTTTTAATTTGACTCTGGTTTGCCTAAATTAGGGTACAGCACGAATGCACCATCCCCCTAACGTCAAAAAACGGTTAACGTAACTTCACAACTGGGGCGTTAGGTCTGGGTGCATCGATTAGGATGGCATCCATCTGTAGGTGTTACAGCCATTTTGATATACATAAGCCACGATGGCTTCGTCAGGATTTTTCCCTATAAGTCTGTAGATAGGAGGAAATTGTGATTTTTAAGCCAGCCTGCTTTACACTTTGGGCATTCCGTTGGTAGAAGCGGTTCTGTTCGTATTCGAACTGAATATTCTCCACCCTGCAGAGTTTGTTGTTGAAAGGCCGCACTGTGACTTCTCAAAAGGATCAAATCCAACGTCTTATCACTGAAATTGAAGCTACCCTGGCCAAACCAGCTTCCCGTTTGCCGTTGGGTTTGTCAGGAGAAGCTGAGCGGCAGCGCCAGCTTCTGAGTAAGTTGTTCAGCTACTTACAATCCCTGCAGCAGACCTTTGATTCGCCAGGAGGGTGGGGGCCAATTGACCCAGAAACCGGTCAGTTTGTCTCGCCACAGGCTGGCTCCTCAGATGTGGAGGAGTCTGCGTCCCAAGTGTTGCAAGGACTCCTGCTGGAGATGCGCTATCTCAGAGACAACTCTCTGAAACCTATGCGTCAGGAGTTAGAGACACTTCAGCAGAAGCGGGATAGTTTGCAGGCAGAGATTAACGTTTTAGAAGCGCAACGGGTTACGACTCCATTACAGTCCGAGGAGCAGATTGCTGCATTTTTAGAGACCTTAATGCAGCGTCTACAGGAGCAGCTATCAGCGCAGATGGTGCAGAGCTTTGCTGCTATGGAAGCGGCGACCTTGGAGCAATTAGCAACAACGGATGAACCAGCACCCTTATTAACAGGGCAGCGGCTGGAACAGGTGCGATTGCTACAGGCGCAATCGGATCAGCTGCTACTAAAGCTAGATAGTACTTTGACAGCGGTATTTGATTCTCTGCAAAAGAGCGTTGATAGCTACCGTGAGTCCCTGGAAGATGGTCTGGATCAAATGCATGGGTTAGGTCGGCAGGGTGAAGTGATTTTCCATGCCTTTGTGAATCATCTGGCTCAACAGCTGGGGCAGGATGCGTCGTCTTACCTGGCTGGTGATATCGCCGATGCTGAACGCCAAGGAATGTTGCAAGACCCAGAGGACTCTGTAACAACTGAGGTTGATTTAGATGCTGTCCAGCTAGATGAGTTGGATCAGGCTTTAGAGAATTTGTCACTAGAGGAAAGCATTGCCGAGGATGCAGTGACTGTTCCCCTGGAACTTGATCCTGACTTGGTGTTACCTGAGGATGCGATCGCATCTGAAGCAGCAGACGACTTTGACGACGACATTACGTTGATCCAAACCGATACCTTGTCTGAGCAAGCCTTGTTGGAGGAGGCTATGGCCTTTCATGGGGATATTGACGAGGATATTACCGTTATCCAAGCCGATAACGAATTGGTTGCAGATATTCAGGTTGATCTGGATGAGGAAATCACGCTGATTCAAGATGACGAAACCTCTGAGCTAGGATTTCTAGAGCAGGCAATCTCATCTTCCGAAGAGGCCCCTGAAGCCACATTTGTCGATAGTGACGACGTTATAGAGCTAAGCGAGGATTCAACATCTACAGAAGCAACGCCTGCAGCGGCCTCTGATGATGCAGGGGTAGACGTCGGCTCTGACTCACTGAACCTGGACTTGCCCCTAGGTGATATTGATGAAAATCTTAGACTGTTAGCTTTAGGCGCAGACAGTGGCGAACTAATAGACAGCGACAAAGCCAGTGATGAACTCAATCAAGACGGATTGGCGGCTGCAGAGGCTGAAAACGAACTCTTTAGTTTTGATTTTGATACAGACCTCGACTTAGGCTTGGAAACCGACGAAGAGGAGGCCGAAGCCGAGACTGTTGATCGCTTGGCGGCGGCCTTGTTTCCAGAAGAACCAGTTGAGTCTGACGTAGTTGTGGATGAAGCCTCAGAAGAGGAGACTGTTGATCGCTTGGCAGCAGCACTATTCCCAGAGGAGTCAGTCGGCGTTGACGATGTTTCAGGGTCTGAGGCCTTCGATGATGTACCTACCTTTGACCCAACGACCATTGCTATTCCGGAGCCTCCCTCATCTGAGACAGATATGTCGGCTGCCGGTCAGTTAGTTGATGATTGGCTATTTGCCCGCCCCTCACCTGAGGGTTCCTCGACTGAAGGAGACGATAGTGCTGCAATACCTTCGGAGCTATTGGATAACCTAAGTAGCGATGAATCAGCGATGACCAGGCCCATGGAAGATAGCCAAGAAGCTACTCCTGAGGTAACTGTCGAAACGATATTTGGCGATAGCCTGGTTGATGATGAAAATGATCTGAACGACGAAGGGCCTGATGACAATACGGTTGCTTCCTTGTTCGATCTATTGCCCGATGAGCAACCCTCAGGCGCTGTTGAAGAGTTCCCAGAGAATGTTCCAGATGATGTATATATTGCGGCCTCAGCGGATGAAGATTTAATCAACCTGGTGGAGTCGGGGGCTGAGCAGCGCCTATTAATCGATTTTGATGATGGCAAACTAGTGGAGCAGCTGGATGAGGATCTACAGAAACTGGCAGGGGATAACTTTGCCAATGACTATGGTGTAGAGGAAGATGACTCTCTTGAACCCTTAGATCAAGCAACGTTAGAAACCATTGTTCGAGATCTAAATTTAGAGGATTTAGATTTTGATGCTGACTCCGAGGCTGGTGGCGAAGATGAGCCAGTAGCTTCAATAGATATAGAGGCGTCAGAGCTTTCAGCATCCAGTCTACCTGATGCTGAAAGTGTTGATGAAGCGGCTGCCTCGCTGGTGCAACCACCCAGTGACGAAAGGTCAGGGTTTGACCTATTTGAGGGGTTTGCCACAGATGATGATGTTGACGATCCATCGGCCAATGAGCTAGATGTAGCTGCCATCACCTCATCTACAGCCACAGGTTCTGAAGCTAATTCTCAAGATTTAGATCTCTTGGGGCTAATGGCAGAGCCCATGACCGATGATTTGAGTGATTTTGACGATTTTGATGATGGATTAACTGACTCTCTTGCTGATGAGCTGGGTGGTCTTAGCGAACGCTCTAATGCTTTATCCCAAGAACCGATTACGGATGAGGTGGTTAATCAAATCCTCTCAGATTTGGAAGAGCCTGTCATTCAGCCAGATGACCCCTTAATCGTGCCTACTGTAGATTCCACGGAGCCGCATCTAGATTCAGCTTCGATGCCAGATTTACCTCCGGATTCTTTGGATGATGACGATCTAGATGCGGTGCCACCGGTTGACGATGACTTTTTACAAGAGGAACAGGAAGCCTTTTGGCAGACTATGGCTGACGAGGAGCGCCCTCAATCCTTGGCGGCTCAAGTGGCTGGTCCGGAGGTATCGGATGCAGACATTGAAGAAATGTTGGATGAACCTGAGGAAGCGGCTGATGTGACTGATATGCCGTTGGATGCTGCTTCGATATCTTCTGTGGATGATTTAGATGGCTTACTCAGACTAGATGAGGAGTTGCCTCTGCCAAGTCAGGAAATGGTGGCAGAGGAAAGTCTTGATTTAGGTGGCTTAGATGAGCTGTTTGGAGAGTCGGTGCCCGAGTTAGAAGCGCTTGATCAAGCCATGCCGGGGAGCGAAGAGGAGGAGGCGACGGTTGACCCATTAGCGGCATTGGGTCTAGATGCGGATATATCTCCTGAGACATCCCCTGATGTATCCCCTGAGGGTCTGATACCAGAAGTGCCAGAACTTTTAGATGTGGGCATGACGATTGACCCCATTGCTGACTCGACCATTGAGACGTCAGAGGCGGTTGAGATGCCAGAGGCACCCATCACTATGCCTCCCGAGCCAGTGTCTGCAATGGATCTGGAAGGGCATTGGTTCTTGGGACTGGATGTGGGCTCAACCGGTCTGTCTGCGGTGCTCATGAACCGTCAAACTGGTCAGGTTTATCCCATTTATTGGCAGGCCCAAGGCGCTGATCCAGAGACTAAGCATTTTCGGTTGCCCGCCATGGCGGTTGTGACGGCAGCTCAGGAAACCGTGGCTGTGGGCTATAACGCCTTGGGAGATTTGGAGGGGTTGCTCAATCAATCTGGTGCAGAATTGGTGGGTCTTAATCGTCTCAAGCCATTGCTCAAGGTGGCCGTAGGCCATGGTCAAACTCTCCCTAATTCTGATCCTTGGTTACGCTGGTCCGATACGGTTGAGTTACCTATGCTGCAGGTTTTACAGGCGATGGTGGCGCTCCTGAAATATGTTGTGGATCAAGGCCAGGCTGTCGGTTTAGAGGATGAGGGTCTCGCGCAGATTTGGCAAAAATTGCAGGGAGTCATCGTTGGTTACCCTACCAATTGGCCGGATACTTACAGCTTTAATCTACGAGAAGCTGTGTTGGCCGCTGGGTTGATTGACCAACCTGAGCAGATTGTGTTTGTTGAGGATGCGATCGCAACCATTCTTTCTGGCCTGCCAGATCCCAAGGAAATATCCTTAACAGAAACAGTTTCGCTATCGCGCCAACCTAGCCTGTACAACTGTAAGTGGCAGGAAGGTACCGTGGTCATCAGCGGCGGAGCCGTTATGACCGAATTAGGCTTAGTTAGCCTCCCTAAGGATCTGACTCATCTCAACTATGCTGATTTTGCTCTGCGCGGTTTTGCCTATGCAGGGGATGCCCTGGACCAAGATATTGTCTGTCAGCTTCTATTGCCAGAAGAGCGTTGGCAACCTTTGTCTGAAGCCGATGCAACCATTGCCTGGGATTGGCAGGGCCATCTGGCAGAGGATGCGGACTGGCAGCAGTTCGACAATCTAACGCTACCGGCGGTGGGGCATGTTGATTGGGCTCAGCGCTATAGCTTACAGCAGCATTTGTTAGGCTCTAGTTTAGGCCAGAGTTTGCTAGCGGCGGCACGTCATCTCAAGCTGACCCTACAGCAGCAAAACCAAATGCAAATAACCCTGGCTGGGAAGCACTGGTTAATTAAACGCCGTCATCTTGAGAACCTCATCTTTTTGCCTTACATTCAGCGCATTAATCGCTATCTGAATGTTTTATTGAGTCATCATAGTGTTGATAGCCAAGGCATTAAACAGGTGATTTGCACTGGTGGTTCAGCATCTTTGCCAGCCATTGCCCGTTGGCTGCGACAAAAATTCCCCAATGCCACGATCATTCAAGATACCTATGCCAGTGAGCTCCCCCATAGCTGTAGCCGTGTTGCCTATGGCTTGGTGAATCTGGCTCGCTATCCCCAGGTGCTCAATGTCACGCGCCAGCAGTACAGCGATTACTTTTTGCTTATGGAATTGCTACGGGTCTTTCCACAGCAGCCGTTGCCTGTCGGAGCCATTATGCATTTGCTAGAACAGCGCGGTATCAATACCCAAGCCTGTCACTTGCATATCTTGGCCCTGTTAGAAGGCCACTTACCTCCTGGGTTGGTGCCGACAGCGGCAGATCGAGGGTTGATTTGCGATCGCACTGCTGATTTACCTACCTATCGTGCACTGCTACAAACTCCGCTATTTAGTAAAACTGTTACTGAGTCAGGTGGGCAGATGTATATTCCTAATGAAGTGCAAGCTGAACAGCTGCGTGCTTACGTCAATCGCTTACTGGTTAATAAGGTACAAACCCTTGACGAGCCGTTGATTGCTCATCTTGAAGTCTTGGCTTAAACCGTCCCTGATCGCAACAGCAGACGGTAAGAACAGCAATCATTGAGTTGATTGAATACCCCTTTCCCAGCTATGGCAAGCAGCTATGACGGGTGTAATAGTTTGTGCAGGGTAATGATTTTATCTTGACTATTTCAACTTTTTAGATAAAAACAAGCATCTGGTCTCAAAATCTGTAGAAATGTTTTTTGTGCTTGTAATCCTAATAAAAGAAACGGAGTAATTAGCTAATTACTCCGTTTCTTTTGCTAAATATTTTGCAAACTGTTAAACAGGTGTATGCGGTCGGATACGAATAACACTGAATACACGCCTAGATTCTAATTTAAACCTATGCTCAATGCTTAATCCTCATCATCATCATTTTCATCCTTATTATCACCCAACTGAATCAAGTGGATATGCTTATAACCCAGCTTGATTTCAAACTCGTCTCCTGGCTTTAACCCCATTTCTTGGGTGTAAGTAGACCCAATAACAATTTGACCATTTTTGTGTACACTCACTCGATAAGTCGGTTCACGTCCGCGACCATCCTTAGTACTTTCTGGTCCTAGAGGAATCCCTCTAGCAGCTAGTAAAGCATCATAAAAATCAGTCAGATTTACCCTGACTTGATTGTCCTTAGTAATGCTGTAGTACCCGCACTCCTTAGCTTTCTCTCGCTTTGGTAGATGGGTGATTTCCTTCATTTTCTGAAGCAGCGCTTTCCCTGTCAGTGGCGTGGTTTTAGTATCAGCCATCGGATTTGAAGAATTAATGGTTAGATCTAGAAAGAGGCGATGTCGGTGAATTAATGGGATTAGAACTATATAACTCTCAATATTCGAGTTGTGTAGATCTCATTATTAGTGAGAGGACCTGATTATAACAGACGTAAAACCTGTTTATCTAGGAGTACTTAAACCCCAAGCTCCATCTAAATTGAAACTCTGAGTTTTCTCTACAAAAAACTACAGTTCTGACTACAGTTGCATCTAATATGCAAACTCTAGTGATACTAACAAATTATTGTCATTGTATATTCTTTGCATCTTACCTCTGATAGGTTCTTGACGTGAATTTTTTAACTGTGTTGTTCTAAAACGTATTTATTCTATCTAGAAAAAAACTAGTTTGGCTATGTCTAATTTTGGCTAAAAAGCTTTAATCTAATTTTTGCTAAGAGGTTGATTGGATTTTATTAAAGATATAAACGAAGCCTATCAACTGTAATAATGTGCTAGCTGTTAATAGTTCAGCAACTAATTTCTCTACCCTACAAAGGTAATTGATTTGTAGCTACACTAGTGATAGTTACTGGGTGCTATGGAATTGGCTATCATTTCGATAGAATGGTGAAGCTTTTTGACCAATGTTTTCTAGATTTGTAGCATTGGCCTTTTGTTTGTTTTTTATTTTTCTGATTGTGATATGTCTAAACCACTAGAGCCCGATACGTCACAATCGACTCCAGAGACATCCGCCGATGCGCCCGGTTTTGGTTGGACTGCTTATGCTGAACGTGTTAATGGTCGTTTTGCAATGGTGGGTTTTTGGGCCCTATTGTTGCTGGAGTTATTTACACGCCAAGATTTTTTTACCTGGATAGGGTTGCCTTAGAGTCTACTGAACTCTCATTTGATATTGCCCCTGTCCAGTTTGGTCATAAGCATTAACAATTATTCGATACTCACCGGTATAGGGTAGTTTTATCTGAATCGCTGCATCGCTGTTGTTTTGTGCCGTGTCGTCATTCTCAGCGATTTTGTTACCCTGCTCGTCAATGAGTAGTAAATATGCATCAAAATCTTGACTTGTGAGGGTAATGGTCACATCTTGTCCCTGTTGACCATTGAAATAGTATTCATCATAGAGACTGTTGTCCGTCAGCCGATCATCCTGCGTGCTTAAGCTCCCATTCTCGCTCAATAGATAGGTATTGCTATGGCTGGTTCCATTATTTGTCAGATTGCTAATGCTTAACTGATAGTTTCCTTGCTCACTGGCTCCATAAGAATTGGCGAATACAAAATAGGTGCCATTGGCGGGGAGGGTAATATCTAAACGGGCGTTACGACTATTGCCAGCGTCGTCGTTTTCGCCTAAAAATTCTTGATTTGGGCCATAGAGTAACAGGTAAGCGTCAACCTGATTGCTACTCATGGCGATGCTAATGCGCTGACCGGCTGTGCCCTCAAACGTATGGGCATTGAAATAGCTATTGTCCGGTAAAAGATTACTGTTGCTATCAAGGCGACCTAGCACCGCCCTGCCGTCAATGGCAATGGGTGAGGGCTCTTGCATCGTTCGATTTTGGCGAGATGCAGTTGTGTTAGCCGTGCCATTTCTAACAGCCGCAATGAAAGGGGTGATTTGGGGTGTTGCGATCGCAAAACCAATACCAATACTGCCTGCGTTTTCCCCCGTTGTAAAAATAGATGTATTGACGCCAATGAGTTCGCCGTTGCGATTGAGTAAAGGGCCGCCTGAGTTACCGGGATTAATGGCCGCATCTGTTTGAATTAATCCGCGCTCTGCGTCGATACGGCTGACGATGCCCACTGTAAACGTTCCTTGTAGCCCAAAGGGATTCCCAATTGCAAACGCTTGCTGTCCTACTTGAGCATTGCTATTAGCTAAAGGAATAGTGGGAAATGTTGTATTTTCAACGTCAATTTGAATAGCGGCCAAGTCCAAATTCTCATCAGCATATCCAATTACCCGACCTGGAAACTGACGCCCATCTGCCAGGCTGACAGTAACTTGGCTGGCAGTGCCAACCACATGGGCGTTTGTAAGTACTAAACCGTCTTGGGTGATAATGCTGCCACTGCCAGTACTGTTGCCTGCATCAATAGCCACGACTGCGGGACTAGCTTGTTGATATACCCGGACATTCGTTTCTTCATTAAATCCTTGAGCCTGTGCTGCAGGAATCCCTTGGTGCAAGGTAAACGGTGTGTTTCCAAGAACACTTAGACCCAGGGTGCAGGCTAAAACACCTGAAAAGGATTTCAGAAAAATGGATGTCATTGCTTTTTCAGCAGAAGGGGAAGTTTCCTATAAGATACTCGTAACTATCAAACGATTCCGGTAACCCCAGATAAGATTTCACAAGAGCTTCCCGACCGCTTACGTAAACATTACTAACTAAAAAGGGAGCAACTTAAGTTGCTCCCTTTTTAGTTAGTAATAGAAGCTGTTGGGTGTATGACCTTAGGCTAAACCAGTATTAGCTCCAGGCTTACCAGTTGCCAGTTCTACCTTGACAATCTTGCCGCCCATCTTTTGAATTCGCTGCTGCTCGCGAAACCAGCTGTCGTAGGGAACGAGCTTAGTAAAAAAAGTATTCTGTAGCTCGCGCTGGGTGCGAATGCGAGATTGACTCGGCACACAGGCAGTAATCCGAAACATACGCATAGCAGAGATGTCTCCTACTCTTAAACAAAAACTAATTTTTCAAATCAATTGCGAAAGGCCCATCAACTGGAGCAATGTTTATTTTGCTTTAGATTAATTGGGCTAACTATCAGCTGAGTGAGAGTCAAACTAGCACTGCTTAACGTTGCTAGGTGTTCAGTCTCAAACTGCCCAAATAGATGGATGTGTCTATGACTTAGTCCTTAGGATGTTTGTAACAAGAACCCAAATGCTAACCATAGAGTTAAAAATTCGGAAGTCCGATAACCAATGACCAGCTGTCATAATCCCTCAGCATAGACAGATTGCGATCAGCTAACACTCGCTTCAGACTTCCGAAATAGCGCTAGATTGGCTTTACCAATCTAAACCACATGAGCTTGACCTAGCTAAGGCCAGAGCAGATGTAGTCAAAGTAAATACCCATTTCCTTACCAGCGTCAGCGCCAACAAGGCTAGCAGTTACTTCTTTCATAGCCTGAATAGCTTGGACAGTCGCACCTACGGGTACACCTAGAGAGTTGTAAGTCTCCTTCAAACCGTTAAGCACACGCTCATCCAGGATGGAAGGATCACCAGCCAACATAGCGTAGGTGGAATAGCGTAGATAGTAGTCCAAGTCGCGGATGCAAGCAGCATAGCGACGAGTGGTGTACATATTGCCACCAGGGCGAGTGATGTCAGAGTACAGTAGAGCCTTTGCTACAGCATCCTTAACGATTTCGGAAGCATTTGCACCGATTGCAGTAGCTGCACGAACACGCAGCTCACCAGTCTGGAAGTAAGCAGCCAGCTTATCCATGGAAGACTGATCAAGGTACTTACCCTGAACGTCCGAAGAATTAATTACAGAAGTAATCGCGTCTTGCATGATTTGAATTCCTTAGTGAAATTTGACGATGTGGCTAAATAGCGTAATGGGAAAACCGAGTCGCTTAACCCAACATCGCGCCAACAACGTAATCGAAGTAAGAAGCGGCTTCAGCAGCATCATCACCAGATAGCAGAGAAGATGAAACACCCTTCATAAAGCGAACTGAATCAGCTACAGCAGGAATGGATGTACCTAGAGAGTTGTACATCTCCTTAGCACCTACTAGACCAATCTCCTCAATGGGAGTCACATCACCAGCAACAATACCGTAGGTGATAAGACGTAGGTAGTAGTCCATGTCACGTAGACAAGTTGCGGTCATTTCTTCACCGTAGGCGTTACCACCGGGAGAAACAACGTCAGGACGCTTTTGGAAAAGCTGATCACCAGCCTGCTTGATGATGCGCTCACGGGACTCAGTTAGAACCTGAGCAATGCGGAGACGACGCTCACCAGAAGTAACGAATCCCTTGATTCGATCCAATTCACCAGGGCTAAGGTAACGGGCCTCAGCATCGGCATTCACGATTGATTTCGTGACAATACTCATCTATGGATTCCTCCGAAAGAATATATTCAGGTGAAACTATCACTGTTCACCTTGAAAAAACTGATATCACCTTTTTAAAAAGTAACAGCAGTCTCATTTCCACTCTAAATCAAATCAAGCAGGCAACCTATGGGCCGATTCAATGCTTAATTCGACGATTGAAGCATGCCAAATATCAGCTTAGATTTCGAGAAATCTTTTATCAGCTTAGCTACCTTCCGAGAGTATTTTCCGGTATTCGGCTGACCTTCTTAGGGAGTGCGTAATATTTTGTAATAGTATCCCTCAGAATTGCTCTATGTTATCTAACATCAAGCTATCTAAAACTAATATGACACCCGTCAATAGCCAAGCTTTAAATCGGCTTAGCTATTGTTGGGTGTTCTTAGACGCTGCTTAATGGGACCTACGCACAAACTAACTAGGTGTCAATAGATGCTGTTGGTGAGACTGAAGGCGCAAAGCTGGGAACGACAACATCATCGTTTTGACGAGTGAGCTGCTGATATAAGCGCTCAGTGTTGGGGAAATTAGCTGCTGGCAATGTTGGGAAGCGACGATAGGGGACCGTATCTTCGCCAAAGAATTCAGCATATTCAGGCGTTTCGACCATGGTTTGAATAAAGCCACGGATGCCCTGGGTTGCCAAAATCTGGTTGTATTTCCGAATCTCTATCTGATTTAGAGGAGCACGTCCTAGGAAGTGCTTGGTGCCTAGCTCAATCACTTTAGTGTTGGGATAGGGGGCATAGAACTCTTTCTGGTAGAGATCAGAGCAGCCTAGGCCTTCAATAAACTCCTTCATGTTGATCTCGCCGTTGCTCAGCTGACTCTCAAGGGAGGTGAACTCGGTCTTGATGACATAGGGAGAAATGTCACGCTCAAAGACCTGACGGTATGCTGCCTGAGTGACCAGCTTGATATTGGCCTTGTCATACAGGCTAGTGAGCTTGAAGACTTTGGACTGAACACGACGTAAATTAACGCCTTGGCCCATGCGCTTGTTAACTTCGATATCGCCTCGAGAGGAGTTAACGGCACCCAGTTCAACAAAGCGGGGAACCTGGGGCTTAGATACAGGCTTAAGACCAGTAGCATCAACGGTCCCAGTACGGAAGGACCTGAGGGATTGACCCGCTGGAGTCACGTAACGCTCGTAGGGAATGGTGTCATCTCCGAAGACCTCGGTGTACTCCGGGCTATCAATCAGCGTATCCACCAGGGCATAGAATCCTTGCCTAGCACAAATGTCGAAGTACTTGTTGGTTTCTTGACGACCGTAGGTGGGGCGGCCTAACAAACGACGATGAATGTATTCAACAGCCTTCATAACATAGAGAGAAGACCAGTAGGTCTTGCGGAAGGCTTCTGATTTTGCGATCGCACGCACAAAGTCGCGCATACAGATGTCACCATTTTCGAGGCGATTCTCAGCGGACTTAAGCTCTTGACCCGCATAAACATCTCGACCAAATACCTGACGATAAGCGGCCCGAATGATTGTTTGGGTGGAGCTTTCAGCAAACTTGATATTGGCCCCATTACCCGCTGGTATCTGGTCTAATTTGAATACCTTGGGTCCTAAGCTCCCTGGAGATTTAGGACGAGCACCAGGATTGCTCACCTGACTATCAATACCGGCACCCCGACGAATCAGGATACGACGGGTATCTTTGCTGAAGGGAGCAGGGCTGCTGCTGGGATTACGAGTTTCCTTAGGAAAGATCGCACCAAACTGAATTTCTAGCGGGTCGTTACCAGAGCCATAAGGGTGCTGATCGGGTAAGGGCTGATCATAGGAGGCAAACGTCGTCAGAAACTCAGGGTTTTTGCGGAAAGGTGCACTGTAGTTTAGCAAGTTTTGCTGAGGTCCCCAGTTGCGACATTCCTGCGCTTCCTGGCCCAAACCCCGGAGATACGGTACCGTCTCTTCCCCAAAGTAGTCGCCGTACTCATCAGAGTCGATCAGAGCATCTACGAGTTTGGGGAGACCGCCTTCAGAAACGATGGAGAAATATTTCTGAACTTCTTCACGGGAGCCGGGACCACGGCCCAAAATGTGACGAAATGCTAATTCTAGAGCACGACTGTTGATGTAAGGCTCAAAGAAGTTCTTGCGGTATAAAGGCGACTTCGCTAAGCGACGAATAAACTCTTTCATCGCGATTTCGCCATTTTTAACCTGAGATTCCAGATTAGAAATGTCTAAGGAATAGGCTCGCTTAATATCGCGCTCAAAGACCTGACGATAGGCCGCTTTCACCACTGTATTTTTTTCAGCAGTTGAGAGGCCCGGCTTCATTACGAACTTGGGGCGACGCTCAGCCGCATTGAAATAGATTTGGGGTAGTTGCAGACCTTGCAGATCCTTGGATGGACGCTGACGTAGCTTATTGGAGGGGGCGGGAGCCTTAAATTCATCAATCAACAGATTGAAATAGGACCGAATCAGCTCTTGGGCTTCGGTGTCCCCTCTGAAGTAGCCGATGCTTGCCGCGCGCATAGTTTGGAGAGCGACCAAGGTAGCTGCGGAAGAACAGGCGTCTTCGATGATTTCCCGCAATCCACGAACGTTAACCGCAATGATGTTAGGGTCGCCAGCAACGATGGCATAGGTCAGGTAGCGCAGGAACCAGCTCATGTCTCGTAGGGACTTTTGCATGTTGCTGGGACCGTAGCGACCTACGTTGATGGGGCGAAATCCAGGGGGAATTGGACCAAGGTCGCCAGCACTACTAACCAAGCCCCTTAATCCAGAAAACAGACCACCACTGTCCCCCTTTTCAATGTAGGTTTCTGTACCTGAATCGCCTTGAGCTGCCATAGCCATGTCGACCGGCTCAGGTGCAACTCTCTCCAGGTAAGACAGGGGGGAGCCCCCAGTAAAGATACGGTTGGCGGCTTGAGAAACGATCAGCTCGGAATATTGAGTAATAATCTGTGCGATCGCAATACGCTTCCGACCCGACTTAAAGAAGTCAGATAGTTCAGATAACTCACCCCGCTCCATGTAGCGGTCTTGCTGCTCGGCCTGAGTAATCGCGGTAACCGGCAAGGTTTGATAAAGTTGTGGCCGCACTAAGGAGCTTCCACCACTAGCAGTTACAGTCATTCCTTTTCAAAGGCTCCCTTCTAAAATTTGATTGCAATAGGTGATTGCATCAGACCCCTCCCTCAGCGCCGAGCAACTCCAGATCTTAAAAATGATCCAGAGCATTGGTTAATACCATCAGGCAGCGCGATGGGCCGATAGGCTCTTGTGACAGTTCCAGATTAAATCGATTGCGGACACTAAGATGCCTGTCTAAAGACTGTGTAACATCTTGTTATTAGCCCACTGAGTCATCATAAAAGAAGGCGTGTCAGTGGATGAGAAGAAAGATAAGTTTTGTTACTTGAATTTACGAAGCATTTCTCGAAAAGTGGCACCCTTAAAGGGTTAGAGTTTTGAGTTTTGCGTGCCTAGGTTTGAACTCTAGGTATTTGCGGTGAGGAAACATGGCTGGGTAGAGCTATGGAGTTTGACGCATTCAAAACTCGAAACTGAGAATCCTAAACTATGTCTCCCATGACTTCCGAAAACGAAGCTGCTGTTAGTGCAGCGGTTGCCAAGCTGTATGACACATACCCATTTCCACCCGAACCCCTGATTGATGAACCCCCTCCTGGTTATAACTGGCGATGGTATTGGCCCACGGCTTACAACTTTTGCACCGGCCGATTACCTGAAACTGAGCAGGTCAGGATTCTAGATGCAGGCTGTGGTTCTGGTGTAGGTACTGAATATTTGGTTCACCTAAACCCTCAGGCTCAGGTTACCGGAATTGATCTGAGTGCCGGCACGTTGAAAGTGGCTCGTGAGCGTTGCCAGCGTTCAGGGGCTGATCGAGTAACGTTTCAAAATCTCAGCATCTATGATGTTGACCAGATTGCAGGACAATTTGATCTGATCAACTGTGTAGGTGTGCTCCACCACATGCCCGATCCGATTAAGGGCATTCAGTCATTAGCTGCTAAGGTTGCGCCAGGCGGTTTACTGCATATTTTTGTCTATGCAGCGTTAGGGCGATGGGAAATCTCCTTGATGCAAGAAGCGATCGCCATGCTTCAGGGCGAAAACCGTGGCGATTATCGTGATGGCGTATCTGTTGGCCGTCAACTCTTTGAGGCGTTGCCTGAAAACAACCGCATCGTCAAACGTGACAAAGAGCGCTGGGCCTTAGAAAATCATCAGGACGAATGCTTTGCTGATATGTATGTCCATCCCCAGGAGGTGGACTATACCATCGATACTCTATTTGAGTTGATCGATGCTTCTGGATTAGAGTTTGTGGGATTCTCTAACCCTCAATATTGGAGCCTAGAACGTCTGATTGCTAAAGCTCCTGACGTGATGGAACGTGCTCAAAAGTTAGATCGGCGAGCCCAATATCGATTGATTGAGCTGCTTGATCCTGAACTTACCCACTATGAATTTTTCCTGGCTCGTCCCCCCCTCCTTTGCATGGACTGGTCCGATGATCAGCGCCTGCTAGCTGCTTATCCAATTCTGACCCCCTGTCTGTCTGGTTGGCCCAGTCGGTCATTTTTTAATGCCGATTATCAGCTGATTCAAGTCAGTGATAGCGAATATGAATTTTTGCAGGCTTGTGAAGCAAGTGCGGGCAAAAAAGAAACCGTAGCCGATGTGTTGGCAAAATCCCCCTTAGAGCTGTCGGAAGTGCGCTCATTACAATCACGACAACTGATTCTGCTAGAACCATCCGAATAGCATCAGGATAGGAACGCCGATACTTGACTCAACTAGTTGAGTCAAGTATCGCTTTTGCTAAATATTATTTTTATATATGAGTGGTAAAAAAATGCTTACCTGTGGTACGCCAGGGGATTCGTATTAAGTATTGTTAGCTTTAAATGATATGATTGACCTCGGCTTGCAGGAAGGACTTCGGCCCCTATTGCAAGTTTGCCTAGGCTAGTTTGAGTGATTTCTGTGAATTTGCCAGACGAACCTCTTAGAGACTCATCTATGGATGAAAATGATGGTGCAACGGATGTTAATTCCGAAGCCTTGGTGACTGGAGAAGTTTCTCCAGAGCCTCACTCTTCTATGGAAGAGTACTACCAACTTCAAAACGAGTTGTTTTTGTGGACACTCTTGCTGATGTTGGTAACCTTCATTTCGGTTTGGATGGCCTACTCCCTCAACACAGCCCTAAATTACTTAATTGGGGCATGTTCGGGCGTGGTTTACTTGAAGTTACTGGCTAAAAGCGTTGAGAAACTTGGTAGAGAAAAATCTAAAGTGGGCAAGAATCAGCTTGCTCTTTTTATTGGGTTAATAGTAGTTGCATCCCAGGTGGATCAATTGCAAATCGTCCCAATTTTTTTAGGTTTCCTAACCTACAAAGCTGCCCTCATCGCATACATGCTCAAGTCATTGTCAACGACCTAAACAGTCTGTGATTTTGCCCTGGCTGAATTAGCCGCTAATCATTTGGCCTACTGTCTTTTTGGTCAACCTAACCTGAATTAAGATGCTAAGTTTGCTGCACTTTGATGTGTTGCCGTTAGCGGAGCTAGAGGTAGGTCATCACTTCTATTGGCATCTGGGAGGACTTAAACTCCATGGCCAGGTCTTTTTGACCTCTTGGTTTGTGATTGGACTGCTTCTTATAGCTTCTGTTCTGGCTACCCGAAATATGCAAAGGGTGCCTCAGGGTATGCAGAACCTGATGGAGTATGTCTTTGAGTTTGTCAGAGACATTGCGAAGAATCAGCTCGGCGAAAAGGAATATCGTCCTTGGCTGCCGTTTGTAGGCACATTGTTTCTGTTTATCTTTGTGTCTAATTGGTCGGGGGCACTTCTCCCTTGGCATGTAATTGAAATTCCTGAAGGAGAGCTTGCTGCTCCAACCGGTGATATCAATACAACGGTTGCTCTGGCTTTACTGACGTCCTTAGCATATTTTTATGCAGGATTTAAAAAGCGAGGTTTAGGATATTTCGCGAAATACATTGAGCCAACTCCAATTTTGCTACCGATCGCAATTCTTGAAGACTTCACCAAGCCACTTTCACTGAGCTTCCGTCTCTTTGGAAATATCTTGGCAGATGAACTTGTAGTTGCCGTTCTGGTGCTATTGGTCCCTTTGTTTGTCCCCCTGCCCGTTATGATGTTGGGGCTGTTTACTAGTGCCATCCAGGCATTGGTGTTTGCTACTTTAGCGGCAGCCTATATTCACGAGGCTTTGGAAGGGCATGGTGACGAAGGTCACGAGGAGCATGCTTAGCCCCTATTGCTAGAGCGCTTCTAACCTGCAAGTGGCTTTGTTTACTTGCTTTTACTGACTCTCAGTCTTGTTTGTTTCGTATATACCGAAAAGGAAATACATTATGGATCCGTTAGTTGCTTCTGCTTCAGTTATCGCCGCTTCTCTAGCAGTTGGCCTAGCCGCAATTGGCCCTGGTATTGGTCAGGGTAATGCTTCTGGTAAAGCTGTCGAAGGTATTGCTCGTCAGCCCGAAGCAGAAGGTAAAATTCGCGGTACTTTGCTGCTGACTCTTGCATTTATGGAGTCTCTTACCATCTACGGTCTGGTTATTTCTCTGGTACTTCTGTTTGCAAACCCCCTTGCTTAAAGAAGGTTGGCTTTAGGGGCGTTATCTGTGTTCATGGTCCGCATAGGGATTGAACCCTTTGCAGGTAACGCCCTAGTAACTACATTGTGTTGGATTACACCTGAGTTGGGCCAATAACTATTTGTTTCTTCAACTTTTTTGAATGTTGATGGGTTCTCAGGTTTAGGGAAATCGAAAAATGTTTGATTTTGACGCAACGCTGCCTTTGATGGCTTTGCAATTTGTGTTACTCACGTTTCTTCTGAACGCAGTTTTTTTCAAGCCGATTTCAAAGACGCTTGATGATCGTGATGGCTATATTCGAACTAGTAAGTCCTCTGCTGCAGAGTATTTAGAGGCAGCTGAAAAGCTTGCTAAGCAATACGATCAGGAGTTGGCCGACAGTCGGAGACAGGCTCAGCAGTTAATTGCTCAGGCCCAGGCAGAAGCAAAAGAGACTGTTGATAAACAGATCGCTCAGGCTCAGGCAGATGCGCAGCAGCAGCGTGAGCAGGTTCAGAGGGAGTTGGATCAGCAGAAACAGGAGGCTTTGCAGGCTCTTGAGGGGCAAGTTGATTCTCTGAGTCAACAGATTTTAGGCAAGCTTTTGGGTGCTTCGGCTGCTTAGGCTGAATTATTTTGTCCTTCTGACTCGCTTGAGTTTGAGAAGCTGCATTTATAAAGGGATTATTGGCGCGCAGTGATAGCTATGGTTGAAAATTTTTGGCTACTGGCGACAGAAGAGAGTGGGTTTGGTTTAAATTTCGATATTTTAGAAACCAACCTTGTTAATCTTTCTATTCTGATTGCCCTAATTGTTTACTTCGGACGAAGCTTTTTAGGCTCCATCATGGCTGAGCGTCGCTCCAGCATTGAGGCGGCCATTCAAGATGCTGAAAAACGGTTGAAGGAAGCTTCTAAGGCGCTGGGTGAGCAGCAGAAAAATTTGGCCGAGGCTCAGGCAACGGCTGTTCAGATTAAATCTGATGGTGAGGCCGCCGCTAAGGTAGCCAAAGATAATATCCTAGCTCAGGCGTCCAAGGATGTTCAGCGAATGAAGGATGAGGCTGCTCGAGACCTTTCTTCCCAAAGGGATCGTGTGGTGCTTGAGTTGCGTCAGCGCATCTCGGCCCTTGCTGTTGAGAAGGTGGAGTCGCAATTACGCTCCCAGGTGGATGACGGGCTTCAGCAAAGGCTAATTGATCAGAGTATTGGTCTTTTGGGGGGTAGCTTGTGAAAGATAGTGTAGTGATTGAGGGCTTGGTTGCTCCTTACGCTCAGGCATTGTTGTCTGTTGCACAAGACGGTGATTTGGTTGATCGCTTTAGTCAGGACTCTTATGCGTTGACTGAGTTGTTGTCGGCATCTTCTGAACTAAGCCAGCTACTTGAGAATCCGATTATCAATCCTGATATTAAAAAGAATGTTTTGCGCCAAGTGGCATCAGAGCAACTGCATCCGACGATGCTGAACTTTGTTATGTTGCTGGTTGATCGGGGACGCATCGCATTTTTAGGACGTATTTGTGAGCGATATCAAGAATTAGTGCGGGAAATTAATCAGACTGTTCTAGCTGAAGCTACCTCTGCTATTGAGCTCTCTGATTCCCAGAAAGATTCGATTCGCCAGAAGGTGATTGCTATGACCGGTGCTCGTTCTGTCGAGCTTAAGACAGCTCTGGATCCAGAGCTGTTAGGGGGGGTGATTATCAAGGTTGGTTCCCAGGTGATAGATGCCAGTTTGCGGGGTCAGCTGCGGCGTATCAGCATTCAGTTGAGTAGCGCTTCTTCTCGCTAGGGTGTTTGGCACTTGAGCGTTTATCAAGTGTTAGAGTTCGATTTGGTTGAGAATGCTTGTTTTTAGCACCAATCTTATATCGAACATTGTTTAGATGATTTTTTGTTGATATCTGAGTTAGTAGAGCAACTCCAATGGTAAGCATCAGACCTGACGAAATCAGTAGCATTATTAAGCAGCAGATTGAGCAGTATGACCAGGATGTCAAGGTATCCAATGTCGGTACTGTGCTGCAGGTAGGTGACGGTATTGCCCGAATTTACGGCCTGGACCAAGCAATGGCGAGTGAGCTGCTTGAGTTTGAGGATGGCACTGTCGGTATTGCCCTTAACCTTGAAGAGGACAACGTTGGTGCGGTTTTGATGGGTGACGGTCGCAACCTAAGTGAAGGCAGTACTGTTAAGTCAACTGGCAAGATTGCTGAGGTCCCAGTGGGCGATGCGATGCTAGGTCGCGTAGTGGATGCCCTGGCCCGTCCTATTGATGGTAAGGGTGATATCGCTACCACGGATAGCCGTCTGCTAGAGGCACCTGCACCTGGCATCATTGCGCGGAAGTCGGTTTATGAGCCTATGCAAACCGGTATTACCGCAATTGACGCCATGATTCCTGTGGGGCGTGGTCAGCGTGAGCTTATTATTGGTGACCGTCAGACTGGTAAGACTGCGATCGCAATCGACACCATCCTTAACCAGGCGGACCAAGACGTTATTTGTATCTACGTTGCCATTGGTCAGAAGGCAGCTTCTGTCGCCCAGGTAGTTGGCGTGCTCGAAGAGCGTGGCGCTATGGATTACACCATTGTTGTTTCCGCCAATGCTAACGACCCTGCCCCTCTGCAGTTCTTAGCTCCCTACACTGGAGCAGCCCTAGCTGAGTACTTTATGTACCAGGGTAAAGCGACATTGATTATCTACGATGACCTGACTAAGCAAGCCCAGGCCTATCGTCAAATGTCCTTGCTACTACGTCGTCCACCCGGTCGTGAAGCCTATCCTGGAGACGTATTCTTCATCCACTCTCGTTTGCTAGAGCGTGCAGCTAAGCTCAGCCCTGAGCTAGGTGAAGGTAGCATGACAGCCCTGCCCATTATCGAAACCCAGGCAGGTGACGTTTCCGCCTATATTCCCACCAACGTCATTTCCATTACCGACGGTCAGATTTTCTTGTCATCTGACCTGTTTAACTCGGGTCTACGTCCTGCCATTAATGCAGGTATTTCAGTCTCCCGAGTCGGGGGTGCAGCCCAGACCAAGGTAATGAAGAAAGTCGCCGGTAAACTCAAGCTTGAGCTAGCTCAGTTTGACGAGCTACAGGCCTTTGCCCAGTTTGCGTCTGACTTAGATGCAGCTACCCAAGCTCAGCTAGCCCGTGGTGTACGTCTAAGAGAACTTCTAAAACAGTCTCAATACGCTCCTCGGTCCTTGCACGAGCAGGTAACCGTCGTCTATGGCGGCATTAATGGTCTGTTTGATGATGTACCGGTGGAGAAGGTTGCTCCTTTAGTTGCTGAGCTATGCAACTACATCAATACCAGCAAGCCTGAGTTGGTTAAGGAAATCAACGAAGGTAAGAAACTAACTGACAAGGTTAAGGAATTGGCAAGTGAAGCGATTGCTGAGTGCAAGCAGTCCTTCATGGCAGCATAGGAGGAGGTTGGCCTGTCCCTGGTTGACTGATTCAGTCAACTAGGGACATTAGGCTGAGAACAACATATATGCCTAATCTCAAACTGATTCGTGACCGGATTAAATCGGTCAAAAACACTCGTAAAATTACCGAAGCGATGCGCCTGGTGGCCGCCGCGAAGGTGCGTCGTGCCCAGGAACAGGTTGAAGCAACCCGCCCTTTTGCCGATCGCTTAGCTCAGGTGTTTTACGGCCTTCAGACTCGATTAAAGTTTGAAGATGCTAACTTGCCCCTGTTGCAAATTAGAGACGTTCGCAATGTTGCTTTGGTTGTTGTGTCTGCCGATCGTGGTCTTTGCGGTGGCTACAATGCCAATATTATTCGTCGTGCTGAGACCCGTGCGAAGGAACTCAAGGCTGCAGGTATTGGTTATCAGATGGTGTTGATTGGTCGTAAGGCGATTCAGTATTTTCAGAATCGTGATTACCCCATTGATTCAACTTTCGATGGCCTGGAGCAGATTCCGACAGCGGAAGAGGCCTCTAGTATTGCCGATAAGGCTTTGTCGCTGTTCTTATCTGAAGAGGTAGACCGAGTAGAGTTGATTTATACAAGGTTTGTATCCTTGGTTAGTTCTCGTCCTGTCACTCAGACGTTATTGCCTCTGGACCCCGAAGGTCTGGATAAGGAAGATGAGATCTTTCGCCTAACGACTCGCGGTGGACAGTTTAAGGTAGAGCGTGAACCGGTTGAGACCCAGCAAGTGCAGTTACCCCAAGATATGATCTTTGAACAGGATCCGGTTCAAATCTTGGATGCACTGTTACCGCTGTATCTGAATAACCAGATCTTGCGAGCTCTGCAAGAGTCCGCAGCGAGTGAGCTTGCGGCTCGAATGACTGCAATGAACAACGCCAGTGACAATGCTAGTGAGTTAGTTAAGACGTTAACTCTGGACTATAACAAAGCTCGTCAGGCGGCCATTACCCAAGAGATCCTTGAGGTGGTTGGGGGTGCTGCTGCGTTAGGATAAGCAGTCATACAGTTGAGTTGCTCTCAGATTTAACCCCATATGTACTGGCAGTGCGTAGCACTGCCTTTTTTTGCTTGGTAGGGGCGTTCCATGGCACGATCCTGCCTCTATATTCAAGATTTAAGGAACCCTGTACATTTTTTAGAAAAAGGCTATATCCTGTAAACCAATTGTCTCGGACAGAGCCCATGGTCAACGAAGTATCTCAGTGGCTAGCGGAGATTCAGACATTACAGCAGCAATTGAATGTTCTAAATCAAGAGCGTGATCAGGCCTATGCTAGTGCAGCTAACTGGCGAAGGTTGTATGAGTCAGAATCCGAGCAGCGTCGTAACGATGCTGAGAGAAGTCAAACACGGATTCGGGTATTGGCCAATGAATTAGAAAATTTAAAACAGTCACCTGCTGACGGTGAAGTCTCTCGTGATTTGCAAAAGGCGTTGGCCCAGGTTGAACATCTGGAGTCGGTAGATGAGTTGCGATCGCAGTTAACTCAGGCTCTGACCCGATGTGCTCAGCTGTCCAGTACCCTTAAAGCTGAGCAGGTAGCCCACGAAGAAACTCGCCAAAGCTTGACCACAGCCCTTGGAGATACCATTGACTTGTTAGCTAAAGATCAAACGTCCCAGAGCGATGAATCGTTAGATTCTACAGAGTAGTTCAAACACGTATTAACCTGTCGTTCATCTGTTTAAAACAGAAGATTGACTCTATGTCCCTACAGAGTCAACCTCAAAAGAATTTAGCCATACCGTAGTTCAGTGTTGTCTTTGTGGGATGCTTGCTGAATTCTGGTCCTGTCATCCTCGACAACCATCGGTTTAATGATCCCTCTGGCATGTGCAGGCGTATTTGGCCTAGCTCAGATTTATCCCTTTACCGGTGTGCTAATATCGGTCCTGCATAACGGGCCTGCTAGCGCAGCCACAGCCGTGTCTGGAGCCCCCCTAGAAAGCCCATTAGCGATACGGTGGATGTTCTTGGGGGCAATGTGCAGCTGTGGTCAACCCACACTAAAACCTGGATGACCATAATATTTCTTGGTGTGGAATTTTTAGCTTCATAGTCCCCAAAGCCCATAACCCTTTGTGTAAAAGGATACTCAGGCTTTTACTGGGTGACTTAAGGTCTAGCCAATGCGTTATGCATAGGAAATATCAAGGGATAGATTAAATATTGGTATCTTTTGATTAAGTTATGGTGGGAACTTTTGGGTTAAAATTCCGATGCTACTTCGCTGAGTAGTTCTTACTAGCGACATAATTATGAAAACTGTTTCTAAAACCAAGGCGATTTCTGAGTCTGTGCCGAGTAAAAGCGCTTCTACCCGCGAGACTCAGCCAGCGTCTGACGATAAAAAAATCTACCTCGCTGAATTAAAATCTTACCCGTATCAGCCGGACATTCAGGTTGAAATCTTGCACTTACAAGCCGAGGCAGATGCTTTGCTATTACAGCTCAAAGCTATGGGCTGCCAGTAATTTTAGCGATATGCCCATCGTTGATTTGGGGCGGTGCTCAGGGCTAATGCTTGGGTCAATAGCTGTTCATTAGGGCCATCGTGTTAAGGCATATTGCTTAGACGATGGGTGCTGTGTTAAGAAAAGCAGCGCATTCGATTCGGACCTCGTCGAAAACGCATACGTTAGGGAAATGTTGATCCATTCGTATGCATTTCATGAGCTACCAGCGCTATCCTTTGTCAACTTTCAACCCACCGTCTGACAACTCGCTGCGTACACTAAACTATCATGACACCTACAAATGCCCGGTTTGTGGTCATGGTGAATTGTCAGAGCTGACATTGACAGAAGCATTTGCCTGTAACTTTTGTCGACATATTTTCTCGGCTAACTTAGAAGCTCAGTCTGTTCAAATGGTGGACAACGTTCAGCCTATGGTTTGGTTTTGGACGGGGGATCGATGGCGTCATAACCGTCACTCTGATGGCCATGTGACAGCTGTTGTCTGGAGTTTTGCCCTGGCTATTGCTTGTTTGCCCGCCTTGCTGATAATGGTGTCGAACTATATGTTTCCACCGATTGATGGTGCTGGGCTGAATCAGTTTTCTATTGTTTGGACGGTAATTACCCTGTTGGCTCATGCCACTATTGTGCTGTGGCTAATTGCTGAACATTATCAGTGGCCCTGGTATGTGACAGCAAAAATTAAATTAAGTCGCTGATGGGAAATTGACTACAAATCAAACATTCGTTTCAAACGCTTTCTAGCCCAGATTACGGGATTAGCATCGTCCTCGCTGGAGTCAACTAAGTTGAGCGATCGCATTTCCCGTTGGCGTTTTGCAAGTTCGTCTCGATGGTGTGCCATGGCTTGCACCACTTGGTTTGAGAGGTCGGGATATCGCCGCAGTAAATCAGAGAAACTAGGCTGATTAATAACGAATAGCAGGGCGTCTTCAGAAACTCGTGCCATGGCGGTGCGGGGTACCCCCAACAGCAATGCAACTTCACCAAAAAATTGTCCTGGTCCAAGGGTGGCGAGATGACGGTTGAGTTTTTCAGCTAAGATGTCGACTTTGCCCTCCAGCAAAATGTAAAACGAATTGCCAGAATCTCCTTCATGAAACAGAGTGGTACCGGCATGGCTACGCTGACGATGGCCAATCTCAATGAGTTGTCGAATTTCTAGGTCGTTAAAGTTAGCAAAGTAGCTCACCTGGCGCAGCATGTCTTTTAGGGTGATGGGGGTGGGTGAGACAACAGGGCGATGCTCTAGGGCAATTTGTCGATTAAAGAAGGGCGGCTTGCTATCCCCATTGTTTTGGGGGGCTAAGTTTCGAATCCATACATCTCGCTGGGGGAAGGCAATTTCAACATTGTGCTGGCGTAAATTATATTCAATGGTGAAATGGAGCGAGCTTTGCACGTTGAATCGCTTATTCACATCCACCCAAACCCATAACTCAAATTCGAGGGCATCTTCGCCAAAGGATAGAAACATGGCTTTGGGCATCGGTTTACTGCACACTGCCGGCTCCATGTGGGCGGATTTTAGCAACAGTTCAGTCACCAAGATAGGGTCGCTGTCGTAGGACACCCCTACTGGAATTTTGAGACGGGCAATGGAGGTGTTGTAGCTCCAATTTAGAACTCGATTTTTGATCAGCTGGTTATTGGGAATGACGACATCGCCATCATCGAGGGTGCGAATAATGGTGGATCGAAGATTGACTTCAATAATGCGACCCACTAAACCTTGAAAGCGGTGGTCATCGAGTTCAATGAGATCATTGACCTTTAGGGTGCGCTCAAACAGCATGATCAGACCGCTGATAAAGTCATCCGCAATGTGCTGTAGACCAAACCCAATACCAACGCCTAAGCCGCCCAGAATAATGCCCAGGGAGCTTAAGTTGATGCCCGTGTATTGAATGGCGATGAAAATGGCGATGACACCGACTGCATAGCTCACTAAGGTGGCGATTGCCTCGCGGTTATTGGCGTCAATGCCTGCTAATAGATGCCGTTTGAGGACACGTTTGACTAACCCAATGGTGAAGAAAATCACGGTTAGCCAAATGCAGAGGCTGACGATTAGCTTGGGTGTGATGGTGGTGTTGCCTAACACCACTAGCTTGGTGTTGAACAGTTGGCTAAGCCGCTGAAGAAAATCTGAAAATAAATCCATGGGGCAGAGATCAATGGCTCACTCGTCTGTATCAACTTGAAATGCGAGGGCAGTGGCGATCGCATCTACTACTCTGCCCACTTCAGTGATCTCCATGTTCAACCCTGGTATTTTCTGGCCTTTAGGGACTAATGCTCGTTTAAATCCTAGTTTGGCGGCTTCTTTGAGGCGTAATTCCATTTGGGCAACGGGGCGTACTTGACCGCCAAGACCCACTTCTCCAATGAGGACTAACTCAGGATCGACGATGCGATCGCGAAAACTAGCAGCAACGGCAATGGCAATTCCCAAATCTGCCGCCGGTTCTCCGACACTCAACCCACCTGACGAAGCCACATAGGCATCCAGCTTAGACAGTGGAATCCCCACCCGTTTCTCTAGCACGGCTAGAATCTGTAGCAAGCGATTGTATTCAATCCCGGTGGTCGAACGCCGAGGTGAGCTATAGCTGGTGGGACTTACCAAGGACTGAAGCTCCACCACTAGAGGCCGTGAACCCTCACAGGCCACAATTGTGGAAATTCCTGGCACCTGTTCATCTCGATTTCCCATAAATAGAGCAGATGGGTTGGGAACTTCCTCTAACCCCTGGGAGACCATTTCAAAGACCCCCAGCTCATGGGTAGCCCCAAAGCGGTTTTTGACCGACCGCAGCAGTCGATGGCTTGCAAACCGATCGCCTTCAAAGTACAACACTGTGTCTACCAGGTGCTCTAGCACCTTAGGGCCAGCAATTGCCCCTTCTTTGGTGACATGACCGACGATAAACAGCGTGATATTTTCTCGTTTGGCCAGCTGCATCAGCGCCGAAGTACATTCCCGTACCTGGGATACTGACCCCGGTGCAGAGGTGAGTTGGTTGTAGAACAATGCCTGAATACTATCGATGACGGCAACCCGAGGCCGTAGGGATTCCAGTTCTGAAAGGATGGTGTCCAAATCGGTTTCTGGCAGGAGATATAGCGATTCTGAGGAATTTTGAGTTGTCGGCTGGACACTGCCCACTTTATCCGATGTTTTTCCCTGATTAGCCGCGATGCCGAGGCGTTGCGATCTCAACTTCACCTGCTGCCCCGATTCCTCAGCACATACATATAAGACCGCCGTCCGCGCTGACAATTGATTGGCAGTTTGCAATAACAGTGTAGATTTACCGATGCCAGGGTCGCCGCCCACCAGTACCAAAGAACCCGGCACAATGCCCCCCCCTAACACCCGGTCAAGCTCGCCATAGCCAGAGGTAATACGCGTTTGAGGGTGATCGGCAATTTGGTTAAACGTTTTAGAGAGACGAGGTTTAGTCTCTCCTCGTTTGCTGGTGGTACTGCGATGCCCTGGGCGGCTTTTGCTAGATGCAGGCTCTACTACCTGTTCCACCAGGGAATTCCAGCTGCCACACACGGCACATTTGCCAAAATACTGCCGCGATTCTGCGCCGCATTCATTGCATACGTAAATCGAGCGAGTTTTAGCCATGCCTGTTATTGAAACAAATGAACTATAGATATATGGTAAACATTGGCAGGGGCTAAAAACCCAATGGATCCAGGGTATAGATGCTTAGAGACGGACGAACAACTTTAAGTAAATCTGTGCAAAACTTGTTAACGAAAAAATCACCGATAATATACTCTACAAATTTTGACTGTTGGAGAACAACCTTAAGAAACGTTGAAAACCTCAGCAACAAAAGGTGATGGCTTGAAAAACGCAATACAATGTTAGGTATCTTAAATAAGCTCTAATTAAAGCTTTAATCAGGAGTCCTTCAATTACTGATGGGTTTCGATCTTTTTTGAGACACCTAACAGTTGATGAATTTGTCGGTTTTTCAAGGGTTTGAGCCATATGCTCTGCCCTTCAACGGTCGAAGTCTTCTGCCGTCGCCGTTATGTAGGAGTTCAAGAAACTTTGGAAAGCGTAAAAGAGAAAATCTTGGTTGTCGATGACGAAGCCAGTATTCGTCGTATCCTGGAAACCCGCCTTTCGATGATTGGCTACGATGTCGTAACTGCGGCGGATGGCGAAGAAGCGTTAGACACTTTCCGGCATGAAATTCCTGATCTAGTTGTTCTTGATGTGATGATGCCCAAGCTCGATGGCTATGGCGTTTGTCAAGAGTTACGCAAGGAATCTGACATCCCAATCATTATGTTGACGGCGCTGGGGGATGTGGCGGATCGTATTACTGGCTTAGAATTGGGTGCTGATGACTATGTGGTGAAACCTTTCTCCCCCAAAGAGTTGGAGGCTAGAATCCGTTCTGTATTGCGCCGAGTTGAGAAAACTGGTACCTCTGGTATCCCCAGTTCTGGTGTGATCACCATCAACAATATTCGAATTGATACCAATAAGCGTCAGGTATACAAAGGTGATGAGCGTATCCGGCTAACGGGTATGGAGTTTAGTTTGCTGGAACTCCTGGTGAGTCGTTCTGGTGAGCCCTTTTCTCGCTCCGAGATTTTGCAAGAAGTTTGGGGCTATACGCCTGAGCGTCATGTGGATACTCGTGTGGTGGATGTCCATATCTCCAGATTGCGGGCGAAGTTGGAAGATGACCCCAGCAATCCTGAGTTGATTTTGACAGCACGGGGAACGGGGTACCTTTTCCAGCGAATTGTTGAGCCTGGCGAAGAGTAGTCTCCATCAGATCAGCTAATTGGCTGAAATGATTTGTGTCTCTGGGGATGTATCTGTATATGGGGTTAATGCCCGAATATTTGGAAGCTTGGGGTTGAGCTTTTGTCAGAAAACTGTAGTTGTGGATTTTCACTCGGTTTCAGTCTGATAGAATTTCTTAAAGTTTCTATAGATTCAATTCGATGGGCTTAACTCAAGCGCGGATCGCAGTTGATGCAATGGGGGGCGATTATGCACCTGCCGAAATCGTTGCTGGAGCTATTAGGGCAAGGGAAGAGCTAGATGTTGAAATCTTGCTTGTCGGTAATCCTGACCAAATTAGGGCTTCTGTGGCTAACCCCGACAGCTTAAGTCGGATTGAGATTGTGCCATCTGAGGGCACGATTGAGATGCATGAGGAGCCACTTAGCGCTCTACGCAAAAAGCGTAATGCATCGATCAATGTCGCCATGGATATGGTGAAGAAAGGTCGTGCTGATGCTGTTGTGTCAGCAGGTCATTCTGGGGCAGCTATGGCAGCTGCCCTTTTGCGTCTAGGTCGGATTAAGGGGATTGACAGACCTGCTATTGGTGCAGTCTTTCCCACGGTGGTGGCTGGCAAGCCGGTTTTAATTTTGGATGTGGGTGCCAATGTTGACTGTCGACCCAAATTTTTAGAGCAATTTGCTCTTATGGGTAGTGTTTACTCCGAGTATGCCTTTGGGGCGAAAAATCCTCGGGTTGGTTTGCTCAATATTGGTGAAGAGCCCAGTAAGGGTAACGATGTTGCTGTGCAAGTGCATCAGGCCCTGCTCGATTCAACGACTATCAATTTTGTGGGCAATGCCGAAGGGCGAGACGTCCTTTCAGGCAATTTTGATGTGATTGTCTGCGATGGTTTTGTTGGCAATGTATTACTGAAATTTGCTGAGGCCGTTGGTGAGGTTGCTGTCAATATTCTCCGAGAGGAACTACCACGCGGTATTTTAGGAAAGCTGGGAGTGCTGATTCTCAAAGGCAATCTCAAGCGTATTAAACAACGTCTCGATCACGCTGAGCATGGTGGTGCTTTGTTGTTAGGGGTTAACGGTGTGGCTGTAATTAGTCATGGTAGCTCTAACGCACCTTCCATATTTAATGCTATTCGTCTGTCTAAAGAGGCTGTCGATAACGGTGTGATTGGGCATATCCAGGGGCAGTACCAAAAGGTTGCTGCATCAGTGACCAACGGAGACTAGAAACTAATGATAAAAGGTGAGGCCGGTGTGGCCTTTATTGGCAGCGGTAGTGCTCAGGTTGAGACAGTGCTGAGTAACGATATGCTCAGTCAAATGGTTGAAACCTCTGACGAGTGGATTTCTACCCGCACAGGCATTCGCCAGCGTCATCTGGCTAGCATGAACGAGTCGCTGACTGAGTTGGCTGCTCAAGCTGCTCAAGCTGCGATCGCAGCCGCTAATCTCGCCCCTGACGACATTGATTTAATCATCCTGGCCACCTCCACCCCTGACGATTTGTTTGGTACTGCCTGTCAGGTACAGGCGGCCATTGGAGCAAATCGTGCCGTTGCCTTTGACCTGACGGCAGCTTGTTCAGGGTTTGTGTTTGGTATCGTCACCGCCGCTCAGTTTATTCGCACCGGTACTTACCAAAATGTTGTGGTTATTGGTGCTGACTTGTTGAGCCGTTGGGTCGACTGGCAAGATCGGACTACCTGTGTACTGTTTGGCGATGGAGCCGGAGCCGTTGTGATGCAGGCGTGCGATCGCGACCGTTTACTGGGCTTTGAAATGCACAGCGATGGCTCGATGAACGGTTGTTTGCGCCTCGCCTATCAGCCTGAATCGAACGCTCTAATGGATGGTGTTACCAGCCAACAGGGGACATTTAAGACCATTACAATGAATGGCCGTGAAGTCTACCGTTTTGCTGTTAGTCGAGTGCCAGAGGTTTTAGAAAAGACCCTGTTCCATGCAGGCCTAGCGGCTGACGACATTGACTGGCTGATCTTACACCAGGCCAACCAGCGTATTTTAGACGCCGTTGCGAAACGACTAAAGCTGCCGAACGATCGGGTGGTTAGCAATATGGCCAAGCACGGCAATACATCTGCTGCCTCGATTCCCATTGCGTTAGATGAATGGGTGCGCACCGGTAATGTCAAGTCTGGCCACAAAATTGCAATATCTGGTTTTGGCGCAGGTTTAACCTGGGGTGCAGCCTTGCTGGAATGGGGGCTATAAGATTTGCAAGGTGCGGCAGACGACGCCCACCCTGCGTTATCGGCTGCTTGCCTACCCTTTTCGAATGCGTCATTTACTGAGACATTGAAGAACGGACGAATACGCTAATAACAATGACAAAGACCGTGTGGGTATTTCCGGGGCAAGGGTCCCAGTCTGTAGGTATGGGTAATGATTTGGTCGATGTGGCCAAAGACAGATTGGCAGAGGCTGAAGATGTTTTGGGTTGGTCAGTATTGGGCCAATCGCAAAGTGAGGAATTTCAGCAGGCCAACACCCTGTATACCCAACCCTGTCTTTATGTGATTGAATGCATTTTAGTAGATCTGTTGGGGGAAAAAGGCCATCACCCTGACATGACAGCTGGCCATAGTCTGGGAGAGTATTCTGCCCTTTACGCAGCTGGGGTGTTTGATTTTATTACCGGTCTCTGTCTGGTGAAGCGGCGCTCAGAATTGATGGCCCAGGCTGACGATGGGGCGATGGCTGCTCTGATGGGGTTTCAGCGCCAGGAACTGGAGGAGAAACTGGCGCTGACCGAAGGCGTGGTACTGGCCAATGATAATAATCCTGGCCAGGTGGTGATTTCAGGCAGTCCCCAGGCAGTTGAAGCCATTATGCACGGCATTAAGGTGAAGCGGGCCGTCAAGCTTAATGTGGGGGGAGCCTTTCATTCTCCGTTGATGGCCCCTGCTGCCCATGAGTTTGATCAGATACTGGCTGATGTGCCCTTCAAAGATGCCAGTGTTCCCGTGCTCTCCAATGTGGATCCCACACCAACCACCGATGGAGACCTGTTGAAAAAGCGTCTGATGCAGCAGATGACGGGCTCGGTACGCTGGCGTGAAATCTCCCTGAGTCTGCCTGACCAGGGCATAGACACTGTTGTTGAAGTGGGGCCAGGGAAAGTCCTTACCGGCTTGATCAAGCGTACTTGCCGCAGCTTAGGGCTGAAAAACATCGGTACTTTAGAGCAGGTTGAAGCGTTTTGAAGCCAGTGAATCATCACCCACGACAGCGGGAACCTAGACTCAGTTTGCTGCTTTACTACCTGTTTAAGTGGTCGGTGGTTAATCCAATGCTGAGGGGCTATTTTCGTGGACGCATCTATGGTGCAGAAAATATGCCCAAAACAGGCCCGGTGCTGGTGGTGGCTAACCATGCCAGTGACTTTGATCCACCGATTGTGTCCTCCTGCGTGCGCCGTCCCGTTTCGTATATGGCGAAGCAAGAGTTGTTTAAGGTGCCGGTTTTAGCGCCTGCAATTCGTGCCTATGGGGCTTATCCAGTAAAGCGTGGTGGGTCAGCTCGTGGGGCGATTCAGGCGGCCTTGCAACAGCTGGAAAAAGGGTGGGCCGTGGGTGTATTTCTACAGGGAACCCGCACCCGTGATGGCCGTATCCCGGAGCCAAAACTGGGGGCGGCAATGATTGCTGCTAAGGCTCAAGTGCCGTTAGTGCCCGTCAGTCTATGGGGAACCCATCGCATTTTGCCCCGGGGGGGCAAATTTCCCAAGCCTTTACCGGTGACTGTGCGCATTGGCCCGTCCATTGCACCGCCAGAGTCTACCAAGGATAAGGCGGCGCTACGGACTTTGACCGACTATTGTTGCGATCGCATCCATGCCATGCACGATCTTGGGCGGTGATGCAAAGGTTACAATAATTCTTCAATCAGAGTGATAGTTTTTTGACCTACCACTGTCCAGCGGAGCCATAAAATGACCCAAGACTTAAGACAAGACCTAGCGAATATGGTGGGTCCTACCGAGTGGAATTGGCTAAAACCTCATATTGCCCGTGATACGGTTGTCTTTGTAGATCCTCAGCTTGATCTAGTGGAAGTGGGCATGGCCTTGACCAATGACAATGTACAGTTTGTGCAACGCTGGATTGGTGAGCAGCTAATTACCAAACCTTCCAGGGAGCAACTACAGACTTGGGGTGTGGATGGCCCTCCCAATCGGTTGCAGTCTCTCATTGTTCAGCCCTATGTTTTAGTCCAAGAGATTTTGCAAGTAGCGGACACCAATAGTAATAGTGGCTCCTCGACTTAACCCGCAGACAAAGCCCTCGCTGGAGACAATACAGGCCGTTTTGGCTCAGCTAGACAATTCGGTGCTTGTGCGATTTCTCCTGCTTTTAGCGAGTGGCTGGGGCGTATTGCAGCTATTGACGTATTTTGAAATCGTGGTGGTCATTTTTGTGATTTCCACGGTTTTAGCGTTTTTGCTCAGTTATCCGGTGCGATGGTGTCGCCGCTTTTTACCCCATGGCATGGCTGTCTTTGGGGTGTTTATGGTGGCTTTGATACTGGTTGGTGGTATGACAACCACCCTGGCGTTAGCCGTGATTGCTCAAGGCCAAAATTTGCTAGAAAATGGCACTGATTTTCTCAATGCTTTGCTGCCGATCATAGAATTTGTTGAAACTGCACTACGGCAGTGGAATGTGCAGGTAGATCTGCAAGCCCTGGGAGAACAGCTACAGCAGCAAGCAACTAACCTATTGGGATCTGGCTTGGGGTTGGTGCAGACACTGCTGGAAAATTTCATCAATGCAATTCTCATTGCTGTGGTGACTTTTTTTATGATGCTAGATGGCCCTCGCCTATGGCGATGGACTTTAAAGGCGGTCCCTGCCAACCAGCAGAAGCGATTAACCTTAACCATTCAGCAAAATCTTCTTGGATTTTTTTGGGGACGACTGCTGTTGTCCATCTTTTTTGCAGTGTCTACGTTTGTTGTTTTTTTGCTGCTGAAGATTCCCTATGCCCTGGTTTTAGCCGTTATTGCGGGGCTTTTTGACCTGATACCTGGCATTGGTGCCACATTGGGGGTGGGATTAATAGGGTTGTTGTTGTTGTCACAAGGATTGGGTATGGCTGTGCAATCCATTGTGGTGTGTATTTTGTTACAACAAGTCGAAGAGAATATGTTGTTACCCCATGTGATGCGAGACTCTCTGAATATTAATCCGGTGGTCATGTTTTTTGCCCTGCTTGTTGGCGTACGAGTAGCGGGGTTACTGGGGGTGTTTCTGGCAATTCCTATTGCTGGGGTGATTGTGAGCCTATTGGATGTGGATGAACTGAAAGGGCGGTCGACGTAACGGAATGTTTTAGAGGCATTCTATGGAACGCTCCTGCAAACAATAAAAATGAGAGCCCTCTGCCTAGGAAGATACAAATGTTTAGCAGATCTATTAAGCATTTCAACAATGCTCGGAATCTGTTGACGGTCTCGGGAAAACTCGGCATGGTGATTTGAGAGGTTCCCCATAATGCCGATGACTAAATCTGCACTTAGTCCTCCATCTCTAAATCTATTGCAAAGTCCTATCCCATGGTTGCGGGCGTTTTGGAAGTTTTCTCGACCCCATACGATTGTGGGCACTAGCCTGAGCGTATTGGGGTTGTTTGGCATTGCCTGGGCAACTCGCCACCCGGCAGGGCTATCACCTGGGACATTTGATGTGTGGCAGGGGATCAGTGCTCTCTGGCTGACTTGGTTGGTTTGTATGTGTACCAATATTTACATTGTTGGTCTCAATCAGATTGAAGATGTTGCCGCTGATCATGTCGAGAAACCTTATCTGCCCATCGCAACAGGAGAGTTTTCGTCTGCCCAGGCCAAGATGCTAGTGGGCATTGCCTGTAGCGGTGCCATCTTGCTGGCAGTGTTATCCCAGAGCCTTTATTTAATGGTTACTGTTTGGCTCAGTCTAGCGATTGGTACAGCCTATTCACTGCCCCCGCTGCGATTAAAACGATTCCCTCTGCTGGCTTCATTTTGCACCCTGTTGGTGAGGGGGGCAGTGGTGAATTTAGGGATCTATTTGCATGTGGCAAGCCAGCTGGGATTGCTGCCCCAGGTACCTGGTCGGGTATGGGTGTTGACGCTGGTGGTGTTGCTGTTTAGTAGTGCGATCGCACTACTAAAAAAATTGCAAGACGCATCCTATGTTATCGACGATTGGAGAATAGCCAAGATATTGCGGAGTGTCTGGTGGCTGCTCACGGTTTGTTACATTAGCCTCATTCTGACCGCGCCATTGATTTCGGCCATCAATACTGAATTTTTAGCGGTCACCCATGGCTTGGCACTGGGTTATTTCTGGTATCTGAGCCGTCAAGTGCAGCTAGAGTCTGGTAATGCTAGCAGTGCCTATATGAGTCACAGAGAGTATTACCAATTCATCTGGAAATTATTGTTTATCGAATACCTGATTTTCCCCACTGCCTGCTTGTTGTATTAGTAGCCCGTATAAGAAGCACCTGTATGAAGCATGCTAATGCGGTGCAGAGTATTGAGGGATAGTGCTTATCAGCCTAAACCTAGAAATCGTAAGGAAAGGCGTTCTATAGTTATGTACTCCTAGGCAACAGTGTACGGGAGCCCAAATGTGCCTGTAAATTTACGGTTTTGGCGAGGACTATCGCATCTTTGGATAGGCTCATGGAGCCTAGGGCTCAGCATGGCCCTGGTTATCTTGCTGGGTGTCTCAGGTTGTACTAGAGCAGAGACCGTGCAGCGGCTGTCTAACTATGACATTCTGACCAACGCTCTCCCCAGTTCCATAGAGGTGGCTAAACCCCCCGAGCATTATCAGCCAGTGGCTGACTGGATAGGGCGCTTGGTTTTGCCCCAATTAGACGAAGTTGAAGCCAAACCGGGAGACTGGGCCTGGATAGAGTTACTCCACACGCCATCGTCTGATCAGGACTTGGTCGGACAAACCGTTGCCTTAACCTGGCAAGCTGATGCCAGTCTGGCTGCCTATGTCAACTTGGTCAGTCGGGATCTCCGCTTTAGCTCTGAGGCCGATGAAAGCCAGCAAGCGGGTAACGTACATCCCCAAAGGCTTGATGGTTGGAAAACTGTGGGGCCATTGCAGTCCTTAGCAGGGGCCCGCCCTCAGGATGATGTACTGGTGTCTCTAGCAGGCGTCAGGCGAAAGGAAGATGGTCTCACCATTGCTCAAGAGCCAACTCAAATAGCTGAGCGATTTTATGGTTTAGTCAAAATAGCATCCGCTGCGGCGGTGAAAACCACATGCCCCGCAGTCTGTTGGCAGTTTCAGGTACGCCACTATAATCCAGATTCCCAGGAATTCGATGGGGCGTTAGATGCTATTTATTTGCCAGAGGTTCCGGCTGTTAATGGGGTACGGCAGTTTAGCCTGAAACAGCTAGAACAATCACCTGCGGGTGAACGTGGTTGGTATGTTTATGGCAGCCCCAACGGGCAAGGGCAATTTATGGTGCAGGCCCTGGCTCCCCGTGCCCTGTTTGAGTTGGAGCCCGATGCCACAATTACGGCCCCTGATGATGGACTGAACTATATCAACTTTGGTAACTGGCGACGGACTCGCGATCGCAAAGGCACCATCGAAACTGTACAACTAGGCCAAACCGATTGGCAGGAGGGCGATCAGGGCTTAGTGCTGCATATTTTTGGCGGTATTGGTGGCGAGCGAGCAGAAAAGCCTCCGGTGGTGGGTACAGTAACGGGACATTTCTCCTACGGCATTGCCACCGTGGTGCGTGATGCCATCACGCAAAAGCTACGATTTAACATTCATTATCATCAGGTCTATGCCCATAACCCCAATGGGATTGTGTCTGGCAAACTCAGCTGGGAAGAGTACATGGGCAATCTCCAACGGGGCTGGATGGGCACACGTCCTGTTTCTGATGTCATCGTCAGGCTTGATACATTAACCCAGGATTATGGCCAGGCAGGGGCCAGCATTCAGCCTTTGGCGATGCTGGCGCAGCAACTACAGATTATGACTGCCCGCTATCGAGTTGGGGATGGGACCGGCGCTGCCGTGGTGACGCCTGCCCAATCCTGTATTCAAGATTCTAGCCAGGCTCTCTATAAAACCATTAAGCAAATTGAAACCCAGGTGCGCCATCAACCGCCGGTTGATCCCCAACAGCTGCAACCACTGGCCGTTTTAGGGAAACGGTTAGAAAATGCGCTGGTGCCCGTCGGCATTGTGCGACCGGACTGGCAGCAGAATTCTGAAGTTTTAGCCGGTACACGCGATCAGTCCCTCGATCGCAAAAATAATCTAATCACTCAGCTGCTTAGTTGGCGTACGATTATCCCTCGGGTGGCCTACGATCATCTGGCCATCATCTTTTATGGGCAAGGGGCCACACTACGGTTTCTGAGAACCAATCAGATTGGAGGCAACGATCCAACAATTCTGCCCTTAGCTCCTACGGAATTATTTGGTCAATACTTTTTTATCCCGACAGCATTTTCTCGCCTGATTGAAGCTCTAAGAGTGCCTAGTTTCAGTGATTGGTTGATGACATTAGCTGTAGCTGTTGGTTATGGTGCGATCGCTATCCCGCTGGGGCTATGGGGCAAACTGTTGTCGTTGCAAAACATTTTGGGTCGTGTGCCCCCTGGGCAACTAGTTTTACGGCTGCTACGCGCTCTTGTTGTCCCTGCCCTCATAGAAGAACTACTGTTTCGAGTATTACTGTTACCCCATCCTACTGAAGGGGTTTTATCCACCACATTACTTTTGTGGGCGGTGTTAAGCATGGCACTCTTTAGCATTAGTCATCCCCTTCAGGCAATCTTGTTTAGAAGTCATCTAGTGGCATTATTTAGTCGACCCCTGTTTATTGGATTAACTGCTCTGTTGGGGCTAAGCTGTGTGGCGCTTTATGTAAATACCGGTTCTCTGTGGACTGTGGTGGGATTGCATTGGATAGTTGTAGCCATCTGGCTAATCTTTTTAGGAGGGTGGCATCATTTGTGCTTCTACAATTAATCGTTAACGATAATGTAGACCAACAGCAAGGCTGCCATGACTCTGAGTCTGATTTGTCCAACTAAAGATCCTGCACTTTGGGTGGCTGCTATTCAAGCGATCGATCCAAAGATAGATCTGCGGGTGTGGCCTGACGATGGGGATAAAGCTGATGTCACATTTGCCCTTGTTTGGGCTCAACCCCAGGGCATTTTTTCCCAATATCCCAACCTCAAGGTGATTTCTTCCATGGGGGCAGGGGTGGATAATCTTTTGCAAGATGGTTCCATTTCTGCGCAGATGATCGTAGTGCGCATGGTTGATCCAAGGCTGGTGAGCCAGATGGGAGACTATGTTTTAGCGGCCACCCTCAACCATGTGCGTCAGTTTCCTGACTATGCTCAACACCAACAACAGCAACAGTGGCAGCCCCTGCCACCACGTAATGTAGATGACGTCACCGTTGGTGTCATGGGTCTTGGGCAAATTGGGAGCACTGTAGCCACTCGCCTGGTCCAGGTAGGGTTTCAGGTGGTCGGCTGGTCACGTCGCCCCAAGTCCATTGCCAATGTGCAAGTCTTTGCTGGGCAACAACAGCTATCGGACTTTTTAGCAGCTAGTGAAATTCTTGTTTGTTTATTGCCGTTGACCGCTGAAACTGAAAATATTCTCAATACAAAGACGTTGCTCCAGCTTCCCAAGGGAGCCTACCTTATTAACGTGGCCCGAGGTCATCATTTAGTTGAGGGAGAGTTACTCTCACTGCTAAATGAAAATCATCTTTCTGGCGCTTGCCTGGATGTGTTTCGTCAAGAACCCTTAGCCCAGGATCATCCCTTTTGGAGTCATCCAAAAATTACGATAACTCCCCACATTGCTAGCTTGACCCATCCTGTTTCTGTGGCTCCACAGATCGTTGAAAACTATCGACGGATGCAACAGAAACAACCATTGCTAAATCAGGTGGATATTCGACGTGGATATTAATACTGCCTGGTCTCATCATGCTCTCTGCATCTTTATCTTTCTGGCAGAGAAAATAAAATAAAAAAAGAGCCCAACCAAGTGGTTGAGTCTCTTGTTGAAACGCTTCGAGAAATGCCTGAATAGGCACATGAGTATGTGAACGATAGTTGAATCGAAATGCAGCTCCAACTGTGTATTGGCCTGCACTGATCACATCATTCAGATACAACATATCAAGCAGGTTGGCTGCAAGTTTGTAGCAAAATCTACGAGTTGAAAATTTGTAGCCCTTGGGATGTTATTTGCGTTCTATGGGCCGTTTCCCAATGACGGTAAAATCAGGTTTGGAGATTTTAGTGGATAGGAGAAATCTGTGGCAGAGTTAAAGGCCTTGATTTTTGATGTGGATGGCACCTTGGCGGAAACTGAGCGGGATGGCCATCGGCCCGCCTTTAACCAAGCATTTACAGATATAGGTCTAGATTGGGATTGGACACCGGAACTCTACGGCAAACTGCTCAAGGTATCAGGCGGCAAAGAGCGTATTCGTGCCTATGTGCAGGACTATCTCGGTGATTTCCAGTTACCCTCAGAGTTTAGCGATTTAGATGCCATGATCAAGCATCTGCATGCGACTAAAACAACCTATTACAAGCAGTATGCGGCAGCGGGCAAAATTCCCCTACGCCCTGGTGTAGAACGTTTTCTCAATGAGGCGCGCAGTGAAGGGGTGAGACTTGCGATCGCAACCACCACCACTCCAGCCAATGTCCAGGCATTACTCGAAAATACCCTCGGTGCCGATAGCCTAAACTGGTTTGACGTGATTGCCGCAGGCGACATGGTGCCCAAGAAAAAGCCTGCCCCCGATGTTTACGAATATGCCCTAGAACATATCGACTTGCCTGCAGAAAACTGTTTGGCTTTTGAGGATACCAACAACGGTTTGCTTTCGGCTACGCCGACGGGACTGAAAACCGTCGTCACCGTCAATGAATATACGAAAGCGCAAGATTTTACTGGCGCTCAGCTGGTGCTCAGCGATTTGGGTACCCCCGATACTCCTTTCAATGTATTAGCTGGCAGCGCCGGTGATTCAACCTACTTCACCGTGGACGTAGCCCGTCAGCTGTGCGCTTAGGTGTCTGTGACGACTGCCCTCAGCCTCGGGCAATTTTGGGATAGTCCAGCTCGACAGCTGTTGGCCTATCCCAACGGTAATCAGGAGATGCTGAGCCACCGCTGGGCTGAGCTACAGACCTGCGGGATTGATGCGATATATTCCTATGGCCCAGAGACCTTAGCGGACTTTGCAATTCTAGGCTCGGGCTACTGTGGCGTGGTGTTGCGGGTGCGCCATCAAGGATGCGATCGCGTGCTAAAAATTCTGCGAGCGCCCGCCCCACAAACCAATTTGCGTACAGAAGCCGATATGTTACAACGGGCTAATACAGTGGATGTTGGCCCAAAATATATCGCTCACAGCGATCACTTCTTGCTAATGGACTTCATCGACGGTCCTATGCTGGTGGATTGGCTACAAACCCCACAGCCGGCTGAGGACATTCGTAGCCTGGTGTCACAGCTTATTGATCAGGCATACCGCTTAGATCAGGCTGGGATAGATCATGGCGATCTGCGCTGCATTACAGCCCATGCCCTGATGTGTTCTCAAAAACCGGTACTCATAGATTTTAATAAGACTAGTTTGGAGCGACGCCCGGCCAATGTTACGACATTGGTGCAGGGGCTGTTTATCAGCACCCAGATTGCCCAGCTTTTGCGACCATGGTTTGCCAGTGTTAGCAAGTCAGTATTAGTTGAGCATCTACGAAGTTATAAGCACCAGCCATCTCGGGCGAACCTACACTCCCTAATAACCTATTTGGGATTAGTTGAGGTTTAAGTCTTTATCTTGAAGCTAGCTATGGGAGAAAACCTACTAGTGTCTGATTAATCTAATTGGTTGGGTAATGGGGTTGGTTCCCCCTCCAAAGCCCAACCTCGTTGAGTGGCCAGGGTCTCTAATTGTTCAATCCGTGACTCCGTCAGCGGATGTGTGGACTGCCATTCCAGTAAACGGTTAGCGACACCCAGGTCTAATTCTTGTTCATTTAATCGCTTAAAAAAGTCAAGGGAATAGTCTACATGGCCATAGCGCTCTTGCATCATTTCAATGGCATAGATATCGGCCCGCTCTTCCTGCTCGCGGCTGTAGTGTAAATCTGCCAGACTAATGGAGCTAGTTAGAAACGGCGGTAGCTGTACACCGCTAAAACCCAACAGGCTATTCAAACTTAAAAATACGAGGGAGCGCCCCAGACTCCGCAGTGTATCTCGATGTTCAAAATGGCCAAGCTCATGGGCCAGTACGAATGCGAGCTCATTCTCCGTTTCGATGTCGTCGAGCAGCCCTGTGGTGACAAATACATGGCCGCCAGGGATCACCATGGCGTTGGGGCTGTACTCCTCCATGATGTGAACCTGGAGTTCGGGGCGCTGTTTTAATTCGTCAGTGAGTAACGATTCTGCCAGGGCCTCAACATAGTCAAACTGTTGCCCCTCATGGATTAGAGAAGCTCCAGTGAATAGGCTATCAAAAACCACTTTTCCCACCTGAGTTTCGGCCTTGGGACCCATGCGTGCCGCAATTTGAGCGCCAGCTATCCCAAGACCTACATAAAGAGTTACCCCCGCCGTAACGACGGTGCCCATGAGATAGCCAAAATTAACGAGGGGATGAACCGGCGTAATATTGACCTCATCGACGATTTCGCGCGGGGTATATTTCATGGTTGCTGGGTTATGGTTACTGGGTTGCAGAGTTAACGAATGCCAGTGCCGTAAGCCATAATCTCAACGGCTCCCATGCCGCCTGAACTCTGACCCGCGATGTTAGAGGTTTCAAAGCGGATATTAAGTACCTGAGAGGCTCCCCACTCCATGGCGGATTCTTTCATGCGCAGCATGGCTTCTCGCCGTCCTCGGTCGATCAGGGTTTCATATACGATGACCCGGCCGCCTACGAGGTTGCGTAACGTAGCGGAAGCTGTCTTGAAATAATCGTTGGCAATAACAACACTCCCTACGAATAGTTCGGATTCATGGGCATAGGGCAGGTCTTGTTTTGCTCCCCAGCTCATGACCGGTACGTGGAGGCTTTGCTTTTCGCGGCGTTTAATGTCTTCGTAGTGTTTACGCTCGCGGCGATTACCGACAAAGTAACCTATCCCGATCAAAATCAAAAAAACAATAATATTGTCCATGGTTTTGCCTATGGTTTTATCTGCAAGGAGTTCTGGATACTGTTACTGGACTTTAACCGCAGTACCATAAGCAAATAACTCAGCTGCACCAGGGGCAACGGATGAAGTGGCAAATCGGACATTGATAACGGCGTTTGCACCCAGCTGTTCAGCCTGCATCACCATCCGATTAACGGCTTCTTGTCGGGATTCTTGTAGCAGCTCTGTATAGGCTTTCAATTCGCCGCCGACAATATTTTTGAATCCTGCAAGGATATCTTTGCCCACATGCTTAGCGCGAATGGTGCTGCCTTGTACTAGGCCATAGTGCTCGATAATTTCCTTGCCCGGTACACCCTCTAGATTAGTCAGGGTAATGTTCGTTGCACGAGCAGTTGAGCGTGTCATTCCAAAGCTCCGATAAGTAATTAAATTACAGTATTACAGTAGTTTGCCTATGGGTGAAAAAGCGTCCAGTCACCCATTGCAGTGACGGTTCCTTTGATACCTACATAGGATAGAGATCAAATTCCGTTGTCACTTTGTATGGACTGTTAAACCATAGGTGGTCTTAATCATGGCAGTTAGGTATCTCTGCCCCATGGCCTCTGTGACAACGGCTTGATTTTATCGTCTGCTATATAATTCCCTTGCTTTTATAAAAGTTGCTTTACACAAAATTTGTGCAATAGTGCGCTGATCCAGCATTTTCTAAGGAAAAATACCGATAGGTCAGGCTAAAAGGCCCCATACTCTGCTTAGACTCGACTATTGTCAAAACTCTGGCAAAAATGATCTACCCCAGTTTTGCTGATGTATAACACGACGGGCACGGCTAACAGATTGGGGCACTGGCTATTGTGGGTGAGGTGTTGGATCAAACCGATGATCTGCTGCTTTGTCAAATTAGCTCGAAATTCTGGCAAACAAGCGATGTGGCGATAGCGTTTGGCAAAGCCTTCTAGCCAACCGTCGTTTTCGGTCGGTTCTAACCCAGCTCTAAGGGCTAATGATAGGGCGGCATCGTTTAAATCGCCATCACAGTCTTCGATTTCTTGAAGCGATCGCAAGGCTTCAGGGTAGTCAGCCAATTGTTCAACCAGTTGAGTGATTTCGATTAAGGGGATTGAGAGCATGGGCAACGGGTAAGGGTAAGCAACAGGAGCAGGTAGTAGAGCCGAGACAGATACGTAGGTCCGTGGTGGTATCTGCCCCAGCTAAGGAGAAAAACGTATTAGACCCCATAAAGGTGTCCTAAGTTAGGCTGTCTTAATGATCGCTTCAAACCAGTGCTCAAAACGTTTGCCGAGGGCGGCTAAAGAATATTTCATTTCTGCTTGCTGGCGGCAGTAGCGACGGTCGATGTGGTCAAGCTGTTCGATACCATTGACTAGACCTGCGACATTATCAGGCTCGACTAACCAGCCCGTTTGACCATGGTCGATAATTTCGGCAGGACCGCCGCGACGATAGGCAACTACAGGGACGCCACACGCTAAGGCTTCAATAGCTACATTACCAAAGGCTTCTACCCAGCGAGGTGTCATCAGTAACCCTCGACAGCGACGGACAGTTGACTGTAGCTGCTGAGTGTTGACAAAGCCCAGGTAGTCAATCGGTGCATTGGGATAGGTCCGCTGAATGGTATCCCAGTACTCTGGGTTTTCCAGCTTACCTAAAATTTTCAGGGGAGTTTGCGTTTCCTGGACAGCGGAAACGGCATCTTCCAGCCCTTTCTCTGGTGAAATACGCCCTAACCATGCCAACTCCGGCTCTGGTGTGTCGCAATAGCTGTACTGCTGTAGGTCAATGGCACTGCTAAGAATTTCCCAGGTCAGGCCACCAGGGAAGGTATCGGTTTGGGTTTGGGTGTAGGCCCCCAATGTGCCGGGAAATTTAGTATTGATGTCGACCACGGCCTGGTCCATGATGCCGCTGAGGGAGCCCATGCTGACAAAGTGGGCAATGGGGGTATCAAAAAACGGCGTAAGGTAAAAAGGTAGCCAATCGTAGGCGAAGTTCACAATCAGGTCGTAGCTCTGCTGCACTTGACGTGCATAGGTCCATTGGTTAGCTAAAACCGCATTCTCTACCATGATGGTCGGTGTATCCCGCCCCTGGGTGTGGGCTGTGGACTGCAGGGCACCAGGAACTTGGATCAGCTGCGCCCCCTCGATCTGGGAATTGTCGGGCGCTGCGATCGCAATATGATGACCTTGCTGGGTCAAGGCTTTGACTAGATTGACTATTGTCAGCTCAACACCGCCTCCTAGACCTGAACCTAGGGGGCCTACGGGAGTGGATACAAAGAGTAATCTTAAGCACCGTGCCATGTAACCGCATCAACTCAGCCCTATGACCCTACTATGGGTGCTGCTTGATCAACTCACTGACTTCTAGCATTTGTGGATAGATTTTGAGCTGGATACAATATAGATTTGCCTATATAGCTAGGCTTCAATGCAAACCAATTGGCTCCTGCCTGCCTAATTAGTTATATTTTCCACTTCATCGGGCAGCAGTTCTGGAGTGGCCCGCGAAGCTTCCAGCGTATTTAAGGAGGATTGCATCTTAGGAGCTTCACGAATACGATTTAGCTGCTCTAAAGCCCACTCTGCTGTGCGACGGACTTCTGCATCTTCATCTTCGGTGGCATGGCCCAACATTTGGCTAATCTGAGTGACCAAATCGTAGACACGAGTTAAATCGCGAATCGCATTCTTGCGCACATCCGGATTATCGTCCTGTAGTGCGATCGCAAGGGCGCGATTCATTGGTTTCAAAGAACGAATGCCAATTTCTGAAAGTGCTGCCAGAATCAGACTCTTTTCTTTGGAGTCCGCATCCACCATGCTATTTACCAGGTGTTGCACAGCAGAGGAATTGCCTCGCTGACCCAATTCCCAAATGGCCTTGCGACGCTTGCTTGGATCGGCCACCTGCAAATTGGCCACGAGCTCATCAATTACATCGACTTTTGCCAGGCGAGTAGTCGCGCTCACGGGGCTAGATACGACCGGCAAGCTATTGTTGACTCCACTAGGAGGCTGTGGCGTAACGAGATGATTTACATCTGCCGCAGAGCCAGTCCCATTAGCCGTCGTATGCCCATTCAAAGACGTATTAGCTGTTGTCGGCTGGGAGACTTCTTTAGGGACGGCTCCCCAGGGGGCATCTTGCTCATCGTCACCAGTGGATTGGGTCCGATTAGACAGAACAAAACCGATGCCAAAGCTGCCGAGGGCTGCAATGAGCGCTAAGCCCGGCCACAATAGCCTACCCAATCCTGGTGATGGCTCAGGCTGAGTAGTCGCAGTAGGGGCAGATGTTACAGGAGGCGTATTCGGAGCCCCACTGTTGATGCCTGTTTCCGGTGAAACTTCATCACCGATATTGATGTCTTCTCCGTCTACCGTTGCGTTCTCTGCGTTGATGCGCACAGAATTTGCTTCGCCTTCTGGAGTGCCTATAGCGCCATCTTCAGCATCTGGATCAGCCGCATCCGATGCTTCAGGGTCGGCAGGTGCTTCAATTACATCAGATTGTGAAAATAGGCGCGGTGCAGCATCAGATTGTTCACTTTGCTGCCCACGTAATTTTTCAATAGCTGCAGCGGTAACGGGGCCATAAATACCGTCAATAGGCCCATTGTAATAGCCGCGCTCTTTAAGCTCCTGCTGTAAAGCCTTGATTTCCTCTTTCTGCTCCTCAGAAGTAGCACCTTCTAATGGAGAGTTGGAGGAGTTATTGCGAAAATCAGGAGTTTGCTCACCTGTGTTGACCGCCGCATCTGGGTTAACGCTCGGAGACTGCGCTATCAGTGAGGGACTACCTTTGGCTTGCAGACTTGTCACAGATAGCGTGAAAGCTGTCAGACTTGTTAAAAATACTAGAGTAGAGCGCCAAATCATATCAGTTTAGTATCCAGTACCTGCGTCACTCTGTTCACGGCACAGACCGACTATTCAATGCTTTGAATGGCAGATTCCTGCTGAATCCATATCACAACCAGGTCGTTCTGATCTTGAAAGGGCTTCTTAACCAGTGATTAAAACACCATGGCATCGCCATGTAGAAGCCTGTAAGAATTAAATTACCGCTCTAGCCAACGGCAATAGCACCGCGCTTTCTCCTAACTTTACCCAAATTTTGGATTGCCATGTTCAAGTCCATGGCTTAAATGTGCCCAAGTTCCTAAAAATTTTGGCTGAGCTTGCAGTCGTCAGAGCATTCGCTCTGGCCCCGTCAACATGATATAAAATCCCCAAAGCCCCAGAAAATAGAGCAATCGAGTCGCAAAAACCTCAACTGATGTGAGACATTTGCGATCGCAACAGGTTTCGACAGCTTGCAGCCAATACTAACCTAAATAACTAAGTAATCTAAGAGCTGATTTATCAAGAGTTCTTAGTATGTGGTCAACCTATGTGAAGACCAGATGTGGTCAAGGTCTTGTGGGCTTCACTCTATGGTAATAATGCTCAATCCGAGGACGGGTCCACACCCCCTTGGGAGTAGAGCCAGGCTTCCATGGATTTTGCTAGCTCAGGGTTAATGGCTTTGGCCAAACCGATGACGGATGGCCCCGTTAATATGTTGACTAGTCCCTGAGTAATGACGTCCCGTTGATTAACTAGATAGATACTAATGAGCGTAAATCCAACCCCGGTCCATTGAACAGTGCTGAGATTTTCTGACAGTAATGATGTGCTAAACGTCAGTGCAAATACGGGGGTTAGAAATGTCAGGGCACTCAGACTTGTGAGATTGCCCTTGGCGGCAAGGTAGAAAAAGATGCCATAGGCAATGGCACTACCAAACACCGTGGCATAAAGAATTGCTAACCACCCAGTGATGGTAATACCTTGCCACTGATTGACTTCAGTATAGGCAGAGAGGCCTAATAGGGGAATACCACCTAGGATCATATGCCAGCCAGTGGCAACTACTGGGTCTACATGGCGAGAAACATAGGCAATCATGACTGTCCCTACCGCCATTGACAACGCTGCCAATAGCATTAACCACTCCCCATGCCCTAACAGGATTGTGATTAACTCTTGACCGATGGGTAACTGATTACCAAAAAACTCTGTCTGGGTGGGCCAGTGACCGGTGGTAAAACCCGTCGACATGCCTGAGACTGCACGAAGAATCCATTCGTCGGGTAAGCCGAGTAGGCTAATGCCAAGAATGCCTAATATCAAACCGATCCATCCCAAAGGACCAACGATTTCTTTGAATAGGAAACGAGCCATTAAGGCAACTGCAATGGGTTGAGAGTCGATCATGACCGACCCAAGACCGGCCCCTGTGCGCTGTAATCCTTCGGCTAAAAAACCTTGAAATAGGGTGCCGTCGACTAATGCAAAGCCCCCTATCCACGCCCATCCCTGCCAGCTTTGCGGTTGTTTACGTCCTAAAATAGCCGCCACCATTAGGACCAGTATGCCGGCGGGCATTAATCGTAATGTGGCTAGAAATAAAGGACTAGTCGTGTCAATCACCCCCTTCATTGCCACCATGGCCGTACCCCACAAAAAGAAGGGGGCAATCAAAACTAGGGCTGGTGTATTTTCCTGGTTGAAGGGGGATGCCATGCAGCGGGGAAAGAATGGGTGAGACTGAAAAACTACGTTCCTTACTATAAAGTTATGTTAAGTTCTGATGGCGTTCCCTGCAAAGCTGTTGAGCAATTTTTCGATATTATCAAGCTGTAATAGCCTACGGCAGGGGGTTATAGTAATCATCTGAACGTTCGTCGTTTATTCAGTCAATGTCTATGATTTGGCCATTCAAGCCACGTTTCCGTAAACAGATTGCCCGTATCGAAATTTCTGGAGCAATTGCAGGTGGAACTCGGAAGCGAGTATTGGAGGCCCTTGAAGAGGTCAAAGAGAAGAAATTTCCGGCACTGTTGCTGCGTATCGATAGCCCAGGCGGCACGGTGGGCGATTCTCAAGAGATTTATAGTGCGTTAAAAAAACTCCAGGAAACCGTCAAAATTGTCGCTAGTTTTGGCAATATTTCTGCTTCTGGGGGTGTCTACATTGGCATGGGTGCTCAGCATATTGTGACGAATCCCGGCACAATTACTGGCAGTATTGGCGTTATTCTACGGGGAAATAACTTGGAGCGCTTGCTCGATAAGGTTGGGGTGTCATTCAAGGTGATCAAGTCTGGCCCCTACAAAGATATTTTGTCCTTTGATCGAGAGCTGACTCAGCCTGAGCAGAAAATTTTACAAGAGCTGATTGATGTCAGTTATGGACAGTTTGTGTCGACCGTAGCAACTGCACGTAACTTAGATGAAGATGTCGTTCGCGGTTTTGCAGATGGACGTATTTTCACCGGTGCCCAGGCGCTGGAATTAGGTGTAGTCGATCGGGTGGGTACAGAAGCTGACGCCAAGCAGTGGGCCGCTGAACTCGCTGATTTGGACCCAGAGAAGGTTGAAATTTATAACATTGAAGAGCGTAAGCCGTTTTGGAATAAGCTATTGCCGGGTAATAGTCAGGCGATGCTTCCTTGGATGAGTCCTCGGATGCAGGGATGGTTAGAGTTTGAACTTGCCTATCAAGGGGTCCCCCTATGGCTCTATCAATCGCCAGGCAATACATTGCCTGGTCCGTTTGGTGGATAATCTGGGCATGGATTTCTAGCAGACCTAGAAAAGGCTACTCTATCTAAGGGGATGGTGCGAGCCAGCCATGCAATGTACAAGGGATAGGCAACATGCAGCAAGGAGAGATAGGTGACTGGCGAGTGCGTGCCATTCGAGGTGCGACTACCGTACCTGAGAATTCAATAGCTGAGATCGCGAATGCAGTCACTGAACTACTCGACGCCTTGGAAGCCAAAAATCCAATTACACCTGATTCTATGATTAGCGTTACGTTTTCAGTGACGTCTGATTTGGATGCAATTTTTCCAGCTGCGATCGCACGGCAGCGCCCTGACTGGGATACTGTTCCTTTGCTAGATGTGCAGCATATGCAGGTGTCTGGTAGCTTGCCCATGTGCATTCGTTTTTTGATCCATGCTTACATGACTCTGCCTAAAGCCGATATCTACCATCCTTATCTGCGAGGAGCCAGTGGTTTGCGCCCTGATTGGTCCAGTGTCAGCACCTCAGCCCATGTTCAATAGTGAGCATTCGATAACTTGGCGGGGCTATCATAAATCAGAAATAATCTATTACAAAGGGGTTCCAGCTTTGGCTGGAACCCCTTTGTATAAAACATTCAAAGAATTCTTATCTATCTAGTGCGCCAAGCGCTACTTCTTGTGGTGCAAGCGAATGCCTAAAAAGATGTCATAAACAAATCCCCAGAAGTCTTTGCGGTGATGCAGTCCTAATGATTGGGGAGCCCCCTTTTCGTCTAACAGAGGCTTCATCACCTCATAAGCAGGCTGGTATTTATACCAAGGTATGGATGGCCATAAATGATGCACCAGGTGATAATTCTGACCCATAATCAGCACATTCAATAGCCGACTAGGATAGACCCGTGCATTCTTCCATCTATTTTTTTCCTCAAAGGGACGATGGGGCAAATAGTCGAAGAATAGTCCTAAAGCCACGCCTACAACCAAGGCTGGTGCAAACCAATAGTTTGCAAAGTAGTTCAAAAAGCCAAAGCGATAGGCGGAGTAAATTAGACCCCCTACGACTAGACGGCTTAAAAACCATTCCAGTAACTCATACTTCTTCCACAGTCGTCGCTGGAAAAAGTAAATCTCATGGTAAAAAAAGCGCGGTGCAATCAGCCACAAAGGACCGCAGGTAGATACAAAATGGTCCGGATCATTTTCCGGATCATTGACATTGGCATGGTGCTGTAGATGTACCCGTGTAAACACGGGGAATGTAAAACCCAGCATTAATGCGCTGCCATGGCCTAAAACCGCATTGATAATGCGGTTGCTGTGGGCTGAATTGTGGGATGCATCATGAATAACCGTTCCCACTAGGTGTAAGCCCACCGTGTTTAAAACAAAACAAATCCAGTGGGGAAAGCTCCAGGCAAAATACCCAAACGTAGCAATAGTCACCAATAGGACTGCTCCTACGAATATGAGTAAGTCTGGGCTAACACCACCGTCCGCGTCTAAAAGATCCTTGGGTACTCGTCTAAGTACTGCCGGATGTGTTGGCACCGAAACCACAGTAATACTCCTTCACACCTATGTTTCGAAGTATACGCTACCTAGAGGTGATAATAAAGTTTTGTGACGTTATCTCATTTACTGCTTAACACTTTCCAAACTGACTCAAAACAATCTACTGCTTGATAATCAGTGCCAACGTTTTTTCTGACGGTTGTCTAGCCAACATCGTTGGAGAGTCTAAGAAAGGATTGAGTCTCTAAGCTTTCAGGTAGGCCTTAACCATAGAATTCAAGGGTTTTTGAAGCACAATCGAGCCCTGGCATGATACTATCCGGTGGTTTGTTAACACATGTTCACATCCAAAACCACTGTTTTTCGTCGAGTAGAACGGAAGGTTTAAATTGGGTGTTAACTAACCCACTATTGGGTGTTGACTAACCCACTATCGGCTAGCCCACGGACAAAGCACTATGCCACTGCGCCACGCCCTGCGTCGGACTAAGATCGTATCCACCATTGGTCCAGCTACTCAGGATCCTGCAACGTTGCGATCGCTAATTGAAGCTGGGGCCACTACCCTGCGCCTCAACTTTTCCCATGGTACTCACGACGATCATCAACGCAATATTCGGTTGATTCGCCAAATCTCGTTCGAGCTTAATCAACCCGTTGGCATCCTACAGGATCTTCAGGGTCCCAAGATTCGCCTGGGTAAATTTGAAGCGGGTTCTATTCACCTAAAAACAGGCGATAGCTTTATCCTGACTAGTCGCCAACTGCCGGGTACTGAGGAAATTAGTTCGGTCACCTATGAAGCTCTAGTAGAAGAAGTGCCAACCGGTGCCACTATTCTGCTGGATGACGGCAAGGTGGAAATGCGGGTGGTTGACAAAGACATGGAAAAGCGCGAACTCCACTGTGAAGTGGTGGTTGGTGGCAAGCTTTCCAACAGTAAAGGTGTTAACTTTCCTGGGGTTTATCTATCTATCAAGGCACTGACTGAAAAGGATAAAGTAGACCTTGCCTTTGGCCTTGATCAGGGCGTGGATTGGGTTGCCCTAAGTTTTGTGCGCAATCCTCAAGATGTTCTAGAGATTAAAGAGATCATTACGAACGCTGGTAAGCGGGTCCCCGTCATTGTCAAAATTGAGAAACATGAGGCCATTGAGCAGATGGAGGCTATTTTATCTCTGTCTGATGGTGTGATGGTGGCTCGGGGGGATTTAGGAGTAGAGCTCCCAGCTGAAGATGTCCCGATTCTGCAAAAGCGCCTGATTGCGACTGCTAATCGTCTAGGTATTCCAGTGATTACCGCAACTCAGATGCTCGACAGTATGGTCAGCAATCCTCGGCCAACCAGGGCAGAAGTTTCCGATGTCGCCAATGCTATTCTCGACGGCACCGATGCTGTGATGCTATCGAATGAAACGGCGGTGGGTGAATATCCAGTGGAAGCCGTAGCTACCATGGCCAAGATTGCCATGCGAACTGAACGAGAACAAATTTCTCCAGACTCTGATGCCGCCACCAGTCGTACCATTCCCAATGCCATTAGTCGGGCAGTGGGGCAGATTGCTTCCCAGCTGGATGCCGCCGCAATTATGTCGTTGACCAAAACCGGAGCAACGGCTCGTAACGTTTCCAAATTTCGGCCACCAACGCCCATTTTGGCAGTCACACCCCATGTTGAGGTAGCTCGTCGGTTGCAGTTGGTATGGGGAGTTAAACCTCTGCTAGTGGTGGATCTACCTTCTAGCAGTCAAACTTTCCAGTCGGCAGTCAACGTCGCCCAAGAAAAAGAATTACTCCATGACGGTGATCTAGTGGTCATGACTGCGGGCACCTTGCAAGGTGTGTCGGGATCCACTGACCTGATCAAGGTGGAGTTAGTGACCGCTGTGTTAGGCCATGGCAAAGGCATTGGTGAGGGTGTGGTCAGCGGTCGAGCCCGTGTGGTCAACAAAGCCTTAGCTGTGAGCAACTTTAATCCTGGTGAGATTTTGGTTGTTCCCAGTACTAGTGCTGATTACGTTGATATCATTCGCCACGCTGGCGGCATCATTACTGAAGATCCGAGCCATACAGGTCATGCAGCAGTGCTTGGTCTGCGTCTTGGTATTCCAGTTTTAGTGGGCGTAACCAATGCTACCGGCATTATTCGCGACGGCACCATCATCACAGTGGATGCCAAACGAGGTGTGGTGAACTCAGGTGCCACTAATCTTCATCCCCGAGAGATGATGACCATGGCATATTAGATGTCTCATACGAAATCCTGACTGATCGTGCCCGAAGTAGCTGTTACACAAAACCGTGTAACAGCTACCCCTATGTTTGACTCAATTAGGATTATCTATGCATTGTCCCAGTTGACATAGGGAAGATTGGCAGCTGTTGCCTTAATTTGCACTGCTTGATTTAACAGTTGACCGCACGCGTCCCAAGTGCCGTTGATAAACATTTGACGGTTGCCTTCTTTGATAGCAACTGACTCCCTAAAGTTGTCCCCAGCGACAGTCTGATTTTCCAAATCGAGAGAAAATTCCTTGTCAGGAGACTTTGCGATGAGTGCTTGCAGGCTGGCAACAACTTCAGGGGTAGCTGTAGCGCAAGGCATACCGATCGCAACACAATTGCCTAGAAAAATTTCTGCAAAACTTTCACCAATAATCGCTTTGATGCCCCAGCGCATAATAGATTGAGGTGCATGCTCACGGGACGAACCACAGCCAAAGTTACTATTTACTACCAAAATTTTGGCGTTTTGATACTGAGATTGATCAAATGAATGGGTGCCGTTACCCTGGACGCGATCATCGGCAAAAACGTTCTCTCCTAATCCGTCGAACGTCACACAGCGAAGAAAGCGAGCCGGGATAATCCGATCGGTATCAATGTCATTTCCGAGGAGAGGAATACCGCGACCGGTGACCGACATGATTTGAGACATTGTCTGAACCATAGAGAAACTATCCTGGTGTGCTGATGGGCCATATTCAAACCAAGAGCCGCAAGGCTCAATAAGCCAGGTGGTTAACCTTGGATGTGTTTAAGGCACTACTGTGTAATACGTTACTAGTCCACCATGGTAACGTGATGTCAAACGTTCTCTCGTTAATTCTGCGACTATATGGTCACGAAAATTTGATGCTACCCAGTGATGAGCAATGGCAAGACTTAGCACCCAAATTTCCCAGCATAGTGGGAACCCGGCAGATCATCATAATTGATGTCCACCGGGTTCAAATCTCATGCGGCTATGGCATGCCCCTGTATGACTACCAAGGACAACGCCCCACATTGTCTGCTTGGGCTGAGAAAAAAGGTCCTGATGGTTTGCTCAGTATCAGGTCGAAAAAGGGAGTGTGAGCATTGATGGTCTTGTCACGCCCATTGGTCAACTCAACACTTAAAATCCGAGTTGGCTGCGAGCAGAGGCATAATTTGTACCTTTAAACTCCCACTCAACCTAGATTTTGAGGCTTGGGTTGATGCCCCCTTTTTTAAGTCCGATAGAGAAACTCAAGATCGACATGATCAGGCGTATTGGCAGCATCGTAATAAGGACGATTGGTCAGCCAGACTGACTGGTATGGTTTTAGCTTGTAAACCCCATGTAGATCATCAAAGCTTTCGCCGCTAATGAGATCCATCCAACTATCAGTATTTACTAAGTTGAGTTCGTTCAGATGCAGAGTATGGGGGTGGTTGCTGAGATTATGAATCGAAAAAATGCTCTGATCGCGAGCTAGGCTCTGACGCCAGAAGGCAAAAAGAGCTGGATTGTCTGGATGCAAAGTGTATTGAGTTGCATTTGGATGAAATGCCTTCTGCTGACGACGAATTTGAATAAGACGTGATAGCTCTGCTAATACAGTTGCTTGGGGAGATTCAGGATTTTCAAGAAGAGTATCTAACCGCTGTTTATCCCAGCAGTGACGGTTGATCGAGCGATTGTGACCAGTGGCTTCCATGCCTTCGATGTCGTTAGGTGTGGCCAACAAACTATGGATATAGAACGCAGGAATTCCCTCTAGGGACATCATGACTGTTTGGGAGCAGATAAAACGCTCAATCTGCCATTGATCTGGCCCTTGAGCCGTCCCTTGCAGTGCATCAAATAGAGAAATATTGATCTCATAGGGAGATTCACTACCATCGGCTTTACTGCGCATACTAATTTGCGCACCAAAGCTTCGCATGGTGTTTATGAGTGTTTGAAATTCTCCATCCTCTAACAGTCCTTCAGTAGGCCGCAGACCAATACCATCATGGGATGCGGTGAAGTTGAAGTAAGCGCAGCCAATGGGAGCTGGAGGCATACTCATCATCCATGTTTTGAGGTGATCTGCACGACCCTGCATCAACGCATTCAGCAGCAGCGGTGGCAAGCTGAAGTTGTAAATCATATGGGCTTCGTTGCGGTCCCCAAAATAGCTGAGGTTTTCGCGATTAGGGACATTAGTTTCGGTAATCAGGGCAATCCCTGGATCTACCATTTGTAAAATTTCGCGAAATGTTTGAATTAAAGCGTGGGTCTCAGGCAAATGAATGCAACAAGTGCCTGGGGATTTCCATAGGAAGCCAACCGCATCTAAGCGAATATAACGGGCCCCATGACGGGCATAGGCCAGAATAATATCGATAAATTCTAAAAAGACATCTGGATTGCTGTAGTCTAAATCGACTTGATCAGCGCTAAAGGTCGTCCATACATGTTGGACTCCTTTGATGGTTTCCACTGGAGTTAACACGGGGCTGCTGCGTGGCCGCACGACATCAGCAGTGGGAGTATCTTTTGGCAGATTAATAAAGTAGTTGCGACCTGGTAACTGATCCTGTTTGAACTGTTCAAACCAGTCGCTTTTGCTAGAGACGTGATTAGCAACCAAATCAAACATGAGATTAAAGTTGCGTCCAATGGCTTCAACGTCGGCCCAATTACCCAGACGAGGATTAACCTCCAAAAAGTCTATGACAGCAAAGCCATCATCAGAGCTATAGGGAAAAAAGGGCAGAATATGAACCCCTGTCACGGTGTCGGCCAAATGAGTATTGAGAAACTGGTTTAGTGTTTGTAGAGGGGATGCATCCTCGCTGCAAATACTATCACCGTAGGTAATGAGTAGAATTTTATCCTGATCCCATTTACCTAAATCCTCCTGGGAGTGTGACTTAAGCTCCTCCTGGATCATGTCGTAGAGCCGAGGGAGCAGACTATCGATTTGTTTCTCGGCATAGACCCTCTTTAGAAGGGGATAAACCTTAGCTGTAAAGCGTTCGAAGGATATTGCAGCTTTAGACGTTGTCAGCATGAATAAAGTCTGATGTGTATTGCGTTGGCAGGCACCAAAGGTGCAGAAAAGCGGATGCAGTCAAATAAACTTAAGGCCCAAGGTAAAAAACCTTGATCCCGCAATTTTTCAAATATTCCTGATGAGTGAATGTCTAGCGAGTTTTTGAATAACTAGATCAATTAAGGTCTATTTGGGACAGCTTAACCCAGGTGGTTGGATAATTCACCACCTAAAAGAATTGCCTAATATTGGATACCAGTAGAATTCAATAATTGATCTGTGGGATTTGTTCTTATGAGTAACTAGGTTATCACTGGTTTTTTCGAAAGGTTTGGATGTCAGTACAAATATCGGGGATGCTTCATATCTTTAAATAAACTCTGAAGCCTATCTAAAATGTGGAATTGTGAGGATACTCAGAAAAAATAAAAAAGGTATCTGGTAGATTGCCAGATACCCGTATGTGATTTAAGGGCCTGTGATGTAATCAAGACATAGCTAAAACCCTTGGTTGGTTCATGAATTATCATCCTGATGGCTCAGAGCAAGTTTAAGTTCACTAATGGTGTGTGAATTAAATTTCGCCAAAACTTATGAAAGCATGCTCAACGGCAAAATTAGATAGCGTTGATGAATTGTCAGCCATCCTTCTTTGCGAAAATCTCTGAGCAAGCGTGTTACCGTAACACGCGTGGTACCAATTGTGGTTGCTAGTTGGTGATGCGTGAGACGAATTGTCAGCCTTACACCTTGAGGTTCGACCTGGCCAAACTCCTGGGCTAGCATAATCAAAAGCTGACGCAATCGATCGGCTACCAGACGCTTACCAGATAGGGCAAGCCATGCTTCTGATTGCTGAAGACGTCGTGATAGGTGAGTAAATAATCCTGCCATCAGGGTGGGTGAATTTTCTAGCTCTGCCATAGATAGGGGCAAAACATCAACTGGTGTTAACGCTGTTGCCCAGTAAGGACTAACGCCCGTTAAGCTCAGACCAAAGGGCATGGAAGGACCTGCTAATCCCAGCAATGTTTCACTGCCATCTGGATGAATTGTGTGGAGTTGGACAATACCTCGGCAAATCACATAGATTTCACTACGTCTGAGGGGAATGCTATGCGCTGCTGTAAATTGTGTAAGATTTCTCTCGTGGTAAAGCTGCTCTAGTAGAGCAATATAGTGATCTGATGTGCGACTTCTTTGGGTGAGCTGTGAGACTGACATAGAAAGAACTAGGCCCCTGTGAATGCTTTATGAGCAATCGTTTGTGTAAGTATCGACAGCAGAGATGTATTTTAGCCAACGGCAACGTCTGAATAACTCTGCTAAATATGAAACTAGTACTGCTGCTTTTCTCAATAACCCTTCAGTATGGAAAAGTAGGTGGATAAATTGTCAAATCGCCAAGGTTAATCCTTGATTTGGCAGCATTAGTTAAATTTGTTTAGTCGATAATACCGACATGATTAAAGCAAAAACTTAACGTGAGGTAATCAAAAGGTTAAGAAAAGCGAAACCTTTTGGTGGCAGGTGTTTATGCTTGAGCAGAGAAAATCTACAGTTTTGCTGTTCAGGGAGTTCTTTTAGGACGTGAGAAGCCTCTTAGAGTAGGCTGCGCACATCACTCACTTGGCCATTGATAGCGGCTAGAGCCACCATCGCCGGACTCATTAATAATGTTCTTCCTGAGGCAGAGCCCTGCCGACCTTTGAAGTTTCGGTTTGAAGAGGATGCGCTGATTTGACGTCCCTGTAGTTTGTCGGGGTTCATGGCTAAACACATAGAACAGCCAGGCTCTCGCCATTCAAAGCCAGCCTCGACAAAGATTTTATCTAATCCCTCGGCTTCGGCTTGCTGTTTGACTTGCTCAGAACCTGAAACGACAAAGGCTTGGATGCCTGAGGCAACATGACGCCCTTTGGCTACCTTGGCGGCTTCTCGTAAATCGCTCAGGCGACCGTTGGTGCAGCTACCAATGAAGCAAACATCGATAGGGGTGCCCAACATGGGCTGACCAGGGCCCAAGTCCATATAGGTATAGGCTTCTTGGATTAAGGCTTGTTCTTCTGAGGAGAATGATGCCAAGTTAGGAATGGTTTCATCTACACCAATGGCCTGATCAGGACTAATGCCCCAGGTGACTGTGGGGGCAATGTCTTGGGCGTCAAATACGATGACATCATCGTAATCGGCATCGGTATCGCTGCGTAGGCTTTCCCACCAAACAACGGCTTTTTCAAATGCGTCACCTTGGGGGGCAAATTCTCGTCCCTTGAGATAGTCGTAGGTAATCTGGTCAGGATTGACATAGCCACAACGAGCCCCACCCTCAATGGACATGTTGCACAGGGTCATGCGCTCTTCCATCGACATGGCCTCGATGGCGCTGCCAGCATACTCATAGGCATAGCCCGCGCCACCCTTTGCGCCCAAGGTGCGGATAATGTGCAAAATAACGTCTTTGGCATAGACTCCAGGTGCCAGGGTGCCATTGACTTCTATGCGTCGGACTTTGAGCTTGTCGAGGGAGAGTGTTTGGGAGGCAAGCACATCCCGTACCTGACTGGTGCCAATGCCAAAGGCAATCGCTCCAAATGCTCCATGGGTAGATGTGTGGCTATCACCGCAGGCGATGGTCATACCAGGCTGGGTGAGACCTTGTTCAGGGGCGATGACATGGACAATGCCCTGGTGACCAGACCCTACATTAAAAAAGCGAATATCGTTAGTCTTAGTGTTGCTTTCGAGGGCAACGATCATTTCCTCTGCCAGGCTATCGGCAAATGGACGGGCTTGGCTGTCGGTGGGCACGATGTGATCGACGGTGGCGACGGTGCGTTCTGGAAACATCACCGTGAGGTTGCGATCGCGCAGCATAGCAAAGGCCTGAGGACTGGTGACCTCGTGGATCAGATGTAGGCCAATAAAAAGCTGGGTCTGACCAGAAAGCAGTGTTGTAACCGTATGCAGATCCCAAACTTTGTCGAATAATGTGCCCTTACTCATGCGCTGTCTCTATCTAACAAAAATCGCTAGGCTTTCCATTCTAGCCTTAGAGGCTCACATTAAATGTCTGGTGGACAATCTATCAAAGGTATGAAAGGCCAGCTGCTGACGACAAACGGTCAGCGAACATGTTTCAATAAAAAGATACAGGACTTTATTTGTTTTTATAGAAAGGAGTGTTAGTGATGACCGCAGCACTAGTTTATTTAGTGATTTTGTTTGGCACTGCTGCCGCTGGCATGGGCATGTACTACGGTCTCAAAGCTGCAAAGCTCATCTAAGCTCATCCAAAACCAAGGATTGATCAGGAATTAGAAAATTTGCCGCCGGAGAGACATGATTTGCGTATGACATTGTCTGCATATCCAAAGGCCAAATCTTGATGACTACTGTTTCTTAAATTTTTGATATTTCAAACATTTGAAAATAGCTGTGGGTAACTGGACATAATGGTCTGCGCCCGCAGTTTTTTTATTGGTTTTTCCAGGCTGGGGTTGCCAGAATACTGATGCCTCCTATAAGAAACCAGCTAAGTACATTAATGCGAGCATCGAAGAGGGTGACGTCGAACAGACTAAACAGAATACAGCCAGTGAACCCAAGGATATAACTGAGTAACGTTGGGTCGAGGTGACTCACTAGCCGACGGAGACCCGCAAGATAGGTTCGGCCAATCACCCAGCAAAAGAGCACCATAGTGGGAATACCGGTATCACAGGCTAGATATAGCCAAAGGTTGTGGGGATGAAAAAGACGTTCGTGATCGGTCACACTAAAGGGGACATACTGATGACTAAACCCCCCTAAACCCCAGCCCAATAAGGGTCGCTGGCGAATGAGATCGATGGCAATTTGCCAGGCTTTAACCCGGGGGTCGTCGGTAAAGAGAGCAAGACTGAGATGCCGACCACCAAATCCTAAAACGAGTAATCCTGTGCCAATTGCGCTCAGAATCACGATACCCAGCAACCATACCCAGCGATGGCGTCGAACTAGATAACCGGCAATCAATAGCAGAATAACGGCGGCTATGAGGCCATTGCGAGAGCTGGTGCAAAAGATGCCTATACCAGCCAGGACCACAGCGATGCTTAAAGTCGTTGTCATCAATGGTGAGTGTGCTGAAGCTCTCGTATCAGCAGATGGCTGTGCAGTAGTCCCACACATTTGCCCGACCAGCAACCCTAGGCCCAGTCCCAATACAATGGTGAGATAATTGCTCAAAATGTTGGGGTGGCTCAGGTTGGCATGGGCACGATGCCCGGTGAAACTGACATCGAACACCCACTGAAAGATTGACCAGTCGCCAACGTGAGCTGTGATACCTGGAAATCTGACAATGTATTCAACCAAGGCCAAAATGCTGAAGGGTAAAGAGCCCAGGACGATGGCTTGGGCCACCATCGTCAATGTGGGCCTTGGCGGTTGAAAACGTTGGGCAGTCGAAAGTACGCCAATCAGAAGGAAATAGGGTAGAAAATTAGCGAGCTGTAACCAGGCGTCGCCAGCATTGGCGGCAAAGCAAGCGCTGAGTAGTAACCCTGCTGTCAGCAGTCCATACCCCTGCTGCCACAGTACCTGACTAATGGCCTGAAATCTTTGGCAAAGTGCCCCTACCATGAGGCCAACTAAGATAACCAAGCTGAGATAGCTGGCAAACGGCAGAATTACCAGGGCTGCTAGCCACAGCCAAATATGCCAGGACCCGCCTAAAAAACTGCCATTGGTAGATTGGACTGAATTAATACGCACCGTCCCCCACAATTACTACCCAAATAGTTCGAATTAGGATGTAGATATCTAGCCAGACCGACCAGTTGCGAACATAATAGGCGTCAAGATTCACTCGTTCTTGGTAGGTGATGTTATTGCGTCCTGAGACCTGCCACAGACCCGTCAAGCCAGGCAACACCTGGGTATAGAGTTGGAATTTTTCCTTATACAGTTTTACTTCGTCATGGACAATGGGACGGGGACCGACAAGACTCATCTCTCCTCGCAGAACGTTCCAGAGCTGGGGGAGTTCATCGAGGCTGGTGCGTCGTAACCATCGCCCTAGGCGCGTAATCCGTGGGTCGTATTTGAGCTTGCGGTCTTTGCTCCAGTGGGTTTGTAGCTCAGGTTGGCTTTGTAGATAGTCTTTGAGCACCCGCTCGGCATTGGGGACCATGGTGCGAAATTTCCAGGCTTTAAATGGACGACCGTTGCGACCAATGCGGGTCTGTCGGTAGAGAATAGGCCCGGGTGAATCAATGCGAATGGCCAGAGCAATTAAGACAATTAAGGGAAAAGACACCAGGCCGACAATTAAGGTCAGGCATTGATCTAGAAGGCTTTTAGTGAGTTTTGGACCAGGGAGTAAGAGTTGTTGTTGAGACTCTAGACCCAACACCCCCCCGAGATCACGGGCCGCAACCCACAGGCTAGCCATGCCAAACAGGTCAGGAATAATTAGGAGATGGGGAAAGGCACGACCGTAGTGTTGAGCAACATACAGTAACCGATCTCGATGGACCCCTGGCATGGCCATGATGGCGTAGGGAATCTGGTCACGACCAGCCAATACTGGAGCCTGAGCTAAGTTACCAATCACGGGAACGCCTTCAAGATAGCCGTGTTTGCTGACGTCATCATCGAGTACAGCTACGGGCTTGAGGCCTAGGGCCGGTTGGCGATGTAAGGTACGAATGACTAGGGCCCCTGTTTTGCCTGCCCCGAGTACCAATACTGGATAACCCCACCAAGAGCGTTTTGCGACCAAGGCCCTGAGGCCATAGCGACCCAGTAGCGGCAGAATAATCGACAGACCCCAGGCCATCAGAAATGCGGCACGGGAGTAAAGCTCTAAGTCTCGGAAAAGAAAGACGGCAGACCCCAGGGTGAGATAAAGCAGTGTGGTGGTTAGGGCTAAGCGGCGAAGTTCCTCCACTGGCCCGATACCTTGACCTGGGTATAACCCTGCTAACCCATAGCCCAGTAAAAACAGACCCAGGAACGGCCATAACTCCCAATATAAGGAAGGTTCATATTGGCCGTTGAACCATAGACGGACGTAGACGCTAATAATGCCAGCTAAGCTTAAACATAGGGCATCACACGTGATCAGAGCGGTCACCATGTAGCCGGGGTGGGCATGCACTTTGAGGGGTGCGATCGCAGGTTTAGTCGGCTGAGAAAGAGTCATGTGCACACGATGCCGAGGTCGCTAACCTCACTACTCTAAGGGATGACTTTGAAGAAAACTTGTATAGGTTTGCTCAACACAGTCACGAAACTGACTTCGAAAGCATTCGATCGAGAATTTCTCTGCCTGGTGTCGCAGATTATCCCTGTTTAATTCATACATACCCATTTCAAAGGATTTTACGGCCTGGACCAGACTGTCAACTGTCTGGTCCGGAAACAAGATGCCGGTTTGGCCATGTATTACTGTTTCAGCCACACCACCTCGACCGAAGGCAATCACTGGTGCTCCGGCTGCTTGAGCCTCCACAGGGGTAATGCCGAAGTCTTCCTCTGCTGGAAAAATAAATCCTTTGCATCGTTGCATATAATCTGCCACGGCGCTATCAGGCTGCTGTCCTAACAAGCGAATGTTCGAGCCAGCCATCGCCTTAATTCTTGACCAATCTGAACCATCACCAATAACCACTAAGGGCAGTCCTAGTTGGTTAAAGGCTGCCACTGTTAAATCGACCCGTTTATAAGGCACAAACCGGGACACCGTTAAATAAAAATTTTCACGGGGATGTTGCCACTCGAATCGGGATATATCCACGGGGGGGTAAATCACCGTCGCTGGTCGCCGGTAGGCTCGCCATACGCGCTGCTTAATAAAATGAGAATTGGCCACAAATCGATCAACACGGTTGGCACTAGTGGTGTCCCACAATCGCAAATAGTGCAAAATCAAGCGCGTCAGAGCCCCCTTCAACCCTCGTTCTAACCCGGCCTGTTGCAAGTATTGATGTTGCAAATCCCAAGCGTAGCGAATAGGAGTATGAACATAGCTGATATGCAATTGATGGGGGGCTGTTAATACCCCTTTTGCCACAGCATGGTTACTGGAAATCACCACGTCATAGTCGGATAAATCAAATTGCTCCACAGCCAGTGGCATCAGGGGCAGATATTGCCGAAAGGCTCGTTTAGACAGCGGTAGCTGCTGAATAAATGACGTTGTGACTGAACGATGTCCAATAAAATCACGCTGTTCTGGCGGCAAAAAATCCACCAGGCTAAATAGATCGGCGTCTGGATAGAGTTGCAGAATTTGTTCCACAACCTTTTCAGAGCCTGCATGGCTAGCCAGCCACTCATGCACAACGGCAACACGCATATCAAACCTGACGACACAAATCGTCCTAAGATTCTAGAGCAGAGCCTCTTAACATCAGACCCTTAAAACATAACTACCGTGAGCCAAATCAAAATCCCTATCCTTGACTTAAAACCTCAGTACCAGGCGATTAAGGATGAAATTCAAACGGCTATCAACCAGGTCTTGGATTCAGGACAGTTTATTTTGGGGCCAACGGTAAAAGCGTTTGAAGCGGATGCAGCCGCTTACCTGGGCGTCAAACACGCCATTGGTGTGAACTCTGGCACCGATGCCTTGGTCATTGGTTTGCGAGCTTTGGGGGTTGGGCCAGGGGACGAGGTGATTACGACACCATTTACCTTTTTTGCTACGGCAGAATCCATCAGTATGGTGGGGGCAAAACCGGTATTTGTCGATATCTGTGCCGATACGTTCAACATTGACCCCAATTTGATTGAGGCGGCGATTACTCCGCAAACCAAGGCCATTGTACCGGTGCATTTGTACGGCAACCCAGCCGCCATGGGACAAATTCTGGAGATTGCCACCCAGCATAATTTGAAGGTGATTGAAGACTGTGCCCAGGCTTTTGGTGCTGTTTATAAAGGAGATTGCAGGGGCTGTGGTTGTCAGGAATCAAGTCGCGATGGCCTACTGGGTAAATATGTCGGAACCCTGGGCCATGTGGGGGCGTTTTCGTTTTTTCCAACCAAAAATCTTGGGGCCTATGGCGATGGTGGTTTGATTACTACGAACGACGATGACATTGCTGAAGTGGCCCAGATGCTGCGGATGCACGGGTCTAAGCAACGCTATTGCAACTTGATGTTGGGCTATAACTCACGGCTTGACGCTATGCAGGCAGCTATTTTAGGGGTTAAGCTGCGCCATATTGATAGCTGGAATGCAAAGCGTCGTTGGGTGGCAGAAACCTACAGCAGATTGCTGGCTGATGTAGATGGGGTGGTGCCTCCGGCGTTTTCAGCAGGCCATGTATTTCATCAGTACACGATTCGACTGCTGGGTGGGCAGCGCGATCGCATCAAACAATCCTTAGCAGAAGCAGGCATTGGGGCAATGATTTACTACCCTATTCCCCAAGATAAATTGCCTATATATGCTGGTGAGTATCCTGACTATCCCGTGAGCGATCAGCTAGCTCAAGAAGTACTGAGTTTGCCCATGTGGCCAGAGCTCAGTTTGGATCAGCTAGAATATGTCACGACAACTTTGAAACAGGCCCTATCCCATTAGAACCCAAATATTATAGGGGTTAACTTTTTGATAGATTAATGCGGTAATCGACTAGGAAAGAAGAGGCTGCGACCATAGTTCTGTGACAATAGTAGTAGGGCCAATCAAAACATCTCTAAAAGTGCTAAAGCGTCTTCTATGGCGGTTGACAGTCAGTTTAAAACGACTGTTTCCCCTGACTCAAGCCCAGTGGACCAAGCTAGGTTTACTAAAAACCTTAGTCCAACGCGACCTTGATACTCGATATAAGGGTTCTGTATTAGGGAACCTATGGGCATTGGTCAGACAAATATCACAGTTACTGATCTATACATATGTCTTCTCAGTAGTACTGAATGTTAAGCTCAGTGCCCAAGGCTTGCCGGGTGGTAATGCCAATTTCACCTTTGGGTTATGGCTATTTGCCGGTCTGATTCCCTGGATTACCTTTACAAACGGCTTAACCCAGGCGATGACCTCTGTGTTGCGGCAAAAAAACCTGGTAACTAAGGTTGTTTTCCCGTTGGAGCTGTTGCCGTTAGTACCTGTCTTGACAGCTTTTGTAGAAAGTATGTTTGGACTAATGGCACTGATTACATTTGTATCTATTACCAGCCAAACTCTCCATGCCACTCTGCTGCTGCTGCCTATTATATGGTTGCCTCAGCTATTGCTCACCGTAGGATTGGCCTATTTGACGTCAGCCCTCACTGTTTTTTTGCGAGATATACCACAGCTTTTAAGCATCGTGCTCAATCTGTGGTTCTATGCAACGCCAGTTTTATATCCGGCAGATTTAATTCCCAATCCAATTCGCACACTGGTATTTTGGTTCAATCCTTTAGCTGCGATCGCTGAAATGTACCGTGACATCGTGTTGGTTGGTGAGATTAGACATTGGCAAGTATGGTCAGTAGCAACGGTCGTTTCAGGATGTCTGTGTTTATTGGGCTATCTGACTTATCAAAAACTTAGACCATCATTTGCAGACGTGCTATGAAGCATTTTTTTCATTTCTATGGCTGACAATATCTCAATTTCTCTAGAAAATGTTTCGAAGGTATTTAAGCGCTACCAACGACCGGCTGATCGGCTGAAAGAAATTCTCCTGCCAGGGAAAACCTACGCAAAAGAGTTTTGGGCATTGCGAGATATTTCGCTAGAAATTCCAAGAGGCGAAACATGGGGCATCATAGGTCGTAATGGCGCAGGCAAAAGCACGCTGCTAAAAATCATTGCCGGGACATTGCAGCCAACCTCCGGCACAGTTCAAGTGAATGGGCGAGTATCTGCACTTTTAGAATTAGGGAGTGGCTTTAATCCTGAATTTACAGGGCGACAGAATGTGTTTTTTAACGGTCGTTTGTTGGGGTTGAGTCAGGTAGAGATTGAGGAGCGATTTGAAGAAATTGCTGCCTTTGCAGATATTGGAAATTTTATTGATCAACCAGTTAAAACATACTCTAGTGGGATGTTTGTCAGACTAGCATTTGCAGTAGCGATAAATGTTAATCCTGATGTACTCATCATAGACGAAGCTTTAGCTGTTGGAGATGGTATTTTTGTTCATAAATGCATAGGTAAAGTCAAGAGTTTTCAAGACTCTGGAGGAACTATTCTATTCGTTTCCCATGATACTGGGAGTGTAAATCGATTATGTTCAAACTGTGTTTGGCTTAAAGATGGACACGTTGCTGAAATAGGTTTACCTGTCAATGTCAGCAAATCATACCAGGCATGGACCTATGAGCAAATAAATACGGAGTTAGAAAAGAATCAACTGAACTCAAAGCATATAAAGCAGCCTTCAAACGAGTCTAAAAGAATTGACAAGTTAGATGGCAAAGAAATACATAAAGACATAGATTTAGACCATAAGCAAAGTGCCTCTACATCACCTGTCTTGAATTCATATACACAAAAAGAATATATGAGTTTCCAAGCTAGTGATCGATGTGGCACAGGACGATGTGAGATTACTCAAATTCGTCTTCTTGGGAAAGGAGGGAGTGAAACCAACTTTTTCATGCCTGGCGATAAGTTTTCCATCATTATCGAGTGTGTGGCTCATGACAGGGTGGAAAATCCTATTGTTGGAGTGCAAATGTTTGACAGGCTAAGAGCTCCTATGATTGGCTGGAATACTGCTCAGTATGGTTGCAAGCTTAATCCATTACATATAGGTGAAACTGTAAGGGTTTCATTTACTATGAATTGGCCACATATTAAAAGTGATAATTATGCCCTAGAGCCTGCTGTTGCAGATGGCGATCAAGAAAATCATGAAATGCTAGATTGGTTGTTCACTCCACTTACATTTAGGTCTGGCGAAAAAGGTTTAACATTTGGGTTTCTAAGAATGGAAGATGTTAATGTAATATGCAAATTAAATTCTGAAAAACCAATTGTCAGGAAGTAGGCTTCTAATATTCTCTTTTCAGTTTTTTGATAAAAGAAACTAGTTTTAGAGTTCTTTGAAAAGTGAATTTCTAATGCTGATTAGAGATAGTTTAAAGACTATGCTTCCGATCTTAATTATGGGTATTTCTTCATGTTGTTGCTGCGGTTCAGATAGATTTAAAGATAATAAGGTTCTATGGAAAAAGTTGATTGATGATTGGCAACTAGCTCAGTACGAAATCGATTATATTAACCAGCAGCAGGGTCTTTGCTGCTTAGAATGTGGTGCTAATATTCGATCTATTGCACTGGCCGCTTCACTGATGAAACTCCTTGGTTTTCAGGGATTGCTGAAGGATTTCATACAAGACGATTCATTTCATAAATTGCAAATTCTAGAGATAAACAAGGCTGGAACTCTAACATCATGGCTTTTACAATTGCCTGGCCATAGACTCATTGAATATCCAGAGTATGACATGATGAATCTGCCCTTTAGATCTTCTTCTTTTGATATTGTTATTCATTCAGACACGTTAGAACATGTAGAACATCCCATTAGAGGTCTGTCAGAGTGTAGAAGAGTTCTACAAAAAGGAACTGGCTATTGTATCTTTACCGTCCCTCTTATTGTTGATAGGCTGACAAGGACAAGATATGGCTTGCCGCCAAGTTATCATGGTGTCGAATCAAACTTACAAAATGATCACTTAGTATTTACAGAATATGGTGCTGACGCGTGGGTACAGGTTATTAAGGCTGGCTTTAGTGAATGCAGAATAATTTCTCATGACTTCCCTGCATCTAATGTCCTGGTAGGAGTTGCATAATCTGAGGAAATTGTATGGAATTTACTGGAGAAAGATACATCCCAAGTGAGGATGGTGTAATCAAGTACGAGCATCTACACAGATATGCAATAGCTAAAGATTTTTGTAAAGATAGAACTGTTTTAGATATAGCTTCGGGAGAAGGATATGGCTCAGCTATGCTGTCGAATATAGCTGAATCAGTTTTTGGAGTAGATATAGATCCTGAGTCCATAGCTCATGCTCAAAAGGAGTATGCTCATAAAGAAAACTTAAAGTTTCTACTTGGTTCCTGCGATAAGATTCCTCTTGATGATAATTCAGTGGAAGTTGTTGTTTCATTTGAAACTATTGAACATCATGATAAGCATGAGGAAATGCTGGCTGAAATTAGTAGAGTACTTACTAAGGATGGCATTCTTATTCTCTCCTCGCCCAATAAATTAACCTATTCTGATGAGCCTAATTACCAAAATCCCTATCATGTCAAAGAGCTTTATTACGAGGAACTAAGGGCACTTATTGACAAGCATTTTAATTATATTTCTACCTATGGCCAAAAAATGGGGGTTTCCTCATTCATTACTTCTTTAGAATCTGCTGCTGATTCTTCTGATTTATTAGCTTCCTTTACAAGTCAATCTAAAGAGTTAATTCGAAAAGAAATATCAATTCCCTCACCACTTTATTTTTTGGTTATATGTTCCAACAGTCACTTTGAACCCCTGAAATCATCTTTATATAGAGACGAAGATGATTTGTATATGAAAACTAGAGCACAAATAATATCATTAAGCGATACATGTCGTGAAATTTCTATAACTGCTCGAAATTTAAACGCTGAACTCAAGCGGACAAAGACACAATCTAATGAGAGTCAGCTGAAATTACAAGATACTCAATCTAAGTTACAAGATACTCAATCTAAGTTACAAGATACTCAATCTAAGTTACAAGATACTCAATCTAAGTTACAAGATACTCAATCTAAGTTACAAGATACTCAATCTAAGTTACAAGATACTCAGAAACAACTAGAGAGAAACTTTTTTTTCATAGTAAAAATGACTAATAAAAAATTGCTCAAGAAGATCCGTCGTATTTTTAGATAGCTTACTTATGATGTATGAATTTATTTTTATCAAATTTTGAGATATTGAGTGATGTGCTGGCTTATCTTGCCAGCAAGTTAACTCCTCCTGACGTTAGAATTTTTTGCATGCGGAACGAGATACTTCAGGTATTCTTTGCATCTTTGTGAGTTTCTCATATCTTTTTGATGAGCTATCTTCCTCATTTTGTTGGAGAGATTTGACAAGGTTTGACTTGATGTATAAAGAATTTAATTCTCAGCAATTAAAAAGTTTAAACTGTGCTGGTTTTGTGCGTAATTCTGAATTCTAAAGGGCATGAATCTAGATGAGGATAACCAAGTTTTTACATGTCTTTCAGCGATTATCTTATTACTTCTTTGATGGGCTGGTGGATAATACTTCTTAACTTTTCGGGGGTAACTATGTTCCTTAAGCAAAAGATTTGAAACTAATTCTTATTCGTTAAATCATTCAAATGATTTAAGCTTAATTCATACAAGATTAGCATGTCCCTAGATTAGAAACAGTCCCCTTGGGAAAATTCCTTATGGAACAACCAAAGCTTATTGCTTTTTATTTACCTCAGTATCATCCTATCCCTGAAAATGATGAATGGTGGGGAAAAGGGTTTACTGAATGGACTAATGTAACCAAGGCAGTGCCCCAATTTGTGGGACACAAGCAACCTTGTTTACCTGCCGATTTAGGTTTCTATGATCTGCGCCTACCAGATATCAGGCAACAACAGGCCAAGCTGGCAAAAGAATATGGGATACATGGTTTTTGCTATTACTTTTATTGGTTCAATGGTCGTCGCGTTTTAGAAAGGCCACTGAACGATGTCCTTGAGTCTGGAGATCCTGATTTTCCTTTCTGTATTTGTTGGGCAAATGAAAATTGGACACGTCGTTGGGATGGTCTAGAAAAAGAGATTCTACTTGAGCAAAATCATATTCTTTCTGAAGATAATCGTTTTATCTTTGATGCTATTCCAATACTTCAAGATCCGCGCTATATCAGAGTTGATGGTAAGCCTGTGCTGTTGGTTTATCGTCCTGAACTACTAGAAAATCCTGTAGAGACCGCAAAATTCTGGCGTAGCAAATGTTTAGAGGCTGGATTACCTGGTTTACATCTATGCGCGGTTGAATTTAGAGTGTTTGATCCAAGAACCGTTGGCTTTGATGCGCTGGTAGAGTTTCCGCCCCATCAATTTCCCAAGAAGAATATTACTGATAGTGTTGTCAAATTAAACCATGATTTTTCAGGTACTGTGCTTGATTATTACTGGGGCGTTCAGGAAACAATCAAGCGTTTAAGGCCCTCCTTTAAATTTTACAGAGGGGTAATGCCGTCTTGGGATAATACGGCTCGTCGGAGTGAGCGAGGCACGATTTTTCAGCATGCGACTCCTGAAATTTATCGGCAATGGCTGCGCCATGTTATTCAGGACACCGCCCAATGTGCCAAGGAGGACCAAGGCTTTGTTTTTATTAATGCCTGGAATGAATGGGCTGAGGGGGCATTTCTTGAACCTAGCCAAAAATCTGGAAAGGCATGGTTGGAAGCAACACAGCAAGCCAAAAATTTTACAGACTACCCAACAGACCTTATCGACCAGATGGCTCACCAGTCATATCTTCTATCTCGGCAGTCAATGCCCTCCTTGCCTGAGTCATTAGGGCCAGGTCATCTGGTACATCAAACAACCGGTCAGCTTACACAAGCATTACGTCAGTTTACAAAGCTCAAATCTAAACTTTCTAGGGTTAAAGAGAGTTTAACTACCCGAGGTACACAGGCAACCGTGTCCTTAATTGTGGATCGTCTACAGCGCAAATTCCAAGATCAAACTCAAGTAGCACTTCCACAAGTTGCTTGGAGCCAAGACCATCACCAAAATGGCATTAACTATTCAAGTGCTAGGGCTATCCTCTTTGTTTCTCACGATGCTGCTCTGGCTGGTGCACAGCTAGCTATATTAGAAAACCTAAAGCACTTTACTCGTTTCAAAGAAATTGACTGTTACCTTCTACTCTGTCGAGGTGGCCGATTAGAGTCAAAGTTCAAAAAAATTGTCAAAACTTTTAATCTTGAAAATTTGACGACTACAGGACTCTCACGACAAGCCGCAATTAATCTTGTTGTTCAAGATATCCAGGCAAGATCACCGCTCATGGCTTTTTGCAATACGGTGGTAACTGCAGATGTTGTAGAAGCTTGCGATCGCGCCCAAATACCGGTCATGTCCTGTATTTATGAATTGCCTGCTTCAATTGAGGCGTATGTTGGCAAAAAACAGTTTTTCAAAATTATTGAGTTTGCCAGACGCATTATTGTGGCATCAGATTATGTACAGCAAGCACTAGTTGATTTTTATAATCTTGAACCCAGTAAGCTAACTTCCATTCATGCAGGTATTCGACAGCAAAGAAATGTCTATAACAACAGATTAGAGGCTAGAAAGGCAATTCTAAGAGAATTCAACTTTGCTGAAGATACCTTTTTAGTACTCGGATGTGGATCTATCCATCCTCGTAAAGGCACCGATATCTTTGTTCAGGTTGCCCAACAGGTTATGCGTTATCCAGACACAGGCCATGTCAAGTTTATTTGGATAGGTGCTGACCAACAAGGCCCTCTGGTGCGTCAATGGTGTGAACATGACCTTCGGATTGGAGACCTTACAGAAACTGTACTCTTTATTGGCGAACGGCCAGAAGAAAAATTAGATCCCTATTTTGCAGCAGCAAATGCATTCTTGTTGACATCCCGTGAAGATCCCTTCCCCCTTGTTAACCTAACTGCGATGTCCCATGGGTTACCTGTTATTGCCTTTGCAGAAGCAGGCGGTGCTCCAGAAGCGCTATTTCCAGAAGCTGGAGTTGTTGTTCCTTACATTGATTCAGGTGCTATGGCTAAGGAGCTTATGAACTTGCTACATCATCCTGAGGTACGTCATCAAATTAGTAACGCTGCTATGAAAAAATCACAAGCCCAATACCAGTGGTCTCGATATATTCAGGATCTTGTGGCTGTAATGAATACTGATTTTGATTGTGGTATCACCACGGTCCCCAAATGTTCAGAAGAACAGCAGCAGGCGGCTCTTTAGGTCATCAGTATCTCTGATCCAACGCAGCCTAAATCTGTCGGATAGAGAACATTAATAAGGCTTCTCAATCAGGCTTCATCGTGATTACCCGCTATGCCAAAAGTTTCTGTCATTGTTCCTAACTATAATCATGCCGCCTATCTACCGAAACGGTTGGAGTCAATCTATCAACAAACATTTCAGGATTTTGAAGTAGTTATTCTAGATGATTGCTCTAAAGATAATAGTCGAGAGATTATCAACGCTTATCGAGAGCGGCCCAACACTCATATTCTTTTTAACGCTAAAAATACAGGCTCACCCTTTGCCCAGTGGCGTAAAGGATTAGCTCAGGTCAAAGGTGAATTTATCTGGATTGCTGAATCAGATGATTATGCAGACCCTGAATTTTTGGAGCAGTTAGTCCCTATTCTCGAAGCAAACCCTTCTGTAGGTTTAGTTTATAGTCGTTCGTGGTTAGTTAATTCAACGAACAAAATTCTTGGCGATTCCACTGTTTGGACTAATGACTTGGATCCTGAACGATGGCAGCACAATTATGTTAATAGTGGCAAAGCTGAAATTGAACAGTTTTTGCTTCAGAAGAATTGTATTCCCAACGCCAGTGCCGTTCTATTACGAGAATCCGTTGTTCGTCGTGTGTCATTACCAGATACTAACTATCGTCTATGTGGTGACTGGCTGTACTGGATGCGCATATTAGCACAGTCGGATATTGCTTTTGTTGCCAATCCGCTTAACTATTGGCGGCAAGATAGCTCAAATGCCAGGGTACCCAACGCTGGTACTCTGGAATGGCTTGAAGGTCAAAAGGTATTAGATTACGGCCTAGATGTAATCAGTGCAGATGAGCTGACACGGGTTCAAACACTGTTTACTTTTTTGCAGCGTTGTTGGGAATGGCAAAGAGCCTATATAGAAAACATATCTGAGTCAAAGACCCACGACAACAATCTCACTGGTCTCAATCTGGATAGCCTAAAGCATCGACTAGTTAAGCTTTGGGGGCGATAATGTTTCATATCTCTTAGAGAGCTGGTCTGACTTATGCTAGCCACAATGCTATTTTCCAAGCTGTTTCAATTATTGTAATTTTTTCCCTTTGTGATCTCTTTTAGGAACTACGTTTATCCTCAGGTTCTGAATGGGCTAGTACTGAATGGCCTCAAGTGTGCTGTTTTAGGTGGTGGTGGGTTTATCGGAACCAACCTCTGTCAGGCGTTGGTAACCGCAGGAGCCAACGTGAAAGCTTTTGGCCGTTCTGCTAATTTCCCTGACGCCTTAGCGGGAGTGGATTGGACGACAGGGGATTTTCAAGACGTTTCCGCACTCGCCAAACTGATTCAGGGTTGTGAAATAGTTTTTCATTTGATCAGCAACACTTCACCTGCTACTTCGAATCAAGACCCAGCTTTAGATCTAACGGTTAATACTCTTGGTAGCTTAAACCTGTTGAATCTGTGCAGGTACTCTGACACTGTCCGAAAAGTTATTTTTATCTCTTCTGGTGGTACTGTTTATGGGATTCCTAAATGTCTACCAATTTCTGAGACTGCTCCGACAGACCCTATCTGCGCTTATGGTATCTCTAAACTAGCGATTGAGAAGTATCTGGCATTATACAATCACCTTTATGGTTTAGATTATTTGATTTTGCGAGTGAGTAATCCCTATGGCCAATTTCAAACTTCAAGAAAAAATCAGGGAGTGGTTTCTGCCTTTCTAGCTAAGGCTATCAAAGGGGAATCTTTAGAAATTTGGGGAGATGGTAACGTTGTGCGTGACTATATCTTTGTTGATGATGTTGTTACGGCATTAATTAAGGCAATTGACTACAGCGGTGAGCAACGTATTTTTAACATTGGTAGTGGTGTCGGGAAGAGTATTAATCAAATTATTGATGATATAGTACTCCTGTTAGGTAGACCTTTATCAAGAAGCTATCAGTCAGGACGAAAGGTAGATGTCCCTGCTAATGTTTTAGATATTACCCTTGCCCAAAAGTTAATGAGTTTTCAACCTGCGATAGATTGGATGGCAGGGTTACAAAAAACGCTGTATTGGCTTGAATGTGTGAAACATTAAAATCTGTAAAAAAGATATGGGCAAATCATTATGTTTCTTAGGTAGTTAAGGTGCTTTTTCAGGATTAAAGTTTCTTTTGTTAAGGTAATTGGTCAAACCTCATTTAATTTGTAAATAGTATGTAGGTGGTTGACGTCGTTCGTCAGTTAACCTTGGTTGACAAATCATGATTGTGCAACATATATTTTAGACCTTAGTAAGTTATTTGAATGTACTTATGGGTCTCTGGAACATTTTCAGAAGGGAAAAAACTACATCTGAATTGTCGCCTAGCGAACTATCAAATAATCAATGGTTTAATCTAATTTGCTCAAGCCTCGAGAAACAAAACTTAGTCATCAGAGGTAATCCTCTTCCATCTTTTCCAAGTAGCGACTATCAAGAAAGGACAACAGGTATATCAGGTAAAGCAACTCTTGAGGAGGCCTTTAAGTTTTACTGTGATTGTGCACAAAACTTTAATGGGATGAATAACGCTTTATCTGAACAAAGCGTGGTACTTGACTTTGGTGTTGGTTGGGGAAGAATAGCTAGATTTTTCCTTAAAGAAACACCACTCAATAATATTTACGGTTTAGATGTAGAGGCAGAGTCCATTCAAATTTGTAAAGAATGTTTTGGCACAAATAACTTCTTTGTTTGTTCTGCTTATCCACCAACTCAATTAGCAGAGTCCACATTTACACATATTGTTGGATATTCTGTCTTTTCACATTTGTCCGAGGAGGCATGTCGACTCTGGATGGAAGAGTTTCATCGCTTGCTAAAGCCTAATGGTTCATTAGCTTTAACCACTCGGGGCAATCCGTTTTTTAGATACTGTGAGAGTTTAAAGGGACGAACTGATCTTGATAGTTATTCAAGCGGCTTAAGTACTCTTTTTGAAGATTTTGAGGCTGCTAAGTCTGCTTATAATCGAGGCGAATTTGTGCACTCAAATAAAAAAGAAGTATCTGGTGGTGGAGCGATGACATCAGAATTTTATGGAGAAACGTTTATACCTGAAGCATACGCTAGAGACGCCTACAAGCAGTTATTTGAACTACATAACTTTGACACAACCAAATTTCATCCAACTATGTTTTTCAAAAAGAAATGAATTTGATCTAACGTCTATATCTAATTACGGAAGATAAATATGAATCAGATACAACTCAATAAATGTCGATTATACGTCTATCGGGTTTTGTCTGATTCTTTTAGTAGATGAATAATTAATTCCATTTGAATAGCTATTACATTCTTAAGTTCTTCAATCTGAAGCCTTAATTCTCCATTATCTAATGGTTCTTGAGCGTAAGCATTTAAACCAAATATCTCATCAACCGATAGATTATTAAAATATTTAGTCTTGAGCAATTCATTGTCACTTCTAAAGTGTTCTACTACGCGTCTTCTTAAAGACATAGATAAGATACTTTTGCCATTTCTAAGCAATAAATCTTTTTCACCAATAAAATTTGTGAGGAGATTTTTGACTGAGTAATCGTGATGTCCGTTATATAAGTGAGGTATGCGATACAAAATATCGCACAGATATGGATTTAACCCTACATTTGTACGGATATCGGTCACTAACGATTCAGGAATACTCAAATTTATTCGTTGACAAAAATCAGAAATTAAATTTTTACCTATTAGTACTTCTCGATTAATGGGAAACACTTGTAAGGAACTAGGTCCATAACACTCTTCTAGAAAACTTACGATTTTTAGATAGTTAGGTGAATGATTTTGAAGAGACTCATTAACATAGCTTTCTAAGCTTTCCCCTACTTTGTGATACCACTGTTCCCAGCTAGATACTAAATAGTCATCTTGCCTTCTGATATAAAAACAGACCGTTCTTTCTTGAAAGTATTTTGCAAATACAGCATGAATTTCCCGAGCTGAGGCAAATGACCATTCGTGTCCTAAAACTTCGGATGATATTAGTATAGCCTTACATTGGACCTTTTTTGCTTGCGATAATACTTGTTTTATGCGTTTCTCAAAGACACTGATCTTACGAGAAGTTATCAAATCTTGAAAATAAGGATTGGGAGCAGAAAAATTGAAAGACTTAACATTACGTTCAAAGGAAAAATTAAAATTTGAATCTGGAAGGTATATACCAGTTTTTTCTAAATATTGAAGATTAGAGTAGAGAAATGCTTGAATTGAAGAAGTTCCACATTTTCCATACCCAGGATGAATAATTAGCTGCATAAATTTGACTGATTTTAAGGTAAAGCATTTTTGATGACATTATTTGCATGGCTAATAATGTTAGTTTAATTTATATTCTAGAAATTAAACGTTTTCCAAAATTGAGGCCAGGTTTCTCAATATATCTAAAGGTTAACATTGACAAGGGAGTCAATATTGCTAGTGTGATCAACATACAAATAGATAGCTTCACGAGTTGTGAATCAAGATTTAGGGCGTAGATCCTTTTATAGGTAGGAATCAAAGCATAAATTAGAAAAGGGTGAAGCAAATACAGGCTGTAACTGATTTTTCCATAAAAGCAGGTGAATTTATTCACAATTAATCGATGGCTATTTAGGAATAAGAAATTAATTAGAATGCCGAAATTAATTGCCCAAATATAGGTGTAGATCCTTACTATTGCTCCTGGAAGTGCATTGAATAGAGGCTGAGAATGAACCAAAATTATGGAAAGTCCAATAAATAAAATAAATAATCCGAAACTGAACTTTTCTATGTTTCCTTTGCTTGATTCTTTGAGTTTAGAGATCTTTTTTTGTATCCAAAAAACAATCATCCCACAAATGAATATTGGAAACCTCGATAGAAAAAACATATATGTATAACTGTTTGGTGAGTTTGGCAGTGTCAATATAATATGAACAGATATGATGGCTATGCCGAGAGTAAAGAGAAATAAAATGAATAGTCTTTTGAAATTATTAATTGCAGAGTATAAAAAGGGAAATATCAAATAGAAAAGTATTTCTACTCCAATAGTCCAGCCTGCCCAAACAATGCTTGTATGATACTCAGGAAAAAAATTAAAGATGAAAGTCACATTGGATAAAAATTCTAGAAAGCTTGTTTGTTTGGACCAAATTAATAATCGAATTACCATCCAAAAAGCTAACATTACATAAAATAGTGGAGCAATTCTGAAAAATCTTCTAATATAGAACTTTAAAGTTTTTTTGTCTTCAAATTTTCTATTTTCTGCAGACAAGCATAATGTATAAGCACTTATAACAAAGAAAAGAGTAACACCTAGACCAAAATGAGTTTTTATTACATTCAAAAAAACAGGAATCTCTAGGTTGGGTTGAGGTATTGCCACTAAGTGAAATAAAACAATCGCTAATGAAGCTAACCCTTTTAGTGCATAGATAAAAGTTAGCTTTTTGCTAACATTAGATGGATTTTGAGAGCTAATAGAACTTGCTTTTAAGTTGTTAATTGACATACTGAATGATGATTTTTGTTTCTTTAGAAGTTAATGCAAGACATTTAGAACGAGTTAATAGCGCAATGAAAGTGCTCTGATTTTTATCTATGGGTCTATAGAAAAAGGATTTCTTTGTCTTTTTATTGTATATCAACTGTTTGCTCTGTATATAGAGTCTATTTTTTATGCTTTTTAGCTAAAAGACTCAACTTTAGTAGGTTGGCGTCGGTGAGGTTTCAAGATGTACGTGCGTCACTATACTGTTCAAATGCAGAGTTGCGCAGCGTTATATTGGTTTGTTGACATAAAGTCTTATGGCATGGTGGCAAATAATCAAATCTTCTCTTGCTTGGATTGCTGAAACTTTTGCTGTTGAGTTTCAGTTGCTAAGAATCGCTGTAACTTCACCAAAGTATCAAAATATACTCTGCAAAGAGCATGATCTTGATACACAGCAGATCATCAGCGATGAAAACGCTCCTCAAATTTTGATTGCTGTTATATTACGTGTCTTCAGTAATACTGAGCCAGGTTTGCTAAGGAAATCAATACATTCACTTTTAGCTCAACATCATGTTCGTTGGAAATTGTTGATTTTGACTAGCATTAATGATTTTTATCGCTTTTCTTCAACGCTAGATTGCTACGTAAAAGAAGACTTTCGTATTAACGTTGTTCGTTGTGAGACAGATGATGATGACTACAACATTGCTTTAAGGAATGTAAAAGAAGATTTTTTTGTTCTTGTCGAACCAGGAGATGAGCTATCTAATAGGGCCCTTTATGAGGTTGCAAGGTATATTCAGCAATATCCAGATACCGATTTTATTTATACTGACGAGGATAAAATTACGCTGGAAGGCAAAAGAAAAACCCCCTTTTTTAAGCCTGACTGGTCTCCAGACTATTACCAAGCTTGTATGTATGCCTGTCATCTTGGGGCTTATCGTACCAGTCTTGTCCAGGAGATTGGGGGATTTTGTAGCCAATATGGGAGGGCCCAAGCATGGGAACTGGTGCTGCGTCTAGCTGAGAAGAACAGTCGCATTTGCCATATTCCTAAAGTCCTTTATCATAAGCGACGCTTGCCTAATACTAAAGCTTCAAGGAGTGAGCTTGACTGTCATAATCAAACTTTAAAATCTGCCCACAACGCTTTGCAGGCCTTCATAGACCGTAGTCCTTATCCTGGCATTGCAGAGCCTTTACCGAACAAGTCTGGTTTCTTTCGAGTCCGTCGCCATATTCAAGGCAATCCACTGATTAGTATTATTATCCCTAGTGCTGCTACTCGATTAAAAATCAAAGGGAAATCCATATGTTTGCTAGAGCAATGTATTGCCAGCATTCTTTGCCTTAGTACCTATGAAAATTATGAAATTGTTCTGGTAGACGGCTACGATATTCCAGAGGCCACACTACAAGCCGTTAGGGGACCTAAGCTCACTCTCGTGCGTTGTAACCAGCCATTCAACTTTTCCCAGCGTATGAACCTGGGGGCACAAGCTGCCAAGGGTGATATTCTGTTGATGCTCAATGATGACACAGAAGTGATCACGCCTGGTTGGATAGAGGCGATGTTAGAACTAGCCCAACAAAAGGAGATTGGAGCTGTTGGAGCCAAACTGTTTTATCCCAATGGTCGTTTACAACATGCAGGTGTCCTCATTTTGGCTGGTAATCCAAGCCACGCATTTCACAATACCCCAGGCAAATACGACGGTTACTATTGCTCTAATATCGTCCATCGCAATTATCTTGGAGTCACCGGAGCCTGCATGATGATCCGTCGGAGTGTCTTTAATGACCTCCAAGGATTTGACGAAAGTTTTCCGCTAAACTACAACGACGTTGACCTATGTCTGCGCGTCCATCAAGCCGGTTACCGCAATGTTTTTACCCCCTATGCTGAACTCATTCACTATGAATCTATCAGTAGAGGCAGTGGGCTCAAACCAGGGGAGTTAGAACGTCTTCATGCAAAATTTGCAAATAGCGGATACATGGTGGATGATCCTTACTACAACCCCAACTTATCTGTCAAAAAACCGTTCTTTCAACTAGCATGGCCCAGCGAGCGACGGAGACGGCGCAAAACATTAGCTAGCAAACACAATTTTAGTCAATAGAAAACGTTTTTCTTGGCCATGGAAACCAACGCTAGTGCTCATGTTCGCGTTGCTGCAGTTATCCCTACCTATAACCGTTGGCCAAAAACCCAGCGTTTTTTAGCACAGTTTAGCCACCAGACGTATACCAATCTCACTGTTGTTTTGGTGGATGCCAATTCTCCAGATGACACCGCTACTAAGGTACAGCAATACTATCCTGATGTTGTGTTGTTGCGAGTTGATAATCATCAGTATTGGGCAGGGGCAACCAATACAGGTGTTCGCTATGCTTTAGCTCATGATTATGACTATATTTTCACCATCAACGATGATGCAGTTGTGCCCCCTGAGCATGTCCACAGGCTGGTTGTCTTAGCTCAACGCTATAATATCCAGCTCTTAGGCAATCGCATTGATTATCTAGACTCACCGGGCAAAGTCTGGGCCTTAGGCACTCAGCTCACCTGGGGGACACCGAACTTTTTGCGCCTACGGTACCACGCGACAGCCGTTGAGCATCTGCCCGCCAGTATTATGGACCAAGACATCCTACCAGTAGACACGCTACCCGGAGATGGTGTACTCATTCATCGCAGTGTGTTTGAACAAGTTGGTCTATATCAGGCTAAGTTTTTACCCCATTACCATGCTGATTCAGAACTTGTTCTCAGAGCCAAAAATCATGGTTTCCAGGCCTACGTTGCTCCCAAAATTGTTCTACAAGACGATTTTTCCGCAGACCAAAAAAAACAAAATTTCAAGAGTTTAGCGGGGCTAAAATACGCCTTCTTTCATCCCAGGTCTCATCTGTTTGCACCAGCAATTCTTTACATTCTTTGGCGCTATTGTCCCTGGTATACCTATCCGCAAACAATTTTCTCTCTAGCTAGACGTCTGTTGCGATTGGGTGAACGCCGTGGATGGACGGAACGGCTCTGACGAGAGCTGTTTAGTCAAACGTTTAGCCTGCCAGCCCAGAAAATCAGTCCAGCCCAGCAAACGACCAATCCCCACTTCTATATCGCTCAGCAGAAGCTTTATGCTCCACACCAGCATGTAAACCAAGTTTAATGTCAGGGCTAGTAGAGAACCATGTTTGTGCAGAAAATACAGTTTGCTAAAGGTGGCATGGCGAAATTTGGCTCGGCGGTTGCGATGCGTAATCGCTGACACTTCGTGGTTTACCAACACTGCCTGGGTTACACCGATGGTGTGCCCTTGACGATAATATCGCTCACAGATTTCAATATCTTCGTAGTCTAAGAAAAAATTGAGATCAAATAGAGGACAGCTCTCAAACCGTTGCAAATTAAAAATCATGCTGCACCCCGATACCCAACGACTAGGTAATACTTTGACCGGTTGTTCTGTGGTGTCGGCATCTGGTAAACGATGCTTGAGAGAGCCTGTCCACCAATTAAAGCGACCTTGGGCAAACCATAAATCGTCTTTGCTAGCCCGAATACGGGTGCCAAGAATGCTGAGGCTGGGGTGCAATCTAAAGCAGTCTTCGATGTAGCTAAGCGCCTGGGGCATCAACAAAGCATCTGGATTAATCAGCCACACCCAAGCATTTGGGTTGTGCTTATAAACATGTTCCAATCCTAAATTGCAACCACCACCAAACCCTAAGTTATCGGTCGCTGTGATGATAGTTATATTTTCAAATTCTTGCTGTAAGTCATAAACAGAATCGTCATCAGGAGAGTTATTGACAATAATGACTTGATAGGGTACCGAACAAGACGATAACTCTGTTATAGACCGTAATAGATGACGTAACAGGGCAGTGGAATAGTAATTGATGGATAAAAAATAAGCCATAGCTATCTACCTTTGTTCATCCATCAAGAGTCAGTCGTAATCCAGTCTGTAAAATGCAAATAGCTGGTTGAGCCTTTGCGTTGTATCATCCCATTCTATTAAAGTACGACCTATCAGGTGTGCGATCGCACCCTATCCGCTTTACCATCGGCATTATCTTTAGCCCTAGTGAATGATACAGTGCTTCAAGAGATAGGTTTTTTGAGCGGTTTACTGTGAACGTTATTCCCACTGATATCCCAGACGTTCTCATAATTGAGCCTCAAGTATTTGGCGATGAGCGCGGTTTTTTTTTGGAAAGCTTTAACCAAAAAAAATTTTCTGATGAAACCGGTTTGAATTGTCAATTTGTCCAAGACAATCATTCACGCTCCAGGCAAAATATATTACGGGGCTTGCACTACCAGGTGCAGCAAGTGCAGGGCAAGTTAGTTCGCGTTGTGCTGGGTGAAATCTATGACGTGGTAGTCGATATCCGGCGTAGTTCAGATACCTTTGGGCATTGGGTAGGAGCTACCCTCAGTGCTGAGAATAAACGACAGCTATGGGTACCTCCTGGGTTTGCCCATGGGTTCTATGTACTCTCAGATTCAGCCGATGTGCTTTACAAAACCACTGACTATTATGCGCCACAGCATGAGCGCAGCATTCTATGGAACGATACCGATTTAGCCATTCAGTGGCCATTAGTTAGTCCGACTCCAGTGCTATCAGAAAAAGATCAGCAAGCTGTTCAATTTGCGATCGCTGAGGTGTTTGACTGATGAAAATTTTACTGTTGGGCTGTGAGGGACAGGTAGGACAAGAGCTAAAGCTAACATTACCTAGCTTAGGGGCAGTCATAGCCTGGAACAGAACTAATCTTGACCTGACTAACTTGGAAAGTATTGTCCCCGCTGTCGTTAACCAACAGCCTGACGTCATTGTTAATGCCGCCGCCTATACAGCAGTCGATAAAGCCGAAAGTGAACCTGACTTAGCCCATCGCATCAATGCAGCGGCTCCAGAAAAGCTGGCTCAGGCAGCAGTAGCGTGTGGAGCGAGTCTAGTCCACATTTCCACAGACTACGTATTTGATGGTCAGCAAAACCGTCCCTATCAACCAGACACAGAGGCTAATCCTCTAGGGGTATATGGTCACTCCAAACGTGATGGAGAACTAGCCGTTCAAGCCACCACAGCACAAGCCGTAATTTTTCGTACAGCTTGGGTTTACGGAGCAAAAGGCAAGGGTAATTTTGTTAAGACGATGCTGCGTTTGGGAGCAGAACGAGATGAGTTGGGCGTTGTCTATGATCAAGTAGGAACCCCTACATGGGCCTACGATATTGCCCAAGCGATCGCAACCCTAATACCGCATCTCCAAAAAAACAACTTTGGTGTTTATCATTACACCAATAGTGGTGCTGTCAGCTGGTATGATTTCGCCGTTGCTATCTTTGAAGAAGCTAGAACATTAGGCTATCCTATTCAACTGAGCCATGTGCAACCGATTACCAGTGAGCAGTATCCAACCCCTTCACAAAGACCTGCCTACTCGGTGTTGGCAGGTGAAAAAATAGCCAAGGTTATTAATCAGACTGCCCCCCACTGGCGTACTAGTTTACGAAAAATGCTCAAAGAATATCATAGGTTTGGGGTATGAAGGCACTCATTCTATCAGGCGGTAAAGGAACCCGCCTACGTCCATTGACCCACACCGGGGCTAAGCAGCTAGTGCCCGTAGTTAATAAACCCATCCTCTGGTACGGTATTGAACAAATTGTTGCAGCAGGCATTACCGATATTGGTATTGTTATTAGCCCAGAAACTGGCGATGAAATTCGGGCTGTCACCGGTAATGGTGAGCGATTTAACTGCAAGATCACCTACATTCCACAAAGCAGCCCAGATGGACTTGCCCATGCTGTTAAAATTGCCCGTCCGTTTCTTGGTGACTCATCCTTTTTAATGTATCTGGGTGATAACTTGATTCAAGACAGTCTGATGAGATTTGTCAAAGATTTTCATCAGCAACAGCTTGATGCCATGATTCTGCTCAAGCAAGTCCCGAATCCAACAGCCTTTGGTGTTGCAGAATTAGATGAACAGGGAGGGGTGATCAAACTAGTAGAGAAGCCCCAAAAACCACCATCTGATTTTGCCCTCGTGGGGGTATATTTATTTGCATCAGCTGTACACGAGATTATTGCTACGCTACAGCCCTCTGCCCGAGGCGAATTAGAAATTACTGATGCTATTCAATCCCTGGTAGATAGCGGTAAAACTGTAACCGCTCAACAGTTGCAAGGGTGGTGGTTAGATACAGGTAAAAAGGATGACCTGTTAGAAGCTAACCAAATTATCTTAGATGCCACCCTGTCGAGTGAGATTTTAGGTGATATGGACGACACGACTAAAATTAGCGGGCGAGTCCGTATTGGTCGAGGTACCAAAATTTCCAACTGCACTATTCGTGGCCCTGTCGTGATAGGAGAGAATTGCCATCTTGAAAACTGTTTTATCGGTTCTTATAGCAGTATTGCCAATGGTGTGAAGCTAATTGATGTGGAGATGGATCATAGCGTGGTGCTAGAAGATGCTGTTATCCAGCAGCTACATCAACGAATTGTTGACAGTTTAATTGGTCGGCGAGCCAAGTTAGTGCATAGTCCTAAGCGTCCCAAAGCTTCCCGCTTTATGATTGGGGATGATTGCCAGATTGAGTTAGTTTAAGGAGCAAGAATTGAACAATAAAAATATACTCATCACAGGTGGTGCCGGGTTTATTGGCTCAAATTTTGTTCGCCAATGCTACAAGAGCTCGGTCAACATCATTGTTCTTGACGCCCTTACCTATGCTGGTAATCGTGCCACTTTAAAGGACTTGGAATCTCAAGATAACTTTATTCTTGTTACTGGTGATATCTGTGATACGCATCTAGTGTCTCAACTTCTAGTTGATCATTGCATTGACACTATTGTTCATTTTGCGGCTGAGTCCCATGTAGACCGTTCTATTTCTGGGCCTGCTGCTTTTGTGCAAACCAACCTAGTAGGTACGTTTACTCTGCTAGAAGCCTTTCGTCAGCATTGGGAAGCCCAAGGAAAACCCGACCATTTTCGCTTTCTTCATGTGTCGACGGATGAGGTGTTTGGTAGTTTACGTGTGGACGATCCAGCATTTAGTGAAACAACACCCTATGCACCCAACAGCCCTTATTCAGCTTCAAAGGCCGGTAGCGATCATTTAGTCAGGGCTTACTTTCACACCTATGGTTTACCTACGCTGATTACCAACTGTTCTAACAACTATGGACCATATCAGTTTCCTGAAAAGTTGATTCCACTGATGTGTGTCAACATTCTTTTAGGTAAATCGTTGCCAGTGTATGGAGATGGCCAAAACATTCGTGATTGGCTGCATGTGGAGGATCATTGTCGGGCTATTGAAACGGTTTTGTTGAAGGCTAAACCTGGAGAAACTTATAATATTGGTGGTAACAACCAAGTCAAAAATATTGACATTGTTGAACAGCTTTGTGAGCTTATGGATGAGTTGGGTGGAGACTTGCCCACTCGACCGGCTAAGCAATTAATCACCTTTGTGAAGGATCGACCTGGGCATGACCGACGCTATGCGATGGATATTTCTAAAATTCAACGCGATCTGGATTGGCAGCCTGAGTATGACTTCGCTACCGGTTTAAGGCAAACGGTGCAGTGGTATCTGACCCATCTTGGTTGGTGGCAACCGCTATTATCACAGGATTATCAGCGTTATTATGCAGCTCTCTATGGTGATCGCGTAAAGCAATCGTAATCTTCGTGGCATCCCTGCGTACAATATGATGACGGTTGTGGGCAACCTAACCGTATTTCGTTGTAATTTTGTGCCTGGGAGATGTGGTGGTTAAAACAACATTGATTACCGGATTGACCGGACAAGATGGGTCTTACCTGGCAGAGCTTTTATTAGGTATGGGATGGTGCATCTCAGTTTAATGATCTAGCATTTCTAGCGTTGAGTAAGGGTTGAGACAAACTCCTAGACTTGGACAGGAGATTATCTATATTCAATGTTAGATGTACACTGAACAAAGTCTTAATGTTGATGTTTCTGACTATTCAGCAAGACCTATATTATGCATTAGCCTATTGGAGGTCTTGAACTAGAATATTGATTTATGATTGGTGGTGATTGTTTTGTGGGGCTTGTTTAGAAATGAAACAATTCATAGCTAAAATAGCTAATTCAAGAGCTATTTTTATGATTGGCTGTGGTTATCTATTTTTAGCATTTCTTCCCTTACACTGGCCCATTAACATTGGTCTAGATCCATCTTGGTCATATGGTATAACCCGTGCTGCTCAATCTGGAATGCAGTTTGGCAAGGACATTATATTTACCTTTGGTCCTTGGGGATTCTTGACCCATGGTGTTTCGATGGAGATTGTCTGGTGGCAGATCTGGCTATTTCGCACGATAGTTCACCTAATGTTTTGGGTGGTTTTTACACGTCTCATACTTACCACGGACAAATCTCACATTCTATATAAGTACCTGGCTATTTTTTCTATTGGCTTAATCTATTGTAGAGGTCTATCACATGATTATGAATTAGCGTATACTTTGTTAGCTTTGGTTACTCTGCTATTGCACAAAAAATTAAATTCTTTCTGGATACTTTTGTTAGGGGGATTAGCAGGTTTTTTAAGCTTAACCAAGCTCTCTCTTGGTATAAAAGCATTTCTTTTATTTCTCCCATTATTATACCCTAAGCTTGCTAATGGTGAAAGTCCAAAAACGAGTTACCTTGCTAGATTCATTCCTAACATTAGCTTTTTAATTGTTTTTATAAGTGCTTTCCTATTAGCTGGTGAGTTATTCGTTTATCCTGCGGAGTTATTTCAGAAAAGTATAAGATTTTCGCTGTTCTTTGTCTTAGTATCTCTATTAATAACAATTATTGTAACTTTCTTTAAAGCAAATAATCCTCTAGGTTTAAACCGTACATACGGTTTCAATTTCTTAAAAATCATAGAAGAGTTTAGTAAACAAAGTAAGAAAAGAGAATCTAGAGGGTTTTGGCCAGCTTGGCATAGTCTTCTGGTTATTTCATTTGCCATATCTACCCTATTACTCTCGTTACTTAATCGAGATATCTATCGGTACCTTCACACGGCACTAGAGATAACCTCAGGATACTCAAGTGCCATGAGCGTCATTGGCCCTAGGCCAGAACTATTGTTCGGATTAGTTTGTCTGGTTTCGATTTTGTTTTATTGCCTAGAGCAAGCACGATTATCTCTGCAAAACCCTCGACTCATAGCTTACTTCCTATCAGTATTCTTGTTTTCTTGGTTTTCTTTTAAACATGGTTTTGTTCGTCAAGATGGACATATGTTTCTATTCTTTCACACCCTTCTAATAGTTATATGTACTATTCTGATGGTGCATCGAAATTCATTACAACCTTCTGGCAATACGCCTCCAATCAAAAGACCTTATAGAAGACCGTTTGTCCTTTGGATTATGGCATTCCTTACAGTCTTCTATCTTATTAATCCAAGTTTATTTGGTCGAGAGTTCGGTCAAGTAAACTTAACCTCATTAAGTCCACTTTCAGTCATTAGACGAGTTCAAGATACAAGTGATATTTATGGCAAATATTTGATTGGGCAAAAACAATCTCAACGAAACTTAGAGCCGGAGGATTTAGGGGATTCTGTGCGGAATATTCTTGGTTCTGAAAGTGTAGATATTATTCCATGGGATATCGTTAGAGCTGAAAAAAATAATTTAAACTGGCAGCCGCGCCCAATTTTTCAGTCATATGCTGTTTATACAGACTTTTTAGATACTAAAAATTTAGAGAGCTTTCAACTTAATCCTCGCAAGTATCTGCTCTACGATTTTAAATCCATCGATGGAAGGCATCCATTTTTTGATGAGCCTAAAACACTAAGGTATGTATTATGTAATTATGACAAGGTAAGTTTAGATAAACAATCGAGTAGCTCTTTAATTTTACAGAATCGTTCGCTCGATAGTCGATGTGCAACTGATGGCTTACCAATATCTCAAGCTAAAGAATGGAATGTGCCAATTTCAATTGACGAGATGGATTCCGGCTTCACTACTGTAAAGGTGAAAGTTGGTTACACGTTACTGGGTAAGTTATACAAGCTACTTTTTAGAGCTCCCCCTACATATATAGAAGTTCAATATTATAATGGTTCAACGAGTCGGTACAGATTCATTCCTGAAAATGCTCAAGGTGGTTTAGTTATCAATCCTCTACCTTCATCTAGTGAGATGTTTGATTTGACATTTTTTGAAACAGAATCATACTCCAATAGCAATAAAGTTAGGACGCTTGAATTCTCTAATTCCAACTCGCTTCTTTATAAAAAGAGTTTGGCATTGGAGTTTAATAATTACTCCCTTGACAAAACTAATAGTTAGTCACGTTTAACTACGCTAGGGACATAAAAATCAGAAAAAAAGTTAGCAACAAAAAGTTAATGATGCCTGCTTTTTTATCTCTTAAAATAACTAGGTTTTTGCTTGGTGGTGGCTTAGCTGCAGCTCTCAACCTGGTGCTAATATTTATCCTTGTAGATAATGTTGGCTTTGATTCTGCTGTGCTGCGAAATCTAGCTAACATCATCTCGATGGAGATTTCGCTTGTTGCTAGCTTTTTTATCTATAGAATCTGGGTTTGGCCTGGTGGTTCCTGGAAAATTAAGCGGATACTCTTCAATCAGTTACCCCTCTATCATCTGTCTGCTGGTTTATCGATCCTATTGAGAACTTTAGTCATTTTTCCTGTTCTTGATTGGCTGGGTGTAAACTATTTGATTAATACATTAGTAGGTGTGTTAACGAGTGCTGCGATAAACTACATCGTCAGTGATAGTATCGTATTTAAAAAAAGCGATAGAGCCACCCCAGAGCAGGAGGATTTTTATCCACCAGAAGGTCTAGGTCCTGTTGTGGAAAAGTCATGTAGTTCGACTAGAACTCAGTATTATTGGGGCAAGAGTCACGGACTACTGTCCTTGGTTATTCCCGCCTATAACGAGGAAGGTTGTATCGTTTCTACAGTCACGGCCATTACTGAAAAAATGGCTGCTGAAAATATTAACTGTGAAGTTTTAGTTGTCAATGACAACAGCCACGACCGTACCGAAGATCTCTTAAAGGGGTTAATTATAAATAACAGTAATGTTCGCTACATTAACAACTATTATCCAAATGGCTTTGGTTTTGCTGTTCGTTGCGGTTTGGAAAACTTTAAGGGCGATGCCGTTGCCATTGTCATGGCCGACAGCTCTGATAACCCTGAAGACATTGTGAGATATTACTACAAGTTGCAAGAAGGGTATGACTGTGTCCTCGGTTCACGGTTTATAAAGGGTGGCAGAGTCGTTGACTATCCGATCCATAAACTACTAGTCAATCGTTTAGCTAATCTGTTTATCCAGATAGCCTTTGGTCTCGGTTTTAACGATGTCACTAACGCCTTTAAGATCTACAGAAGAGAAGTTATTGAGGGGATTATGCCCCTCATCTCTCATCACTTCAACCTAACGGTTGAGATTCCGTTGAAGGCCATTGTACGTGGTTATTCCTACGCGGCTATCCCGATCACCTGGCGTAACCGTCAAACAGGGGTTTCGAAGCTCAAAATTAAGGAGATGGGGAGTCGTTACTTGTTTATAGTTCTCTATATCTGGCTAGAAAAATATCTTTCTAGGGGTGACTATCACCGCAGTAATCTTAAACAGAGAGCTAAGGTCAATGGCTGAGAGAGTTTTAGTATGTGGTGGTGCAGGGTTTATTGGCAGTTCCCTGGCAATAGGGCTTAGGGCTCATCATTCTGACTGGCAAGTAATCTGCCTAGATAATCTCAAGCGAAGAGGGTCAGAGCTGAATCTCTCTCGATTACGCGAAGCAGGTATCGATTTTGTTCATGGAGATATTCGCTGTTCTAGTGATCTGGATCCCAGTGCATTTGAAGTGACTACCATCATCGATTGCTCTGCGGAACCATCAGTGTTAGCAGGGTTTTCATCCCCTGACTATGTTTTGCAAACCAATTTGGTGGGTACCATCAATATTTTGGAGTTGGCACGTCAACTCCAAGCCAAACTGTTATTTTTGTCCACTAGTCGGGTTTACCCCATTGAAAAACTCAAGGCTATTGGTCTGGTGGAGGCAGATACTAGATATAAAATAGCGCCTGAACAAACACTAGTAGGATTGTCCAATTCAGGAGTATCGGAAAAGTTCTCTTTAGAGGGCTATCGCTCTCTCTATGGGACCACTAAGCTAGCCTCTGAACTACTAATTGAAGAATATCGTCATGCTTATGGTCTACAGGCTGTTGTCAATCGCTGCGGAGTTGTAACGGGTCCCTGGCAAATGGGTAAAGTCGATCAGGGTGTGTTTGTATTGTGGGTGGCGGCTCATTACTTTGAGAAATCGCTTAAATACATTGGATATGGAGGTAGTGGTAAACAAGTGCGTGACTTACTCCATATTCAAGATTTACTCCAGTTGATTGAGTATCAAGTCACGCATTTTGATATCCTAGATGGAAGTGTCCTGAACGTTGGCGGTGGCTCCGCTTGTAGCCTGTCGCTTTTAGAGACAACAGAGCTTTGTCGTGATGTAACAGGTAAAACCATAGACATCACTCCCGTTCCAGCAGAACGCCCAGGAGATGTCCCCTTATTTATTATGGACTCCTCATGCATACAGCGTAAGATTGGCTGGAGCCCTGAGTACAATCCAGAAACTATCATTTCAGATATTTATCAATGGCTTGTAGACAATGAGTCTATGCTTTTATCTATATTGGCTTGACGAACGGATGACTCAGAGATGAGAATCATCTTTTAAATCTAAAAGTAGGGCAGACTTAAAACGATTAATTAAGGTTTCCTTTGTTAACTCAGTTGAAAACCTGGTCTCACGTAGGATTTAATCGTATTTTATTTATATTTCGAAACTTAAATTAGCTTTTCTACCCTGGCTTGCTTAGGTATAAGCGTTCAATTACTTGTTTTATGTTGAATTACTTTATAGGATAAACAATACTTTTGCCGTGAATGAACCTGCTTTGAATAAATTACTTGATAAGTCAGAATATCTCAGGCAGCTGTATGAGAACCGGTTCAGTCATGAGCAGCAGATGGCAAAACGTGCTTTATGGCAAGCTTTGATTAGGGATTTCCTTCAGAAGTACATACCCGTTGACAGTATAGTTCTAGATATCGGTGGAGGCTATTGTGAATTCATTAATCAAATTTCTGCCGCTTCTAAGTGTTTGATTGACTTAAATCCTGATGCTCAAACATTTGCAAATCCTGATGTGAGTGTCTTTCGCTTGAATATTCTTGATAAGGGTCAGTATGAACGTATTCCCCATCATCATTTTGACCGAATATTCGTATCGAATTTTTTTGAACATTTAAAAGACCAAGATGAGCTTTTTGAAGTACTTCGCTTTTGCTATTTAAAGCTGAAACCTGGTGGTAGTTTGCTAGTGATTCAACCAAACTATAAATATTCATATAAGGAGTACTATGACTTTATTGATCACTACTTACCTATTACTCACCTATCACTTTCAGAGGCTTTAAAGGCATTAAACTTCAAAATTGATGAAGTGATACCTAGGTTTCTACCTTTTTCAACTAAAGGTAGACCTGCTTCAGTTTGGATGCTTCGGCTATATCTTAAGGTTCCATTTTTATGGAATTTTTTCGGTGGGCAGATGTTTCTAAAAGCCTCTAAACCTAAGTGATTAAGGGGACATATATGAGTGTTGTTGTTATAACTGGTTCTGCGGGTCTGATTGGTTCTCAGTCGGTTCACTTTTTTATAGAAAAAGGATTTAACGTCGTTGGCATTGACAATGATATGCGCTCTGTTTTCTTTGGAGATGGGGCATCAACAGACTGGAATCGTCAACTGTTAGTTGATAATTACGGTGAGCGCTACTCTCACAGAAACATTGATATTCGCGATCGCAACCAAATTGAATCCTTATTTCAAGAGTATTCTACTGACATTGCTCTAATCATTCATACTGCCGCTCAACCCTCCCATGATTGGGCCGCTCAAGATCCCCATACAGACTTTACAGTCAATGCCAACGGCACCCTGGTTTTATTAGAAGCAACGCGACAGTTTTGCCCAAAAGCCGCATTTATCTTTACCTCTACCAACAAAGTCTATGGTGATACGCCCAACTATCTGCCTTTAGAAGAAACTGAAAAGCGCTGGGAAATTGCATCTGATCATGCTTTTGCCAATGGAATTGATGAGTCCATGAGCATTGACAACTCCAAGCATTCACTCTTTGGTGTATCCAAGGTAGCTGCTGATATTCTAGTTCAAGAATATGGCCGCTATTTTGATATGCAAACTGTTAGTTTTCGGGGAGGATGCTTGACGGGGCCATTACACTCAGGAGCTAAATTGCATGGATTTTTAGCGTATTTGATGAAATGTGCCATCACTAAGGAGCCTTATACAGTTTTTGGTTACAAGGGCAAACAAGTGCGAGATAATATGCATAGTTATGATCTCGTGAATGCCTTTTATCATTTTTATAAAAGCCCTAGGTGTGGTGAATTCTATAACATTGGTGGCTCGCGCCATAGCAACTGCTCCATGTTAGAAGCCATAGAGCTTTGCGAAGAAATCTCAGGTAATAAAATGGTTTACTCCTATTCGAAAAAAAACCGAATTGGTGATCATATTTGGTATATCTCTGATGTGGGTAAGTTCAAAAAACACTACCCTGATTGGGGGTATCAATATGACTTAAAGGCAATATTTAATGAGATATATCAGGCTCAGATAGCAAAATAATCAGTCCAATAATGGAGTCTGTGGAACAAAAAAATACTCATTACCGGTGGTGCAGGGTTTATTGATTCTAACTTTGTGCATCATTTCCATGGCGAATCTGGGAAAATAATAGTTTTAGATGCCTTGACTTATACAGGTAATCGTTCCACACTAAAAGACTTTGAGAGTCAGGCGAATTTTCAGCTGACTCAGGAAGATATCTGTAACCAGCAGCTAGTAGACGATCTCCTAACTACTCATGAAATCGATACTGTTGTGCACTTTGCCGCTGAATCCCATGTAGTTCCTTCCATACCTGGGCCTGTAGCGTTTGTGTAAACTAATGTAGTGGGTACGTTTACCCTGCTGGAAGCGTTTCGACTTAATATGTATCAACATTCTTTTATGCAGCCCTATATGGAGACCGAGTAGAGCAATCAGAATCCTAAGGGCATGCCTGCGTACAATATGGGCATGGTTGTGGGCAACCTAGCCATGCTTTTATAGTTGCAATTTTTGTGCATGGGAGATGTAGTGGCTAAAACAGCGCTGATTACCGGATTGACGGGACAAGATGGCTCTTACCTGGCAGAGCTACTGCTTAGTAAGGGATACAACGTATACGGAATGGTGCGTCGTTCCAGTTCTAGTAGTTTTGGACGTATTAGTCACTTTGCTGATAAGGTCCGAATTATTTCAGGTGATCTGCTCGATCAGTTTTCGTTGATGGACGCCATTGATGAGGCGCAGCCAGATGAGATTTATAACCTTGCATCCCAGAGCTATGTACCGCTGTCTTGGACACAACCTGCGCTGACAGCAGAATATACAGCTATTGGTGTGTCTCGGTTGTTAGAGGCGATCCGCCGTTGTAAGCCGGATGCAAGGTTTTACCAAGCCTCCAGTAGTGAGGTATTTGGGCAGCCGGATGAGTCTCCACAGACCGAACGTACGGCATTTCGACCCCGTAATCCCTACGGTGTAGCTAAAGCCTATGCCCACTGGATGACGATTAACTATCGTCAGAAATACGATCTCTATGCTTGCTGTGGCATTACATATACCCATGAGTCACCCAGGCGGGGGGCAGAGTTTGTGTTTCGTAAGATTACTCGCGGTGCAGTAAAGATTAAGTTAGGTTTGGCGAATGAATTGCGGCTGGGCAACCTGGAGGCTCGGCGTGACTGGTGCCATGCGGAAGATGTGGTTAATGCCATGTGGATGATGCTGCAGCAGGAGAAGCCGGACGACTATATTATTGCTAGTGGTGAGACCCACTCGGTTAAAGAACTTGTAGACTGTGCCTTTTCTTACGTTGGTTTAAATTGGCAAGATTACGTTTCCATTGATCCTGCTTTCTATCGACCAGATGAGCCCGTCGTGCTGGCTGGGGCCATTGATAAGATTAAACGCGAAATTCAATGGCAGCCCAATTACTCTTTTTCTAAATTAGTTGAGGCAATGGTTGATAATGAACTTAAAGAACTAACGGCTGACTCCTATGGAGATTAGATGGCTGTAGGTTAATATCTGTCACTTAATTCTTGGAGTTGTGGGCAGTACGCCCACTTAAGATGATTTCTTGGTGGCGAATGGCTGTATTAGCTACTTCCCAGGGAAACGTAAAGGATTGGAAGGATTCTGGAGAGATTTTGTCAATGTCGAGATCGACGACAACTTTTCTAAGGATTTCTAGGAGTTGTTGTCGTAGGTTTTGTAGTTCATCAAAATCTTGGGCCTGTTCTATTTTTTCAATCAGGTCCAGAATTTCTAGGTTGTAGCGGTCGGCGCGATCCTTTTGATTGCTGATGAACCATTGTCGACCTTGCCACAGGCTAGAGCAGATTAAGATGCTAATAGACATTAACAGGCCAATGGATTCAGCATAGGTGACTAAAAAACTAGGATTGTCTTGGGTGTAATAGGCGCGAGCACCTTCATGGAGTGGAAATCCAAGGTTTTGGCTGTTTTCTGGAGATTGAATATTAGCCGTCCGCGGATTGATGCGGATTAGCTCACTGCGATGTTCGTAGAGAATGCGAGTGATGGTTTTAACAACATCAGGATGGGCATCCACATTGGCAATGAGTAATGCGCTGACAGAAACGACAGGTAAATCTTCAGACGGGATAGGAGTGCCGCCATCGTAGCTACCTTTAGGAATGATGGTGGATTCTAGGTAGGGTTGAGTTAGCTGTAGCGCGCCGATTTGGTCTATAGGGACTAGCTTGAACTGTTCATTGGACAGTAGTTGAGCAACGCTGCTGTTGCCCAGACCAATAATACGGAACAAGGCGTCGACGGTCCCGTTGTGCAGGGCGGTGTGGGCTTCAGTGACGCCCATGGGTTGAAATTGAAAATCGTTTTTGGTGAGGCCATAGTGTTGACTGAGGGGCCAGAAAAGATTGTAGGAACCACTGCCTTCAGGCATTAGGGCAATACGTCTGCCCTTTAGGTCGGTCAGATTGTTGATGTTGGCATCTTTGTTGGCAATGAGATGAAACATCTCAGGGTACAGCTGGGCAATGGCGCGCACATTGCGTTGGGTGGGGGTGTCATTTTGTACCAGGGCGAGATCAACGGTATGGGTGTGGACATCGTCCATATTTTGATTTGACCCTGGAGATGCGACGACTTCAACGCGGATCTTAGGTTCGTTCGCTTCAGTGACTTGGGCAATGGCTTGACCAAAGGCGTAGTATTCACCGGTAGGGCTGCCTGTGGCCAGGCGAATGGTGTAGATACGGTTCTGTTCTTGGATGAGTTTGGTGATGGATGCGATCGCAACCCCCACACTCACCACAACCACGAGACCTACCCCCCAGCGTCCCCACTTACCCATGCCTCTATTTCTCCGTATCCAACGCGAGTTCTGCCGATAGAAAGTCTATAAACTGTCGAGCACTACGTCCGGAACGTCCGTTGTGACGGGTGGCCCATTGTCTCGCTCGATAGTCCAAATCCTCCAGCGATAGGTCTAGCCCAACCTGTTTTGCTAAGTGATGCACAATGTCTAGATACATCGGTTGGTCAGCGGCTTCAAACGTCAGGGTAAGGCCAAAACGATCACTAAAGGAGAGCTTTTCTTGGACTGTATCCCAAGATTTGAGCTCATCTGCATCCCGAGGACGGGGCCGATCAGCAAAGAACTCTCGCACGAGATGGCGTCGATTTGAGGTGGCATAAACCACTACATTTTGGGGACGTCGAGTCAGACCACCTTCTAGTACAACCTTGAGTGCTTTGAATGCATCATCGTCTTCTTCAAAGGAAAGATCGTCGACGAAAATAATGAACTTTTGCGGTTGGGGTCTCAGGGATTCCACAATCGTCGGCAGGTCATACAGGTCTGCTTTGGCAACCTCAATCAGACGCAAGCCATGGTCACCATACTCAGTGAGCAATGCTTTGACTAAGGATGACTTACCGGCTCCTCGACTGCCGTATAGTAATACATTGAGGGCGTTAAACCCGGCCAGCAAAAATTCGGTATTTTTCACTAGAGCATCTTTAGGGCCGTCATAGGCAGCCAAATCCTCCAAGCGAATGGGATCTGGCTCAGTGATGCCCAGGAGTTGACCTTGCTGCCAACGAAAGCCACGGAACTGACCAAACTTGCCTGTGCCTTGATGTTGATAATAAGTCACGAGATTGTCGATGCCTGCTGACCAATCTGGTGACAAGTCCACTGGCAACGGTTCGGGCATTAAAGACCATACAACCGGTGCTTGGGGAAGCTGACAGGCGGTTTGCACACACTGGCTGACATAGCTGGGAGATAGGCCGTATAGATTTTGGAGAATGTTTAGATCGTGGCGGGCTGCTGCTATGAGAGGTACGGGTAGTTTCGCCATCGTTAAGCGCTGTGCCGCTTGAGTAAACGCATTATCGGCAATCAACATCCGCTCAACTAGATGGCCTCCCCAGCTTTTGCCTGTGTTGGCCAATGCTTGAAACCATTTGCCATAGGCAGTGAGGCACTGGGCTCGTTCGTTGGTCAGACCTTTGCTGGTGCTGAGGGCTTCTAACAACGATAAGAATGTTTGACCTACGGTATCGTTGAGAACAGCCTGATACAGTAAGAGCGAGGCCGTCTGCTGTCGGTACTGAGCGATGGTTGCTGCCCCAAATTCCTTCATCCTCAATCCCTTTGCACTATGTCATTAGGACTTATCATCGCATTGATCTATGGAATCCTTGCTGTAGTGGGTGGTATTGTTGGCTACCTTAAGGCTCGTAGTTTGCCGTCGTTAATTTCTGGCATTGTCAGTGGGCTACTTTTACTGATCGGGGCACTGCGAGCCGCGCAAGGCATTGCCAGCGGTCTTTGGGTGGTCAAGATTGTCACCCTGTTGCTCTTAATCGTGTTTATTATTCGATTGGTAAAAACTAAAAAGTTTATGCCTGCTGGGCTGATGGTCATGGGTGGCGTGATCACATTAATTGGGGTCTATGCTGGCTAGTCTTCATCCTCTAGTCAGCAGCCCCCCGGCACCTTGAGACAGTCTTTATCCTATAGCCAGCAGCCCCCATTGGGCACTTTGAGACAGTCGCATACTACGAGTGTTTTGATGGGCGTTATCAAAGGGGTAGGCTGTTTATTTTGTTGTTTGAGTGTTGTCAGTTGTCAGACCCATCTATCTGAGGGAAACGCGTCAACCCAGGTAGCTGCCAGTCGTTCAACAACGGCTGATCAAGAGGTTTCAGTGGTAGCAACGGTACAAGCTACCAGTCAGCAACTACCCGTTAGCGTTAAGACTCAAGATCCACCAACTGAGTCAGCAGCCCAGACAGCGATCGCAAAACAGTCATCTGTTCAAGATCCTGGCGTCACAGCGATCGCAAAACAGCTGTCTGTTCAAGATCCTGGCATCAAAGTTTATGTGATGGTCCCCCAGCGTCAAGGGGTTCTACGCAGTCAGGATGATCATAGCCGCATCAATATTCGAACACAGCCAACCACGGCATCAGCGTCTCCTCACTATGGGCTTCCAGGAGATGAGGTGACGGTGTTGGAAGCCACAGCCAGGTACCAGGGACATGTGTGGTATTTTGTACAGTTCACTCAGTCTGGGGTAGAGGGTTGGGTCCGAGATGATGTGATCGAGATTGATCGGTCCGATATTGATACAGCCGCAGACATTGGCATAACCTATGTCGATGCGCCAGTTAGCAGTAGTGAAACGCTTCAGTTTGCTCCAGGAACCAATGAGGCGGTGATTTGGGAGAAAACTGTGACCCAAGGCTCTCAGCATGAATATTTCTTTTTTGCAGATGCGGGACAAGAGCTGTCTGTTTCGTTACAAGCCGGGGATGAGAATGCTGTTTTCCAGATTTATTCTGAAGAAGCTGACTACTGGCTACATCTGATCGGTGATTATGTTGGAGCGACATCAACAGATTGGTCTGGCCCTTTGCCTAAGAGTAGTACGGGGCGTTATCGTATCTATGTGCGGCCAACCTGGGCGGATGCGGTTTATTCCATGCGTGTGGCGATTAAGTAACCAGGTGTGTGACTCCTAAGCCTGGCTGGTTATTCGGCATGAGGCGACCTAATTCCAAGGTGGCTCCGCAGCAGGGATTATCCTTGAGATTAAGATGACTGTCGAGATCGAGGTGATGGGCGAGGGGCGATAGCTGAGCTAAGGCTGTATTGGAGAGAGTGCTGTCGGAATAGCAGCCAAACATGACGCTGAGGCCACAGGCGCGGGCAGTGTGGATCATGCGATGGGCTTCGGTGAGGCCACCGGATTTCATTAGTTTAATGTTGATGCCGTCGATATGCTGCGCTAAGGGCATGATGTCTTGGCTGGTGAAGCAGCTTTCGTCGACAAAAATGGGTAATGGTGAGTGCTGTTTTAGCTCGGCTAGCTGGTGGTTGGCGCTGACGGGGAGGGGTTGCTCCAGATAGGTGATGTTACGCTCGGCGAGCCAGGTGGCCATGGTTTTGGCATCGTTGAGAGTCCAGCCGCCGTTGGCATCAACGCTGATTTTGTCGTGGGGATGAAATTCGGATTGTAGGGCGCTGAGCATGGCTTGGTCGGCTTCAATACCAGCAGGACTGCCCAGCTTGATTTTGATGGAGCGGAGATCAGGATAGTCGGCATGCCAGCGGCGGATGCGATCGCATGCTCCTTCTGGGGTATTAATGCCCACGGTGACAGCGGTTGGCCCAATTCTTTGTGGGTCTAATCCCCATAGTTGCCACAGTGGTAGACCGACCTTTTTGCCAAGCCAGTCCCAGAGGGCGACGTCGATGGCGGCGCGGGCGGCTGAGCAGGGGGCAATTTGGTCGAGGCTTTCTTCAATAATTTGGCGGTCGAGGGGATGGTAATAGGAGATGCCTTCGATGATTTGGTCAAGGGAGTGGGTGATGGTTTCAGGGGTTTGGGTTTGGTCGCCGATGGAGAAGGGGGTGGCTTCGCCGTAGCCGGTGATGTTGTCGTCGGTGAGTTGGATGAAGAGATTGGTGGATTGGGAACGGGTGCCGCGGCTGATGGTGAGGGGGACTTTTTTGTGGAGGGTGATGGGGTGGTAGGTGATTTGCATAGGTGGGTTTTGAAGGGGTATTTGAAGGGTTGGGATTTTAGGGTATCTCGAAAGGTGTTAGATCTTGCGTGGGGCTCCTCCGAGTTCCCCACACCCCTATGGGCAGGGCGGGACGCCGCCCTACAATCCTCGTAAAAATAATTACGTTGTCCCAATATGCGTGAAAAGGGAGTGGTCGGTAGAGTGGATTTTAATTTTTCTGTGGCATGCCACAGAAAAATTAAAAAAGCATTGGGTATCTATGCTCTACCTCAAATAGTTTTTTCCTTGTCGAATTTTTCTAGTTGAAAGGTTCTGAAGGGAAAGGGGATGACTTTTCTTTTACGGTGTGGAGCGAATGCGGAGCAGCGTAACTACCTGACCGGCCACTGGTGCAATCACCATAAGATACTACTTACCAGCCCAACTCCTGTGCAAAGGGCCTGGGGAAGTTGAGTTCCCCAGATCAAGGGGGTTTCAGGGGGGCAAGCCCTGAGCAGTTGATTTCGCCATTACCCGACAGATAGAGCCGCTAAACTTAATCTCCCAACCGATCCCCCCTGCTGGCAAACTAAACCTCACGTGTATTTCATTGACTATTGCAAGATGGTTTTAGAGGCAATGCGTGTTTTCTTTTTGGCCTGCTCTGACAGGTCTTGACCTGTCTGGAGCTGAGTAACATTTTCTTGCAGGACCGTAGCGGCGTTTTGGTCGCCCATTTGCAGGGCAGTTTGGGTAGCCGACTGAAGCATCGTGATGGCTCCGCTGCGATCGCCTGCCTGGAGCTTAGTTTCTGCAATCTGGGTTTGGCGATATTTGGCTAGGGCCAAGATGTATCGCTGTACCTGAGGATCGCTTTGGGTCTGATAAGCGGTTTGAGCGGTGACATTGATAGTGGCTTTATCAGTGGATAGAGAGCTGCCTAAGGTGGGATCATCATACTGGATGGCAGCATAGGCAATGGTATGGTCGCCTGCGGGTAGTTGGGAAATGTAGATGTTCGCCAGAATAACGCGGGGGGTATTGTCCATCAAATCTCCGAGACGGACGATGGCTTGCTCGCCTTCTCGACGGACGTCTAATTCAATCGTTTCTGGCAATACCTGGGCAATGGGCTTTAGTTCTGCTAGCCGTACTTGGGGTTGCAATGTCAGCACCAGGTACGCATTCGTAAGGCTGACGGCCTGAACACGGTTAAAGAGACGGCTGAATTCTTGAATGGCGGTGTCAGGATTTTGAATGTAGGTCAGGCTACCGTTTCCTGCATCGGCCAGTTGTTCCAGCACATCCTGGTTCCAATGGTCACCGAAGCCGAGGGTGCTGACGGTAAAGCTATAGCTAACGGCAAGCTGGGCTAGTTTGAGACAGCGATCATTGCTGCCATGCTCGTTTTCACCGTCGGTGAGCAGAAAAATTTGGGAAACGGTGCCGCTTTTACCTTTGGAAACTTCTTTGATGCCGAGTTTCAGACCTTCGTCGATGGCGGTACCACCACCAGCGCGAATGCCTTCGATGGCTTGTTTGATGGCATCCGGGTTCGTTGCGGGCTGGTTGGCGACAATTAGCTGCGCTTCGTGATCAAACGACACCACCGAAATGCGGTCTTGGGGAGATAGGTTATCGACAATTTTCTTGGCAGCAGCGCGGACGGTTTTGATGGGAGTGCCGCCCATGGAGCCGCTTTGATCGAGGATGAGACATAGGTTTAAGGGGGGACGGTCACCACTGGATGCGGCCTGGACGGAAATGGCTAAGTGGCGCTGGCTATTGGTTTGAGCGGTGTCTAGGTTGCGATCGCTAATGGACCACTGCACGTTAGCTTTCATACGTTCGTTTCCCTACCAATGGTGCTATCGATATGGTTCTGGAGATTCACCCTAAATACATCACCCTAATGTGCTTAAAGCATTGACGTAATTTGCCGAAAAATTACTACCAAAGACAACGCTCTAGTCAATCTCAAACGCTAATGTTCCCGTCGGGATAAACATAGTGTGATGGCAAGATGTGGGGAACGTGCAGATAGGGCTACATAACTTGACGCAAAATTCCTTAAAAAGACCCATTCCATGGGCGGATATCCCCCAAATTCCTAGCCTGCTAGCTTGTTCAGAGCGAGTTAAACTATGTAGACGTCAATGGGACGTGACATCGCACCCATTGAATTAAAACGTTGAACGGTGAACAGCTGACACCGCAGAGGGCTAACTGGGTCTATGAGTTCTAATATTAAAGCCGTACAGGCTCCTTACTATGGCGGGGATGCCGCGTTTCGTACTCCCCCTCCCGATCTACAATCGCTTCTTCTGAAAGAGCGGATTGTCTACTTGGGTACGCCCCTAGTGTCGTCAGACGATTACAAGCGTCAAATGGGTATGGACGTCACCAGACTGATCATTGCCCAGCTGCTCTATTTAGAATTTGACGATCCCGATAAACCTATCTATTTCTATATCAATTCCACTGGAACATCCTGGTATACCGGTGATGCCCTTGGCTTTGAAACCGAAGCCTTCGCCATCTGTGACACCATGCGCTATATTCGCCCACCGGTCCATACCATTTGTATCGGTCAAGCCATGGGTACAGCATCCATGATTTTGGCGGCGGGTACCAAAGGATTTCGAGCGAGTTTGCCGAATGCAACCATTGTTCTAAACCAGCCCCGTACGGGTGCCCGTGGCCAGGCTACCGATATTCAAATTCGTGCAAAGGAAGTCCTGGCTAACCGTGAGGCAACCCTCGATATTCTGTCCCGTTCCACTGGACAAACGCCCGAAAAATTGCAGAAAGATACGGATCGTATGTTCTACCTGACTCCTGCGGAAGCTAAGGAGTATGGTCTCATTGATCGGGTCTTAGAAAGTACGAAAGATTTGCCAACACAAATTCCAGCGGGTATTGGGTAGCCATGTCTGTAGAACGTCCTATTCGAGTACCCTACAACCTGCCTGGCAGTCAACGTTGGACTTGGGTGAACATTTACACCCGCATGAGTCAAGAACGCATCTTGTTTTTAAATCAGCCTTTGACTGACGGTGTGGCGAATTCGCTGATATCGGCTTTTCTATACCTGGATTCTGAAGAGCCTGGTAAGCCCATCTATCTATATATAAACTCCCTGGGTGATCCCGTCATGGCTGGAATGGCCGACGGCTCAGCGGGCATGATGTCCATTACATCGGGTCTGGCTATCTATGACACCATGCGTCATATTAAGTCTGATGTGATTACTATCTGCATGGGCCAAGCCATTGGCATGTCTGCTGTATTGCTATCTTGCGGAGCCAAAGGCAAGCGCTCCAGTCTGCCAAATTCGTCTATCGCGCTAGTGCATCCCTATAGTGGTACCCGCGGTCAAGCCACGGATATTGAACTCAATGCTGACGAGGTCCTGAGTAAATCAGCATTGATCACTCAGCTGCTAAGTGAGAACACTGGTCAGCCTGAAGAAAAGATCCATAAGGACATGGAGCGGATTTTTTACCTCACCCCCCAAGAAGCCATTGAGTATGGCTTGATCGACCGGGTGATTGAGAAACCTGCTTAATTTTTGAAATAACCCCTTACCCCCTATAACCCCATGCCTATCGGTATTCCCAGCGTTCCATATCGCCTTCCTGGTAGCACCTATGAACAATGGATCAGCATATACGAGCGTCTGTTTCGTGAGCGCATCATTTTCTTAACTGAAGAAGTTACAGACGGTATCGCTAATGCCATCGTGGCTTACATGCTGTATCTGGATTCTGATGATCCCAGCAAGCCGATTTACCTCTATATCAACTCTCCAGGTGGCTCGGTTACAGCTGGCATGGCAATTTACGACACCATGCGCTACATCAAGTCAGAGGTCGTTACGATCTGTGTGGGGCTAGCTGCTTCCATGGGCTCATTTTTGTTATGTGCCGGTTCTCCCGGTAAGCGTCTAGCGCTGCCGCATTCTCGTATCATGATTCACCAGCCATTGGGCGGTGTTGGTCAGCGTCAGGCAACAGACATTGAAATTGAGGCTAATCACATTGTTCAGATTAAGCGTCGCTTAAATAGCTTGATGGCTGAGCATACTAACCAAACGATTGAGCAAATTGAAAGGGATACAGACCGGGATAATTTCATGTCGGCGGAAGAGGCAAAAGCCTATGGTCTGATTGATCGGGTAATTGAAGAGCGCGTGTAATAGATGCGCCTCTCAATTTTCATTTTGCACACCAAACTCATGGGCCACGCCTAAAAATTGAGGTTCTCACCTAATTTTCCAAGCGTGGCGTAATATTCGTCATGTTCTGCGTTTTAATGGCAGAATCTGAAGCAGTTATTGGGTGAAATGGGGCTAGCTGATCATTACCGCACATTAGGGTTACGAACGGGGGCATCATTTGATGATGTCAAAGCCGCCTATCGTAAGTTGGCGCGTAAGTATCATCCAGATGTTAATCCTGATGATCAAAGGGCTCAAGATCGTTTCATCAAGGTGACTAAAGCCTACGACGCATTGCTGGAGATATTGCAGCCTGATGAGGAACCTCAAGAAGAGGACGCTGTGGTGGCAAAGACTCCGGTAGAAGAAGAACCTAGTCCGGTTCAAACGAATCCAGGATTATCGGATCATGAGCAAAAGCTGAAGCAAGATTCCTATCGGCAATTGCAGATGTTGTTCAAACAGCAGAAGTATCCGCGTGCGATCGCACTTGTGGAGGGCCTTGCTCAGCGCATCACCCAAGACCCAGAAGTTCGTCAGTGGCAGGCCATCACCTACCAACGTTGGGGCCGTCAGCTGATCACCCAAGGCCAGTTAGGAAAAGCCCGCATTTATTTAGATAAAGCTCTAAAAACGGACCCTTTAAATAAATCTCTCTGGGTTGAAATTAACCGCGATTTCCAATCCATTGAACAACGCTTAAGATAGCAGTTGTAATTTTTAATTGGGCCTGCAATCAGCTCTACAGCGTGCTAAAAATTCTAAAAGTACTAAAACAGCAGTTTTAACGTGGGTACTTCGACTTCTTCCTTTGTTCCGTCAGATTTTGATGTGCCAGCGGTGCTGGAAACCGATGAGTATCGTCTACGAATGCTGACGGTTAATGATGTGGTCAAAGACTTTGAGGCAGTTATCACCAGTGCTGACCATCTGAAGGGGATTTTTCCACCGCCCAGTACTTGGCCAGATGGTTTGACCTTAGAGCAAGACTTAATTGACCTAGGCTGGCATCAAAAGGAATTTCAGCGGCGCACCTCTTTTGCTTATACCATGATGAGTCTGGATGAAAGCCGCTGCCTGGGCTGTGTGTATTTTTATCCATCGGATCGCCAGGGCTATGATGCCTATGCCCTGCTGTGGGCACGGCAAAGTGAATTGGCTAGTGGCCTAGAAGATCGTTTGCTGGCTACTGTGCGTCAATGGTTAGACGATACATGGCCGTTTGCATCGGTCGGTTTTCCGGGGCGGGATTTGAGTTGGGATGCTTGGTTGGCGTTGCCGGAACGATAGAACCCGCAAAATCAATATATTTATTTATATGTAGGGGCGTTCCATGGAACGCCCCTACATATTGATTGAAAAATTTATTCCTCTTTTGGTTTCACCGTGAGGCTGAGTTGATAAATCTCTCGTTTGGAGAGACCGGTTGCCTGGGCGAGCTGGCGGCTGGCTTTAGAAGGAGAAAGTCCCTGGGAGATCAGGGTTTCTAGCTGTTGGATGAGATCGGCTTCAGAGATCGGTTTAGGGGTGTGTATGTGGCCTGCGATCGCAACTGTAAACTCTCCCCTCGGCTCAGTTACCGTAAAGTGTTCGATCGCACCCACCACCGTACCGCGCCAAAATTCCTCATAACGCTTGGTTAATTCCCGCGCTATGGTCACCCGGCGCTCACCCCCCAAATGGGTTTGCAAATCGGCCAGGGTTTTGATCAACCGATGGGGGCTTTCGTAAAGCACCATGGTGCGTGGTTCTGTTGCTAATTGCGTCAGTCGTTCAGCTCTTGATTTCCCTTTAACTGGCAGAAATCCTTCGAAGGTAAAGCGATCTGAGGGTAATGCTGAGGCTGCGATCGCACTCACCACCGCCACAGGCCCTGGAATTGGACTGACAACGATTCCGGCTTCAGTGCAGGCACACACCAGTTCATAGCCTGGATCCGAAATCCCTGGCATACCCGCATCGCTTACCAGGGCAATGGTTTGGCCTGCTTGCAGTTTTTCAATTAGCTGAGGTATTCTCGCCTGAGCATTATGCTCGTGATAGCTTATCTGCGGCGTCTCGATCTGATAATGATGTAGCAGCTTACCCGTGTGCCGGGTATCTTCCGCTGCGATTAGATCCGCTTCCTGCAGGATACGAACAGCCCGAAAAGTAATATCCTCAAGGTTGCCAATGGGGGTGGCAACCAGGTAAAGCGTACCAGCAGTAGACAACGTCAGTATTGGTTACAAGTCTTCCTTAACCATACAATTGAAATACAGGTTCATTGCCGCCTAAACGTATATCCTGACTGCAACTTTCTCGAATTTGCCATGCAAAGCACTGGTTCTGAAAGCTCAATATCAGAAAGTTCAGTATTGGACATTCTCAAAAAACGTTTGCAGGTGGACTATGACCAAATAGTCAAATTCTGCGAGCAGTTTGACATCGTTGAACTAGGGGTGTTTGGGTCAGTCTTACGGGATGATTTCCGACCAGATGGGGAAAATCCCAGCGATGTAGATCTTTTAATAGAATTTGCTCCGGAACAAAAGCTAACTTGGCCCATATGGTTAGATTTACAGGAAACATCTGAAAAACTTTTTAAACGCAAAGTTGATTTAGTACAAAAACACCTTCTGGAGAATCCTTATCGACGGGCAGAAATTCTAAAGACAAATCGTATTATCTATGAGCGATCTTAATCGAGATGCTGCTGCCATTTGGGATATGGCCCGAGCGATTCGAGAAATCCAGGAATTTACAGCTGATTTTTCTGAAGACAGTTTCTTGGAAACACTCTGGATAAAAAGGGTGGTAGAACGTAATTTTGAAATTTTAGGAGAAGCTTGTCGACGAGTATCGGTAGAGTTTCAACAGGCACATCCTGAAATCGATTGGCGCAATACGGTTGCATTGAGGAATATTATTGCCCATCGCTATGAGCGGGTAAATTACAAATTACTTTGGATGATTATTCAGAACACCTTACCTGCACTTTTGATGAGTTTGGATAGCTTGCTGCAAGATATGCCAGCGATTGACTGATTATTTCCATATGCGTGGACTATTTGTTGGGCTCATGACCCTCGACTGCATTTATCAAGCGCAGCGACCACCCCAAGCAAATGAGAAGCTGGTGGCTGAGGCCGCAATGATGGCAGCAGGTGGCCCGGCAACGAATGCGGCGGTGGCGTTTGCTGCCTTAGGAGGCAATGCCACTGTGATGGCAGCAGTGGGGCAACACCCAGTCACAACGCTGCTGCGGGGTGATATGGCTCAAGTAGGAGTGAGCCTTCAGGATTTGACACCTGAACGCCAGGACCCGCCACCAATGTCTTCCATTGTTGTTTCTAAAGCCTCAGGGGAGCGTGCTGTTATTTCCCGGAACGCAGTGGGATTGCAGGTAGACCCTCAAGCCGTGGATCTGACGGGTATAGACATTGTGCTGTTGGATGGTCATCAAATGGCATTGGGGCAACAAATTGCCAAAGCTGCTAAGCCGTTAGGTATTCCTGTTGTTGTGGATGCAGGTAGTTGGAAGTCGGGGTTTGACCAGGTGCTTGCCCTGGCCACAGTGGTGATTGCGTCGGCAAACTTTAAACCGCCGGATGACCAAGATGCGTTGACTTACCTACAAGGACTAGGGATACCCCATATTGCCATTACCCATGGTAAGCGACCCATTGTCTTCAGCGATCAGGGGCGGGTGGGCGAGCTACCGGTGCCGACGACAACCGTGGTGGATACCTTGGGGGCAGGGGATATTTTCCATGGGGCATTTTGCTATGCTTGGGCAGGCGATTTCCCAAGGGCTTTGGCAGAGGCGACTCGGGTGGCTAGCTTTAGCTGTCGAACCTTTGGTACCCGCACATGGATTCGTGATTATGGTGAGTCAATCCAGACAAATTCATAGATTCTCTACTGAGGGCATCAGTATGGTTCGGTAAACTGTACAGGGAGTCGTCTAACTTTTTGTTAAATCTTTAGCGTTATTATTATGGCCTACGAAAAGGAAAAAGAAATTGCGATCGCAGCAGTGAAAGCTGCGGCCACTATATGTGAAAAAGTACGGGCGGAAATGGTACCTGAAGCGATTGAAAAATCTGATAAAAGCCCGGTAACTGTCGCCGACTTTGGTGCCCAGGCGATTGTATGCAAAATGCTTAAAGACGCCTTCCCCAACGATCCCATTGTCGGTGAAGAAGACGCTGACGATCTCAGAACGCCAGAGATGGCCGCTCGGCTTACCCAGGTGACTGGCTATGTCAAGGCTGTTCTTCCTGATGCTACCGATGAGCAGATTCCTGGCTGGATTGACCAAGGTAATGGTGATGTGAGCCCCCGCTATTGGACCCTAGATCCCATTGATGGTACCAAGGGCTTTTTGCGGGGTGACCAGTATGCCGTTGCCCTGGCCATGGTGGAAGATGGTGATTTGAAGGTGGGTGTCTTAGGGTGTCCTGCCCTGAAGTTAAATGGACGTTCTGGCATCTTGTTCGTGGCTGTTCGCGGTGAAGGGACCATGATGATGGACATGGATGGCAACAATCCTGAGAAGATTTCTGTAACGTCTTCTTCTGACACTGCTAACTTCCGTTTTGTGGAAAGTGTGGCCCACAGTGACCAAGAGCTTCATTCACGCATTGCCCAGGCGGCTGGTATTACCACTGAGGCCATTCGTATGGATAGCCAGGCTAAATATGGTACTGTCGCCTCTGGTAATGCCGTCCTTTATTTGCGACTACCCTCTCCTAAGTACCCTGGATATCGTGAAAAGATCTGGGATCATGCGGCTGGTGTGTTGGTAATTGAAGAGGCCGGTGGCAAAGTAACCGATATGCATGGCAAGACCTTAGACTTCTCCAAGGAGCCTCGCTTTGTGGATACTCAAGGTGTGGTTGTCAGTAACGGTGAAATTCACGACAAGGTCCTAGCAGTATTGACTAACTAGATCAGCCATCTCATTAAAAGCCTGGAGGGTGCACCATGGGTGCGCCCTTTTTTATATTGAAATCTCATCGAGCCAGGTCTTATGTCTAACAAGGTGTTAGTTTCTGATAGGTCTTGAGGAGATCGAATGGGGCCGTGAGTTTAAACAGAAGAAAGTCATAGCCCATGGGTTAGGCCTTAAACGGATTGTGCGATCGCAAGCCCTTCTAAAACGGACAAGCTCACTGGCTGCACCTGTGAACTAAATCCCATCAACTGCCCAGAGACTTTAGCAAACTTGATTGGATCGCCACTGACATAAAAGTCTATGTCTGGTTTCGACTGGGTGTTGCGTAAGCCCAGCATGTCTAACTCTTTAGCCATAGCAGACACCAATGACTGGGCTGGATTAATCACCTTAATGGATGGTGGCAAAATTTGCTCCATCAATGGAGCTAGGTGAGGGTAGTGGGTACAGCCATATACCAATGTGTCGATATTGGCAGCCATCAGAGGCTTCAAATAATCTGTAGCCACTGCCCGTGTGTAGGGATCATCAATCCGATTTTTTTCAATTAAAGGCACAAAATCAGGACAGCCAACTTGCCAAACTTCAGCTACTGGCGATGCTTCTAAAATCGCCTGCTTGTAAGCATTGCTGTTGGCCGTCGCGACTGTAGAAATGACACCAATGCGTCGACCTGCCTTAGCCGCTGCCCGTGCCCCTGGCAAAATAATCCCGAGAATGGGCATGTCAAATTCTGCCCGAACCGTTTCTAGGGCCAATGCTGAACTGGTATTACAGGCCATCACTACCATCTTGACGCCCTGCCCCTGCATCCAAGTAATGATTTCCCGCACAAACCTTAATAGCTCAGTCTGAGAGCGATCGCCATAGGGCACCCGAGCAGTATCGCCAAAGTAAAGTAGAGACTCAGTGGGGAGATGGGCCATAATCTCCCGTAATACCGTTAATCCTCCAACACCGCTGTCAAAAACGCCAATTTTACCGGTTTGGATGGGCATCTGAAGGATTTTTGCCATGGGGAAGACGCTTACTAAATTGGATATTTTACGTTGCTTAGAGTTTAGTTGGATTTTTGACAGATTTTAGTTTCATACAAAACTTTTAAGCAAAAAGCCGTAACTTCGAATGTTGTAGGAACTGTCTGAATTGCTATGAAACCCACTCAGCATCTGACCATGTTGCATGGTCCTAGCCCATGCAACATGCTTTAATTGGCTCGCATGATAACTAAATCCAACTACTTTTTACAGGTCAGAGTTAATTTTGTCTAAAAAATTGGTCAACGCCCTACACTTAGCCAGCAGCCATAGCCTACGTCAGTGACTCCATTGATTCGCTAGAACCAAAGGTAATCTCTAAAATTCCTCAGCGATATCAGCAATAATGCGCAATTATACGACTAGCCACAGCTTTGTTATTCACACTCGGCTGCGGCTAGTTGCACATAGACAACAGATTTTGGTCTAAGGAAAACTCAGTCTGTAGCTGCCTCAGCCATTTCTTGGGGAGCTTTTATGTCAGTGGGACAATTGGGATCATCATCATCGTCGGTATTAAAGACGACACGCAGGAGTGGCGGGGCGATAAACGTAGTCAGGATAACCATCACAATAATGGCCGCATCCAACGATTCTGAGAGGACGCCACTAGCAGCACCTACGCCGGCAAACACCAGACCCACTTCGCCTCGAGGAATCATGCCAACACCAATGGCCATGCGGTTGATTCCATCTTGACCAAAGACCGTAAATCCAGTGATGATTTTGCCGAGGATGGCAACGACAACCAAAAAGGAGGCAATAACCAAGCCTTCACGGTTCGCTGGGTTGAGAGGGTTCAGGACGCTGATGTCTGTATGGGCACCCACGGTAACAAAAAAGACGGGCACCAGCATGTCTGCAATTGGGCTGATTTGTTCCTCCAATTCTTTCCGTTTACTGGTTTCAGCCAAAATCAAGCCGGCAGCAAATGCTCCCAGGATTGCTTCTAGCTGAATGGCTGCGGCAATGTAGGACAGCACAAATGCAAAAACCAGGGAGCTAATCAGCACCTGGCCACGGGTTTGCATATTGTCGACCAGTGCAACGAACAGTGGACTGAGTAGCCGCCCAACCAAAATTGAGCCTACTAGAAATACAGCTGCACCAATAATTAGAAAAATCACATTGGTGATTTCGATTTCACCGGTTTTGGCAAGGCTGGCGACAACGGCTAAGACAATGATGCCTAATACATCGTCTAAAACAGCAGCACCAATAATAATTTGTCCTTCCCGTGAACTGAGCGTTTGCAGCTCTGCCAATACCTTGGCTGTAATACCAATACTGGTTGCGGTGAGTGCAGCCCCAGCAAATACAGCTGGAATTGTTGACACATTAAATAGGGCAATCAACCCGGCAGTGCCCGCTACAAAGGGTACAACTACACCGACAACGGCAACAACTGCTGCTTGGGGACCGACTCGAATCAGTTCTTTGAGGTCGGATTCTAAGCCGATTTCAAAAAGCAGAATAATGACACCAATCTCAGCCAGAACAGAAATCACCTCACTCTGGCTTTTAAATATTGTTAGCAGCGCATCCGGATCCAAATGGGCGGTGAGTTGGACAAAATCCATGAGCACCGAGTGGACAGGCTCGGCTCCTTCAGGAAAAACAACTAGGTTGAGGGCTGAGATTCCGACAATTACCCCACCGACTAGCTCACCCAGAACAGATGGCAAATTAACCCGAGCGCAAAGCTCACCACCGATTTTCGCGGCTAAGTAAATAACAATTAAACTAAGTAACACGCTGGCTAAGACAAATGGCCCTAACTCAGCCTCATTAACTTCAGCTAATAAAAACGTACTGCTTTCTATGCCTGAAAGCACTCCGGTTATATCGATCATACGAACCGTAGAAATTTACTTATCCTGTTTACTCTACATGAGTTAGCTCGATGCTATTAGCTCATTACGATCAGGTTCATCCCTTTCTTTAAGGAAAAATTCATACTTCTGTCATAATGCGAGTTGCAAATATTTAATAGATGCTCTATGCAAATACCCGATGGTTTAGAGATGGCATCTGTTGTCGGACCTGTCCCAGTCGTGATGGGGTGATTTCGGCGATGGCCATGCCTACATCTTGTCCTGCATCTGCTAGCACAATACCCCAGGGATCAACAATCATGGCATGGCCATGGGACTGGCGAATGGTGTTATGGAACCCAGTCTGGGCAGGGGCAATTATATAACAAGTGTTTTCAATGGCTCGTGCCTGGAGCAATACTTGCCAATGATCTTTGCCGGTATAAGCCGTAAAGGCTGCAGGCACCGTAATCACTTCTGCCCCTAGTTGAGATAAGTGCCGATAGAGTTCTGGAAAACGCACATCATAACAAACGGACATGCCTAGAACTCCGAGATTAGGAGTTTTGCATACCGTTGGTAGTTGATGTCCCGAGGTGACTGTGGCAGATTCTTGATAGGTATTGCCATCGGGCAGGTTGACATCAAATAGATGTACCTTTTCGTAACGCAACAAGACCTTGCCGTTGGGGTCAACTAAAAGTGCCGTGTTATAAACACGGTCATCTTTTGTAGGGACAGGGTATCCACCACCCAACAATGTGACCTGATAGCGTTGGGCCATGGTTTTGAGAAACTGCTCACTGGCAGCGCAAATCTCAGTGGCTTGGGCTAACTTACCGGCTTCATCTCCGAGAAAGGAAAAGTTCTCAGGGAGGGTAATGTACTCGGCTCCACGACGTACGGCCAGGTCAATGAGGTCCTCGGCCTGAGTAAGATTCTTTCTCAGGTCAGGTACGCTGGTCATCTGCAACGCTGCAGCCAGATAGGATTTCATGTGGGCGCTTACTAGTGATATTTGACCTTGGCCCTTTATTCTACGGGGCAAATTGGTCAGTTGGAAAGCGCCGTTGGTGGCCTATTTTTATACATCGCGGTTCTACACCTCTAACAGAGCTAGTTGCCAGACTTGGTAGCCTAATCGGTTGAGATGTAAGCCATCCGTCGTCAATTCTTGGCGAAGATTGCCGGTATCGTTACTGAAGCTGGGATGGAGGTCTAAGTAATCTAACTGATGGTAGTCGGTGAGTTCAGCGATACGGGTATTGAGGGAGCGCACACGACTGCTGGGGATATTTTCCCAACGGGTAGGCAGGATGGAATGGACAACGACGCGGGCATAGGGGTGCTGCTGTCGTAGTCGCGCCATGATCTGGTTGAGGTTGGTCAGAATTTCGTGGTCGCTGGCCCCGTTTTTGAGGTCGTTAACACCGGCCATGAGATGAATGGTGTCGGGGCTGGTGTTGGCGAATGCGGAAAGTCGCTTGAGGATACCACTTGTAGTATCGCCAGAAATTCCTTGGTTGAGCCAGAAGCGATCGCGAGGCAATAGCTCAGGAGGCAGCCACATGCTCAGGGAATCGCCGACGACAACGGTGAGTCGATTGCTGCCTTGGCCAGATGCGATCGCATCTGCCTCTTGCTTTAATAGGCCTTGCCATTCTTCATAGGTGGGCTGATACGTTGCTTTGGCCCACTGACCTTGGAAACTCTCTGGTGCTACCCGTGTATATAACGAACCAGATTTTAACGCAGCCCAACGTTGCTCAAACAGCTGTGGACCACTATTCGGTCGAGGCCCAGCAATTACGGTTGCCTGACGACGAGCTACCTCCAATGCCCGAGGCGTGGTCGCGTAGGCCGTTGGTGCAGGGCGGTGACGCGCTGTTTGCTGGAGGTGTAAAAGTTTTTGTCTGCGAGCCGCAACTTCCCTAGAAAACTCAGGTGTCAGAGCCATGTCGCCCAGTACTGCTGGTTGAGGGAGCGACTGCTCAATCTGGCTAGCTGCATCCACAGCGGCTTGAGCCATCGGCGCGATGTCAGCGTCCGAATTCGGACCACTAAGGGGTTCCGCAGCAGTGAGCTGTGCCATCAACATCAGTAGGTCTGACATATGCCTGAATTTCCTCGCCTATGGAGAACAGAACTTATATACTTAAAACGCATGCTCCAGGGGCAATCAGGACGAAATATGGTCCAGACCCATATATCAAAAACTGTAAAGAATTTCGGAAATAGATAATCAGTTGATTCTGTAGTGTCTCTAATTAACCCTTGACAGCATCTGCCAAAATTAACGATGATTAGAGTCTGTGCAAAAAACTGCTCGGATCAGGTTTGAAGCAGGCAATGCTACCTGTACGGCAAGGGAGAAAGAATGACATACGCAATTATCGAAGCGAGTGGTACCCAACTGCGTGTTGAGCCTGGTCGCTTTTACGATATCAATCGTCTAGCAGTAGATGAAGATACCAGTATCACTATTGATAAGGTGCTACTAGTTAATGATGATGGTGAAACTAGTATCGGTCAGCCTCTTGTAGAGGGTGCTAGCGTGAGTGGTACTGTAGTCCGCCACTTACGAGGCAAAAAGGTCATCGTTTACAAGATGAAGCCTAAGAAGAAGACCCGTAAGAAACGTGGTCACCGTCAAGAACTCACTCGCCTGATGATTGATGCCATCAATATTGGTGGTAAAACGATCACTGCGGAAGACGCTCCTGCTGCTAGCGAAGAAGAATAGAGCGCTGAATCAAGGCATTAGTAGTCAGTTTATACTTAGGTAGACACGGAGATTTAAGTAATGGCTCATAAGAAAGGTACGGGTAGTACGCGAAATGGTCGCGACTCAAACGCGAAACGCCTAGGCGTTAAAAAATATGGTGGTGAAGCAGTAGTTGCAGGCAACATCATCATTCGTCAGCGTGGTACTAAAGTTCACCCTGGTGAGAATGTAGGACGTGGTAGTGATGACACCCTATTTGCTTTAATTGATGGCGTAGTTACCTTTGAGCGCAAGGGTAAGAGTCGTAAAAAAGTAAGCGTTTATCCAGCTACAGCTTAGGCACTTTTATCAGCAGTCATATTGTTGATTTAAAAACGCCTCGACTACTAAAGTCGAGGCGTTTTTTATGGCAGCTATGCTCTTAGTACCTATGGGAGTGATGGCACTCATTAATTAAGGCTGAATGATATATATGTGTTCAAATATACTACAAAATGTATTAATGCATTGTTGTTGCTGACGTTGGGCTAGTTTTTGCATGCCTATGGTAGGTGATTTTAGAACTTAATCTGTACCGTGAGATTGGGAGAGTATTCTGTCAGTTTTTTGATTGGTAACCGATAGGGTGAAGAGTTCTCAGAATTGATAATTCATGATATACAAAAATCTGTTTAATTTGATTTTTTATTTCTGTTTTTAATCTCTTTTCTAAAACATTACCCTCGTGGGTGATGGTCTTCTAAAAAGTATCAAGCATGATGTAAATGCGCTGTAAAGCTAATCAAAAAAAGCGTAAAAAGCACTTTTTTGTATCAGTTTTCGGCTTAAACGAATAACATTAGGACATTCTTATGACTGCTCAACCAACCAAACAATTTTTCGGTTCTGAGACCTATTCCAAGAATATTCTTGGTCCTTCTTTTTTCTCAATGAGCGATTTGACTATCGCTGGAACAAGTGATGATACAAAAGCTGGTTTGACACCTGCTCCTGCTAACTCTCCTTATATTGTTGCTGATAGCGAAGAGCTTTCTGTTAGCTTAAAAGTTACGTTTAACAAGAGCCCGCTGACTTCACTGCTAATGTGTCTAGGCACTGACGTCCATGTCCGCTTTGCCTTCGAAGGTATTGGTGGTGCAGCGGCTGAAGAGGATGTAGAAGTTGTCATCACAACGGTGAAAGATACCTATGAGTATGAACTGAAGTGGACAGGTACGCCTGAAGATGCTCAGCTAACTGCCGGTCTTTACGGTGTAGCAGCAGTAGCTCAGGTTGGCCCTGTTAAGCATAATTGCAGCCAGCCAATCATTGGTTACGGGTACCTGGCTGGTAAGCTTCTACAAGTTTATCCTGCTTAAGGTCTCACATAGCTTGTTTTGACAGGTAGATCTTTCTAATGCATGGCGTTAGGCTGGTGAATTTTTGTTCACCAGCTTTTCTTGTGTTTAAAGCTACAGTCTTGACTGGTTCAGTGCATTACCCTAGACAGCTAAAAATTAATGGGGCGCATTGTAAGTACTATTACTTAGTGCTGTCGACCTATGGGTTGGGCACACTAAGAAAGAATTTGAAAAAAGAAAAAAAGAGACGTATACTGCACAACAATTAACTGTTGTTTTTAGGTTTCCTCAAGATTTAAGCCATGGCATCCCAATGTCTTTTCTATCCGTTACGTAGTGTGATTCGTTGTATGGCTAAGGCCCATCTGACAGTGGCTCCCGAGGCTTACGAATCAGGCTTAGTTTGGGATGAAGCTCTGTTTACAGAGTTGACTAGCACGTTTTTGCAACCCTCGGTACAGCCGTTATTGGCATCTCCTTTTGCATCCCGTGACGAGGCGGCTATCGTTGAAGGTCAATTGGCTCAATCCCTCGTTAATTCCTACAGACGTATCCTACGGCAGCGGCAAGATGTCCGAGTGCAGCAGCTTAATGCGTTACTGGAGTCAGCTGTTGATTAAGCGGTTGCTAGATGCTTGCGAGCGGAGTTATAGTTACGGCGCAGAAATTTGAAGGCCTCTCGCTCAATCTGGCGAGCTCGCTCACGACTGACGTTGAGTTGTGAGCCAATTTGAGCAAATGTCATTTTTTGACCACCCTTGAGGCCAAAATGTAATGAAAGGACTTCTTGTTGCTGCTTAGTTAACGTGCTCATCATGTCAGCGACGTCTGAGTGCATCAGTTCTTGAGCTGCATAGTCCTCTGGTGATTGACTATCGTCTTCTAGAAGATCACCGAGTTCTACATCTTGGTTATCCCCTAAACGTAGATCGAGAGAGAGGGGTTGCCGATTATAACTGATGCAATCGCGAACTTTTTCAAGCGGCAAATCTAAAGCATTAGCAATTTCTTGAAATGTGGCAGAACGGCCCAGCTGTTGCGCCAACTGTCGCTGAGTCTTTTTGATTTTGTTGATCTTTTCGTGGATATGAATAGGCAAACGCATTGTGCGACTTTTCTCTGCGATCGCACGCGTCATTGCCTGCCGAATCCACCAATAAGCATAGGTAGAAAACCGATATCCTTTGGACGGATCAAATTTTTCTACGCCTCGTTGCAAACCAATGGTGCCTTCTTGAATGAGATCGAGTATCTCGACGTTACGTTTGAGATACTTTTTCGCCACAGAAACTACCAATCTCAGGTTAGCTTCCACCATTTGACGTTTAGCTCGCTGACCTTGCTCCACAGCCATTTTGAGTTCATCAATCGTCAGATTAGCTGCCTTGGACCAGTCTTCTAAAGTCGGCTCATGGCCAAGAGATTCTGCAAGGCCATCCTTTATAGTTTCAATCGTCATCAATGTCCGCACCGCATTGCCAAAGGTAACCTCCTGTTCTGGCGTTAGTAAGGGTACACGACCAATCTCTTTTAAGTAGATGCGAACTAAATCCTTATCGTTTTGAACAGTGCTCATTTTTCGAACGTGCTTAAAAGTAAAATTGACTTTGATCTTGAGGTGTGCAATCACCTGTCAGGCTATGGAAAACTTGAATGGCCCCAACGGATCAGTGATTGGGAATGGCTAATTGAGTCTTAATCAATCCTTTTGTATTAATTAATGTAAATAAAAATCAGAATTGCTTACAGGGGTGGAAAGCCGTATTTAAATTTTGCGGTTTGCCGAACTATCTGATTTGTCAAGGAAAAATGCTTGACTGTACGGATTTCCCCCTCCCTAGGCTGGGGTCGATTGCATTAGTGTTTTTAATGTAGTCCTTTACATAAGTTAATCGGCGAGGCAGCCATGGTATTCCCAGAACGTTAAGCAACCGTTTATCTACGCTTCAGTTCTTTCTCCGATCAGCTCTGTAAGTTGGAATTAGCAACATCATCACGCTTCACTCTCCATATCCCCCGTAGGTAGTCATCCGTTCCTAGGCTATCCACGTTATCTCGCAGACAAACTATCGAGAATTTTGTATTATGTTTGAGCTTTTCAACGACAAGGCAATCTCGGCCATTATGATTGCCCAGCAGCAGGCAAGCCGGTTACGCCAACACTATGTTGGAACCGAACTTATACTGGTTGGGGTCATTGCCCAAGGCGATAGTCTGGTTTCTCCCATTGTTCAGGAAGCTGGTATAACTTTACAGGTTTTACAGGAAGCAGTTGAGGCTACGCTAAAAAGTGATAGTAAGCAACCATCTGCCGAAATTCCCTTCACCCCTAGCGCTAAACAGCTTTTAGAGCAATCTCTCAAGGAAGCTCAGCAGTTAGATCAAAGCTACGTAAGTCCAGAGCACTTATTACTTGCAGTCACCAGCAGTGACAAAAGTTCTGCTGCCAAAATACTGATAACCCTAGGCGTAGACCTGGTCAAGCTCCGTATCGCAATTATTCGAGCAGTGGGTGAACGGATGCCTGTACCCACTGCCGGTAGTCGAGACGCTAGTGGCTTTAAGGGAAAAGCGTTGGAAGAGTTTGCCACTGACCTGACGAAATTAGCTGCCGAGGGCAAAATTGACCCGGTTGTTGGCCGCAGTCAGGAGATTGAGCGCGTTGTTCAGATTCTAGGTCGTCGTAGCAAAAATAACCCAGTACTTATTGGTGAGCCTGGTGTGGGTAAAACAGCGATTGCTGAGGGATTGGCTCAACGGATTATCAACCAAGATGTGCCGGAATTGCTTCTCGACCAGCGGGTGTTGAGTCTAGACATTAACTCATTAGTAGCGGGCACTCGATTTCGCGGAGACTTTGAAGAACGCCTCAAGCAGATTGTGGCTGAGGTTAACAAGGCTGGCAATATCATTTTTCTCATCGATGAAATTCATACCCTGGTGGGAACAGGTGGCATGGAAGGTGGCATGGATGCAGCCAACATGCTTAAGCCGGCTTTGGCCCGAGGTGAACTGCAGTGTATCGGTGCCACTACCCTCGACGAATATCGCAAGTACATTGAGAAAGATGCAGCTTTAGAGCGACGCTTTCAACCTGTAATGGTTAATGAACCTAGCGTTGAGGAGACGATTGAGATTCTGAAAGGAGTGCGATCTAGCTATGAGCAACATCACAATTTGCTCATTTCCGATGATGCTCTAGTGGCTGCTGCAAAATTGTCAAATCGTTATATCGCAGATCGCTATTTACCCGACAAGGCGATTGATTTAATTGATGAAGCGGGTTCCTGTGTGCATCTGCGTCATTCTCAGACGTCTTTAGCCAAAGAACTTAAGCAGTCTCTTCGTAAAATTATCTGGGATAAAGATGCTGCGGTAAAAGCTCAGGAATTTGATCGGGCTAGTGAGTTACGGGATCAGGAACTGGAACTGGAAGCTAAACTGCAAAATTTTAATGAGAACAGAGCTGCTATAGATACACGCCCTGTGGTGACAGTGGAGGATATTGCGCAGGTAGTGGCCTCGTGGACAGGTGTTCCAGCTAACCGGATTACTAAATCTGAGTCTGCCATGTTAATGAAGCTGGAAGAAACCCTACATCAGCGCATCATTGGTCAAGAAAACGCAGTGAATGCTGTTGCTAAGGCTATTCGGCGGGCCAGGGTTGGCTTAAGCAGTGAGCAGCGACCCATTGCGAGCTTTATTTTCTGTGGCCCTACTGGTGTCGGTAAAACTGAATTGACTAAGGCCTTGGCTGATAGTGTGTTTGGTGCTGAGGATGCCATTATCCGCTTGGATATGTCGGAATATATGGAGTCCCAATCAGTCGCTAAACTGATTGGCTCCCCTCCAGGATATGTGGGCTATGGCGATGGTGGTCAGCTGACAGAGGCTGTGCGACGTAAGCCCTACACAGTGGTCCTATTTGACGAGATTGAGAAGGCCCATCCAGATGTTTTCAATCTGTTGCTGCAGCTGTTAGATGATGGCCGATTAACTGACTCTCAAGGTCGTGTCGTGGATTTCAAAAACACTGTCATTATCATGACTTCAAATATTGGCTCCCGTGCCATTGAGAAGCAGGGTACGGGTATTGGTTTTGACATGATTGATGGAGATCTGGCTACGGCCCAATATACGCGCACCCGTGAGCAGGTCAATGATGCTCTTAAATCCTCTTTCCGACCTGAGTTTCTCAACCGTCTGGATGAGATTATTGTCTTCCATCAGCTTCAGCGTAGTGAGGTCAAACAAATTGCGGATATCTTGCTGCAGGATGTGGCCAAGCGCTTAGTTGAACAGGCAATTAAGATTGAGGTCACCGAGGCCTTCAAGGACAAACTTGTTGTGGAAGGATACGACCCGAGCTACGGTGCACGTCCCCTAAGACGGGCGATTACTCGTCTGGTGGAAGATAGCTTGGCTGAAGCTCTTCTGGCTGGTGACATTCGTGCCGGTGAAACGGCTATTCTTGATGTAAATGACGATGGCCAGGTAACAGTTCAGCGGGAGCGGGCATTAGCTCTTGTTAGCGGCTGATAGCAAAACCCTAGATACCTAGGTATAGGGCGTAAGGTTTTGGATTGGGTTGAGTTCAGTGCTGACTAACCATAGATGTTTTCTATGGATTAATCTGCCGAGAGTATGGCAACGATTGTTTACATTGCGTTACAATTTCCATAGAAAGTTAAGAAGCAGTTCCATGAAGTCTACAAATTGCATTACCATCCAAGGTCCTGTTTGAGTAACTTTGTAATTAGGCTAGACGACCTACAAGCACGGCGGTTTAGCTTTAATAGATGGGCTGAATAATTTGATGATTCACTAGCCGGAATTGTGGCTTTGTTCTCATTTTGTTTGAAGCTTTTGTCGAATACTTTGTTTAGGTTTTGTTCCCTCATTAAGTAGACGGTATTGAGAGTCGATTCATCAATGGGCTTTTGATGTTGTTAACGCTCTGTTTGATAGTTGTGTAATAGTCTCCATGGGCTTTTGAAGACATCATTGATTTTCGCAATTGTCACACATTAACTAAGGAATTATTCAATCATGACATTTACTACAAGCACTTTTTCTAGTCAGTCCGTTAGTTTATTGGATGCTGTTCCAGCGACTGTTGCTGCATTTAAGCGCTTATCTACGGATGAGAAGCTGGGTGTACTTTGGTTTATTTATAAGGCGATGGGGAATGGTTCTGTTACGCCAGCTGCCACAGGGGCTGCCCGTCTGCAATTTGCTGAAGGCTTGCTCAGTCAGGTGAAGGCATTGGGGCCTGACGGTCAAATGGCTTTTATGCAAGATTTGATTGCTCAACGTAAGACATCCATGACCCAAGCCTATGGTGTACTAACTAATAACACTAAGCTTGCTTTCTGGTACCAGTTGGCAGAACTCATGCGCTCAGGAGATGTGATTGGAGTACCGACCAATTACGTACTTTCTCGCAATGCCAATGATATGTACAATCGCATTGTTGCCTTAGACTTTGGTCAACAGATTACGGTCTTGCGTCAGATTGTTGTCAATATGGGTTACGACTCATTTGCTTAGAGGGTTGACCAAGATGGCAACGATACACCTGATCGACCAGCAACTTGCAGATGCTACTGGGTTAGATAACCAATCTGAAGTGGTTTTGCGGTACTTTACACTGTTTAATCGCGGTGAGTATCAGCAGGTTGCTAATCTCTTTACTGTTGAAGGGAGTCTTTATCCGCCTTTCGAGGCCCCTGTTATCGGGCCAACTCAAATAAGAGATTATTTGGTTAAAGAGGCGGATGGAATGTCAGTTTCTCTGTTGGGTGCTGAAACATGTCAATTGGACAGTGAACGTCTGCAAGTTGACGTTCGCGGTAAAGTCACAGCGCTGGTTTTTAAGGTGAATGTTACCTGGCGCTTCATTTTGGCAGCAGATAACAAAATCGAGTCAGTTCGTATCAACCTTGTTGCAACTTTAGAGGAGCTTTTAAAGTTGCGACCTGAGAGTTAATTTAAGCAACGCTGGATAGCTCCCATGATTGGATCAGGGTATCACGCCCCAGGGCAATGTCTTGGGGCGCACACCGCCAGTCTGGATGGGCTGTCAATAAAAAAGCTTCAACTGTTTCACGATCAAATAAATGCCAAGCTAAGGCACCGTTAACAGGGTGTGGGATAGCGTAGAGATTACTTGTCAGATAGTGGATGGTGAGTCGCTCCCTCGTAAACGTTGGTAGTGTCAGTGTTGCGCCAACGGGTAATGAGCGAAAACTTTGAATGGCTTCCTTCAGAGTTTCCAGTGAGGGAATCAATAGTCCTGGAATTGTGATTTTTATGGTTGTTTCACCGTCAACCTTGATCCAATAGCGACGCACTGGGTCGATGCCGATAAGCCAAGCAGACTCATCGTCCAGGGTGTAGCGGGGGGCTAAAGAAAGTTTGGACTGCATGGGATTAATCGAGCAGAGAGCGGGCATTAAATCAACAAGTACCTACCTACACCATTACTTGGCTCGACAAGAAGTGCAATCTCTTGCAATAAAAGTTAAGTGTATTTGATGTTATGTATTAAATTTTGTAACAAACTACAGATGCTGAGGTCGAACTGGATGGGATTGATGATTGCGGTTGCGATCGCGATCACTTGGCTCATCAGCCTAATAGTTCTCCTCCCACAACATTCTACCAATTATTCCCCAATACTCTTGGTCTTTTGGATCTTGTCGAGAACATTCTTGCACACGGGACTGTTTGTTATTGCCCATGATGCTATCCACGGCAATGTCTTTCCCGGTGACCCATCTAGAAATCGTTGGGTTGGTCGCCTGGCCTTAGGTCTATATGGTTTTTTGCCCTACCAAACCTGTCGCAAACTGCACTGGCAGCATCATGCTTACCCAGCCCAAACACGGGATCCTGATTTTTACTCAAAGCCCGATGGCCATTTGATTCGGTACTTTATACGCTGGTATGGTAGCTTTATGAGGAATTATTTGACTCCTCGTAATCTAGCTGTTGTAGTAACTGGCATTGTCCTGACAACAGTTTCTTTAGTATTTCTTGCCAAGATTAATAGTCAAAATCTTATTTTGTTTTGGCTTGTTCCCTGGATTCTCAGCTCATTGCAGCTATTTACGTTTGGTATATTTTTGCCTCATCATCATGATGATGACCAAAGCAACAACAATGTTCATCAGACTCGAAGTTACTACTATCCAGTGCTTTTCTCCTTGCTAACTTGCTATCATTTTAGCTATCACAGGGAGCATCATGCCTACCCTGAAGTTCCCTGGTACCAGCTACCTGATGTAGCGATGGCCGATGGTTATCCTGAGCCTTTTCTCCCATAAAAGAACGACGTTGCTGCTCCTCGGGAAAATTTAACCTGAAAAGTATCAATTTATCCCCTCATTCAGCAACGGCAAAAGAACCACATTGACGTTTCCAACTCTTCAATATCTCGTTGTCTTTTTGTAAAGAAATGTAAGGTGGTCATATACCCACCTCAAAAAAATCCATGAACTTTCCTCAGATTCAAGCCTTCCTTGACAGCCCCAACCCGCAATTGCGGATGAAAGCCATTGCTGAACTTCATCATCATGAGCCTGCCGCCGTTGTGCCGCTGCTAAAGCAACGAATGAATGATGGTAAATTTCTCGTACGCTCCTTTGTGGCAATGGGACTGGGATATAAGCGAAATAATGAAGCGTTTGAAGCCCTGATTAGCATACTTAACAATGAAACCGATCATAATGTTGTTGCCGAAGCCTCTAATTCACTCGCCAAATTTGGAGCCCAAGCACTTCCTCATCTCATAGCCGCGTTTGAACAGAATTCAAACTGGTTGGTACGGCAGAGCATTTTTGGTGCTTTAGAAGATTTGGATGATCCTGAGGTTCTCCTGAAATTATGTCGATTAGGAATTCAAGGGGAAGATCTTACCGTCAGAATGGCCGCGTTAACTCAGCTGAGAAGACTTAAGGAAACCCATAAACTTTCAGAAGCGTTGAATCTTGCCCTGGCAGCGGCAACCGACGATAATGGCTTGGTTCGAACAAGTGCTGCTAGGACTTTGAGACACCTTGGTGGACCTGAAGCTCAAGCGATGTTAGACAAGCTGCAACAGGATTCTGACTATCGTGTGGTTAGAGCTGTTCTAGAAGGACTCTTGTAATTACTGCCTGGACCGAACTCATGACCGGACGGCTATTACCCCCTAACGGATGATAAAACAATGTTTACAGTTCGTTACACTGAGGGTGAACTGGAAATAGTCCTCACAACGGTTTCAAACTGTATCGAAGAGCCGCATTATCCAGTTCCAAGTTATTGAAAGGAGACCGATATGAACGGTAATCTTCGCATTGGGAATCTGTTTGGTATTCCCTTCTTTATCAATATTTCCTGGTTTTTTGTGTTGGCCCTCACCACTCTAAATTTTGGCAGTGGTCTAGCTGCTCAGTTTCCCTGGCTGGGAGGAATGGCTCTAATTCTAGGATTGATCGCAGGCATTCTCTTATTTGCTTCTGTTTTACTCCATGAGTTGGGGCATAGTTTCGTTGCTCAACAGCAAGGTATCCAAGTCAACTCCATCACACTTTTCTTGTTTGGTGGCTTAGCAAGCTTAGATGATGAAGCAAAAACACCCTCTGGGGCCTTTTGGATTGCTGTAGCTGGTCCCCTTGTGAGTTTAGTACTGTTTGTTTTGCTAACCCTCCTAGCTAGGAGCGGTTTTGTGACTGGGCCAGTCGCTGCAGTGACCAGCTTGCTAGCCTATATTAATTTGATCCTTGCGACCTTCAATATGATTCCAGGTTTACCTTTGGACGGTGGTAATGTTCTGAAGGCTGTTGTTTGGAAAATTTCTGGCAATCGCTACCGTGGGATTCGCTGGGCCAGTCGCACGGGGCAAATGATTGGCTGGTCAGCAATTATGCTAGGTATCCTTGCTGTTCTAGGGCTGTCTAATGCTGGTAGTTTTTGGACGTTAATTATTGGTTGGTTTATTTTGCAAAATGCTGGCCAGTCTGCACAATCGGCAACTGTTCAAGAGGCATTATCTGGTCTGACAGCCGCTGATGTAGTTCTTGAAAATAGTCCCATTGTCCATGAAAGTGATACGCTTCGTGAGCTAGCAGATACGACACTGTTGGCAAGTGGTAACAGTCGATGGCAGCGTTTTCTTGTGGAATCTGCAAATAACCAGCTAGCTGGGACGATCGATTTGGATGTACTTAAAATAGTTCCATCAGATCAATGGAGCGATCATCCGGTGCGTGACTTTCTGAAACCCGTTGCGCAAGAAATCAAGGTTCAAGCTAATCAGCCTCTGTTAGATGTTATTCGTCAACTGGAGGCTCAGGGAACTCAAGCACTGGCAGTTACCCGAGAAAATGGTGCCTTGGTTGGGCTTTTAGAAAAGGCTGAAATCATTAATCTGTTGCAGCAGAAAGCTCAATCTCAGCCAGCGTAGAAACCATAGTATAAGCATGGCTTTGCTTCTTAGCAGAATTGTTATGAAGCAAAGCCGTTTTTACTTTTTGCTTCTTAGAACACTTCCCTTCAGCCAGCGTTACCATAGAAATACCAAAATTACTCATCGTTTGTTACCGATGAGCTGCTGACTTTTCAGAGGGTTGGGGCATGAAAAATCAAGAGGCAAAATATGGTTTTACCCGGATTGCTGAGCGCTGGAATGGTCGTCTGGCAATGCTAGGCTTTACCATCGGCATTATTACCGAATTGCTTACTGGTAAAAGCATCTTGTCTCAGCTAGGCATTATGTAGTGTGACCACATTAGGGCGCTTACATGCCTGCTTAGAATGCTATGCATCGGTACAACCTATCCTTGAATCATTTCAAGAATTAACCCTCGTTTGGCTTGCAAGTAAGATTGCATTGCATTTTGCTCATCAATACTTAAATAAACTCGGTCTTGAATCTGCTCAAGTAAGTGTCTAACAAAAAGAGCCTCAGGAAGGTTAGAAATATTCTCTGGTGAGTTTTCTAAGATTACGGACCAAAGTAACCTTAGCGTTGAAGCATCCATACTGTTTGCTCTGTTATTGCTAGGATATTTTTTTTATCATTGGAGTATTTAAATCTGGTTTGTTTAATATTTTCTTTATCTTTCATTTTACATTAATGCTTCATAGCTGGTGTAAATGAAGCTACAAACCTCTAGCTGATAGGGTGTAAATCCTGTTGGGTATAGGTTTGGGTATATATAATTTTTTATTGCTCAGTCACACGTGTGTGTATAAAAATTGGCGCATATGTATTTAGGTAAATCGCTATTTAGGTAAATGGCTATACTAAAAATTTGAAAAATCAGATTGCATCTAATCAAAAATGTCAACTTTATAAAATCTAAATTGACTTAAATTTAGATTTCGTTACACTTGAAGGGTTGCTTCTCATGCCAGCATCCTTTGCTGTTTAACCCATGCCTTCTGCATTTTTTCCCACCCCGCAGCCCCTCAAGCCGATTTCAACGGTATTTGATCTGAAGGATCGTTTAGATTGGGGCGAGCCTGCTCTCACCATTATTGATGTTAGAAGCAGGCGTCTTTTTAATGAGAAACGCATCTTAGGGGCCATTTCGATGCCTGTGGATGAACTCGTTGCTCGTGTTTCTGTAAGTCTTGAAAGCGATCGCGATATCTACGTTTATGGTGAAACTAACGAGGTTACATCCAGCGCTGCTACTCAGCTACGTGGTGTGGGCTATCAAAATGTTGCTGAACTGATGGGTGGTATTGGTGCTTGGCAAGCGATTTCGGGACCCATTGAGGGGACTCTTGCGGTGTCTTAAGACTAATGTATAAATTACAAGCTCGCAGTTTCAAAGTCGTGGGCAGATTTATTTCTCCGTTCATGTGTGTATTTTGAGCGATAAATCAGACTGTAAACGGCAGGGACAAAATATAGTGCCATGATGGACGAACCGGTTATGCCACCTGCGATCGCAATGGCCAGTGGCCGCCAAAACAACCCCCCACTGATGATTAGCGGCACAAAACCCGCAATTGTCGTAATGGTTGTTGTGATTACGTGCCGTGTGGCCTTATTTACGACGGTGGCAATGGCCTGACGATCCCCTAGTTTGGCTCTGTTATCCCCATTGAGTGCAGAGAGAACAATGACCGTGTCATTAATGGCAATACCCACCAGCCCCATACTGCCAACAATGGCCATAAAGCCCATCACAGCCCCAAATACTTTGAGTGAAAATAGGGCCATACCAACAGAGCCAATCCCCACCATTGCGACGATACCGGCCTGGCGAAATGAACCCAAGGATAACACCAGAGAAATTACCATGACCAGTGCTAGCAAAGGTACATAGAGTAGTAAGTTACCTTGGGCCTGACTTTGTTCAGCTTTTTCTCCGCCAAACTCGAACCAATAGCCAGCCGGTAATTCGAAGTTGGCTTCGGCCAGTTTCTCCTCAAAGGCCTGTTGCACCACTGAGGGCAACACTCCAGCAGTAATAAAGCCCTGCACACTATTCACCCGCTGTTCATTTCTGCGGGCGATCTTGGCTAGCTCAGGTACTAACCTGAAGTCTCCTAGAGCAGCAGTGGATGCCCGGTTGCCTGTTCCACGCAAGTCTAAAGAGGCAATTTGACTGAGGTCTGCCCGGTCACTATTGGCAACCCGTACTCGCACTGGCAGGTTTTCAGTCGCTTCTAGAATTGAGCCGCCAACGCTACCTTCTAAGTAGGCTTCTAGCTGCTGTGCAATGGCCGTATTGTTCAAGCCCGTCTGTTGAGCCTGTTCTTCATCAATCCTCAGCCCTAGTTTAGGTAGCGCTTCTGTTAAATCATCTCGTACATAAACAACATCGGGAACACTGATAAGAATTTGTCGGGCCTGTATACCCAGTTGCCGTAGTTCTTCGATGTTGGGTCCGTAAAGTCGCAGTTCGATAGGGGCATCAAAGGGTGGCCCCTGTTCCAGTTGTTTGACCAAGACGCGGGCTGCCGGAAAAGCATTGTCTAGTTGCGCTTGGAGGTTTTTCACAATGGATGCCAGGTCTCGATTGGTGTTGAGCTGTACCATGGCCTGGGCATATTGGGCCTGGTTACGCCGGTTGCCCGTAAAGTTGTAATAGAACTTAGGCGCACTTTCTCCAATGAACCAATGCACTTCGTCGATATTGGGATTTTCTAACATCGTCTGACGAGCCTGCAACATTTGCCCACGGGTTTGTCCAATAGCAGTTTGGGGGGCAAACTCCACTTCTACCTGGAGCTGGTCACGGTCACCTGCGGGAAAAAACTGCTGGTCTAGGGTGGAGGCGGAGATAAAGCCGATGAGGGGGATGGTGAGGGAGAGTGCGATCGCAAGCAAAGGATGTTTCATTGTCAACTGTAGTGACTTGCGATACGGACGAGCTAACAATGGTGAGGAGAATCCATCTGCCCACCAGCTACCAGGCCGTAACAAAAATCTCTGTAGTGACTTAACAGGGCCAGTTTGAGTCGGATCTTGCAGCTGATGTGCCTTAGTTTGACTACGTCCTAAAACTCTTGCGGCTAGGGCTGAAATCACTGTTAGCGATAGCACCAACGATGAAATTAAAGACACAATCACCCCCAGGGCAATGCTGCCAACAAACTCTCCCGCTGCCCCTGGCAATAGATAAATGGGTAAAAACGTCATGACCGTAGTCACGGTAGATGCAAACAGCGGTACCTTAAGGTAGTCAACCGTTTTTGCCACAGCATCAATGGGGCGATGGCCGTGCTGTAGCTCCATTTGGATTTCATCTACCGCAATAATGGCATTGTCAATCAGTAACCCCAGGGCAATGATCAGTCCGGTTACCGACATCTGGTGAATGGGTACTCCAAACACTGTCATCCAGCCAAAGACTGCCATGGTGGTGATGGGCAGAGCCGTACCTACTACCAAAGCCGAACGCCAGCCCATGGTGAACAAAGTAACCCCTACCACCAGCAGGGCACCCAGTATCAGGTTTCCTAACAGCTTTCTGATTCTCTTTTCTACATAGTTACTTTGGTCAAAGACAATATCCAGGCTCACCCCCTGGGGCAACTGAGCTTCAAAGTCTGCCAGTACTGCACGCACGCTCTCAGCCCAGACATCAATGCGCATGCCCGACTCCATCATCACTCCAGCAACGATGGCAGGCTTGCCACTCACAAGCGATAAATCTGTTACCGGTTGTTGTATGCCTCGATATACCTGGGCAATGTCGCTGAGGCGAGTAAAGCGACCATCGTCAGTTTGAATAGCAATCTGGCGAATTTGGTCTAGAGTTTCTAACTCTCCTTCTACCTCAATGGCTAAATTCTGTTCGTCGCTACGAAACTGGCCTGCGGTGATCTTGGCATCACTGGTTTGAATGCGATTGGCTAAATCTTGGGGAGACAGACCCACTGCTGTCAGACTGGGGGCATTGACCTCTACTACAATTTCTTCTACAGGGTCGCCAAATAGTTCCACTTCTTCTGTCCCGACTGTTCCCCTCAGTCGCAGCGCCAGTTCTTCGCTGTAGCGCCGCAAAATTGCATAGTTTGGGTCTGTCGGTAACTGCCAGGTAAGGGAGGCAATCATTGTGTAAGCTTTGACAAAAGCCTCGTCTAGCTCGGGTTCACTGGTGCCAGCGGGTAATTGTATGGCTGCGTCATCCAATTCATCTCGCACCTTGGACCATACCGACTGAGCGTCGATAATTGATTCACTTAGCTCAACAGTCACGGTTGAGAATCCTACCCGTGAGTCAGACGAGAGAACATCGATTTCTTCGAGTTCCGATAGTTCTGCTTCAATCACTTCTGTGACTAGAGCCTCCACACGTTCGGCATTCGCTCCGGGATACGCTGTCTGGACGGCGGCGATACGGGAGACCAGTTCAGGATCTTCTTGTCGTGGCAGGGCCTGGAAGGATACAAAACCCCACACTACGACCATCACAATGGTGAGGATTAGCAGCCGGATGTTGCGGTAAAACGGTCTAACCATGGTGGCAGGTTCCTAAGGTTAATGGGGAGGGGCGCACTGTCGTGTGCCCTACGAGATATCAATCCTGCATTGAGCGCACAACTGTGCATCCCTATGGGAGTTTTATGGTTGGACTGGAGTGACTAATTGGCCTGGAACCAGGCGATGGGGACCACTGGCGACGACCATGTCATTGGGTTGGAGGGTGCCGCGGACTAGGATGCGATCGCTATCTTGATATACAACCTCTACGGATTGGGATTGCACTGTATAGTATCCTCCGTCAGAATTTTCATCTGGAACTAACACATAGCAGGTCCACAAACCGCGAATTCCCTGGGTTAGGGCTTCTGTGGGTAACCACATGCCGTCTGTGGGAATTGACGCTTGCAAATTCACCCGCACGGTTTGTCCAGTATTTGCTTGGCTAGCAGCTGCAGATTCCAATGCCAGCACAACTGTTTGCGTGCGTGTTTGCGCATCAACCTCGGGTAAAATCGACGATACTGTCGCCGAATATGGGCGTTCACCCAGATACACTGTTTTCTCATCACCGATATTTAACTGATCAATAGCACTGACGGGCATACCTATCCTGGCTTCAGGTATTGCATTTTCTAAAAGACGTATGACCGACTGACCAGCACCGACTACGGTGCCTTCGTCGACCTGTTTAGCAGAAATTACACCAGCAAACGGAGCCTGTAACGTGCTCTTGGAGATGGTCACATCTAAATCTGCAATGCTGGCGTCCAACTGTTGCACCAGTGCTTGCTGAGCCATTATTTGTTCGGGGCGAGTACCGTTTTGTAACTCTTCTAGCTGACTGCGAGACTGATCTAGTCTTGCCTGGAGTGCCCCTTCACCAAAGGAGAACTCATCTAGTTCTTCGCGAGAAATGGCCCCTTGGGTGTAGAGAGAGTCACGCCGTGTACGCTGCACTTGCTGTAACCGTAGCTGTTCTTCTAAGTCCCTAACAGCAGCGGCAGCGGCAGCAATGTCTTCTGACCGAGCCCCTGTTTGCAGTTCCATTAATTGGGCATTGGCTCGGGCTTTTTCTGCCAGCAGTTGTTGGCGTTGAGTTTTTAGATTACGAATATCTAAGCGAGCAAGGGGAGCGCCAGTGTCTACAACTTCTCCCTCGACTACCAGGACTTCCACCAGTTGCCCGCTACGTTCAAACCCCAGTTCACTGGCCCGTAGCGATGCAATTTCCCCTGTGTAGGTGCGCGACACTAAATAGCTACTTACTGGAGTTACCGTTAGAGTTTCTACGGGCAAAACTCTTTCTGCTTGTTCGGAGGGCACCTCAGCTGAGCTAGCAATACGCTCTTTTATTCTGGGGATACCGATCATAAGGAATCCTATGGTGCCCAGGCAAATTAAAGCCAGACGTTGGCGAGAAATACCAAAGACTGTGGATAATGCCGAGTTTAATCCTGGTGATTTAAAGGTCATGGCGCTATCAGTCCATCAAAAAAGCAAACGTATGTTTGAACAGTGGTTGATAATGAGTGCTATCGAAATCCAGCGCTAATTTGAGGTTGTCTACTCAAGAGGCAATGTAGACGACGAAGCCCTAACTATCGCTTTTATGGATCTTCAACCCCTTTAGTGGGTTTTGATTCAGTTAGCCCTGAGACTTAAGCCCAGGGTGAATTGTTGCATTCTGCCAGAAGCAAAAAAGCAGGTAAGACTGTAGACTTCATTCAAACGTATGTTTGATATAATTAAAACGTACGTTTGAATAATTGGCAAATAAAAAATGATTTTTTTCAGTTCATCCTTTGCTGAGGCGAATCCTGGATGTTATGTCCTGGTAGTCGCTTATGATGGCTGACATACCCAACTGATTTAAGTATTTGTTTAGTTTAGGAGCATAGATAACTTCAATGGCGAGTGCAGCATCCGCTGATACCAAAGAGCAACTTCTGAATGTAGCCGAACAGTTAATTGCCGAGCGGGGGTATGCAGGGACTACTGTGCGGGCCATTGCCAATCAAGCCAATGCGAATTTGGCGGCGGTTAACTATCACTTTGGTTCAAAAGAAGAGCTGTTTCGAGCAATCTTTTCTCGTATTGCCAAGCCAATTGTTGTTGAGCAGTTGGCTATTCTCAACGGACTTCAGAAAAAAGAGACTTTGCCATCGATTGAAGAAATCCTGACGGCATTTCTAAAACCATGTTTTCAAAAGATTGTTCAAAATGAGTCATTTCGAACAGTGCGGGCTCAGTTTATGGGGCGTTGTTGGAGTGAGCCAGAACCGCTGCAAAGTATTGCTAGTGGGGAATTTATGGAGAGCCGCCTGGCATTTCTCAAAATTCTGCAGCAAATAATTCCTGACTGCTCGCAGCGAGAACTGAACTGGAAGTTAGACTTGGTGATTGCTACATTAATTCGCGTGCAAAATGAGGCGGGTAAACCAGACTCCTTATTGAAAAGCAGCCAGCCAGAAGATGTTGACTATGCGGTTCAATATTTGGTGCGGTTCTTGACTCCTGGAATGTCAACATAAGGTAAATCACGTTTCACCTAGAGGTGTGATCATTGTCTTTTGTAAATGGACTAGGGAAAACTGTCCTGATTACTTGGCAACATCGGTTACTTTCAGCGATCATATGACTACATTAGGATTGGGCACCCGAGGAAATCATGCAATCCCCTACTGTTACGGCCCTTTTGGCCGACTTTCTCAAACAGCCTAATATTGAAGCTTCACCAGCCTGGGAGTTTATTAATGGTCGAGCCCAGCAAAAAGTTATGCCAACATTATTCCATTCTCGTCTGCAACGCAATCTGGTAAATGCTATCAATGCTCAGACAGATAGATATGAGGCAATCCAGGAGCTACGGTGCATTGTGCCTCCTTACTCGCCAGTTCCAGATATTGCTGTTGTAGCGATTCAGCGTTTCTCCGATGAAGATGACCCGCTTCAAGGCCCACCGGATTGGTTAATCGAAATTCGGTCTCCTGATCAAAGTACTCTAGACCTACAAAATAAGATTTTGCATTGTCTGGGTAATGGTACTCAGCTTGCTTGGTTAATTGATATCCAACGACAGCAGGTCTGGGTTTGGGAGGAGCAAGAGCTACCCATGATTTATGCAAGGGGCGATACACTGCCCACTCTCGGCGATATCTCAAGCTTCACTGTGGAAGGAGTTATTGCTATGACTAAACAGCGTTAGAAAGGCTTGGTGCAGACGGGGTTCGACTTTGCTCAGTCCTCAGTATATGACTTAATTGGGGTTGAACTCATAGTTGAGGTAAATATTTAATCAGAGCCCGCATGGATTCGCCGGGGTGGGGTTGGATGGGGCGATCGTTGGGTAAAAACTGGGTCCATTCGACGGGTTCGGCAAAATTGTGATGATGGAGGCTGTGGATGATGGTGTTGACGGCAGCCTGGGAGCCGATGATGAGGATTTTGACAGGTTCGCGATCGGACTTGGGGACTGAGTAGAGCTGAAGCGAGGCTTCTGGAGCAATAGCGGGCTCAGATAAAGCGACAAAGCTTTGGATTTGCATAGTCGAAAATGTATGCCTAATGGTTCACGCTTTAAATTTAGTTGTCCATTGGGTATACGTCAACTAGTAGGTATACTTTTGTGGCGCATGATCCTCTGACAGGATGAGGGTCATGGGAAAAGCCGGACGCGTTCTAAAACAGGTTCTAGAGACCTATGACATTAGCCAATACAGCCTCGCTGCCACATTGGGCATCGAGCGTACTAATGTATACCGCTGGGTACATGAGATGCGCGATCCTACCTCTGAAACGTTGGTGGATATTGTTAAAGCGCTAAGAACACTGAATTCAGAAGCCGCTGAGACGTTTGTTCAGAAGTATTTGGGGGATGTGGCTCAAGGATTGGATTAAGTTAGCGATCGCGTTTGGCTTTGATGGTTGAGATCGCTTCTTTAATAGCAGTTTCTACATTGAGCCAGGCTTCATCGCGATCGGACCAAGAAGTAACAGGTCTTCCATTGGTGGGAAACGCCTGAAGTTTACGGAAGGGGGTGCCACTCCAGTCAGCAGGACGTAGGATAATGGGAATAACTCGGGCTTTGCCAGCTTTGTGCTGGGCCATGGCTTGCTCAAGTTCGTTTTTATAGCAATAGTCTGAAGCAATAAAGTCAGCACTAATCAACAACAGGATAATGTCTGCACGATTCAGATTATCATCGATTTCATCGGCCCAGTCTTCTCCTGCAATAATGCGACGGTCGTGCCAGGGTTGGATCAGCCCCTGGCGTTGCAACAACTTTAGATGAGTTTCTAGCTCATCGCGCAGAGTTTCGTCTTTATGGGCATAGCTGTAGAACAAACGTAGCGATTGGTCTTGTCGTTTGAAATCGATCCTCTCTTTACCCTGGCCTTCCAAATCGACGCCGTTGAGTAAATCTCTAACGTTGAGCCCAAGCAAACCATCACCTATAAAAATATCAAAGGTGTTTTGTCTAGCCTCTTCGCGGGTGAGTAATTCTTGGTAGTCTACTGAAACTGATGGATGACCAGGAACAGGGACTTTTTCTTTGGGTTTAGTTTTAAAGTGACTGTGAATGCGCTCAAAATCATAGCGGATAATTGCTAACAAACGACGACGGCTTGCCAGGGGCCCATTAACGCTGATAGTGACGCAGCGATCCTGAGGATCGGCTTTGACCAGGGCACGATTGCCTTCAAAGTCGAGGATTACACCGGTCCTCCAGCGGAGCTGATGCTTGCTTAGCACATGGGTACGCACAATGAATCGAGGTAGTAGTCCTTCCGACAAGATGGAATACTCATAGCGAAAGTTTAGACATTCAGACAGGATAAAATCTGATGCTTCGGGGGGTTGTTGTTTGTCCAACAGTTCGGGAATCAGATAGCGGTTATCGTCTTCCTCAAACCGAAAACACAGCTCGAACTTACGCATCAGTTCTAACAAAAATCCATGACGTTCAGGGGGGTAATTCTGAGAGTCAAGGTTTCTAGCTAAGCAAGCTAACTCTAGTTCACCTCGGGTATCGGCTAGTTCATGAGCATTGAGTAGTGTGTAGATACCATTAGTGACCCAATGAGGGTTGAGGACGTGGGTGTCACGCAGACGGCTATCATCTTTGTAATTCAAAGCAATGCCCAGACTGTGAAGGTGAACCGCTAATGAATCTTGGGCACGCTGATCGGGTTCTCCATCACCTTGGCAAATTTCTCGATATTTCTCAAAGGAGATGTAGTTTTCAGACATATCTGCCAGTCGATTTTTAATCTCAACCCAACTAGCTGGGAAAGAGGCTCGCAGATGCTCTAGGTGATTCGTTTCTCGTTCAATTGCTCTTCTCAGCTCATTAATTCCAATTTCTGTTTCACAGTCGGTTTTAATAAATTCACGAATATTAGGGAATTTTTGCTGCAGCGCACGACGATTGACATCAAAAGGATGCTCTTTGACCTTGTTGAGCACAACAATAACGGGAGAATCACCTCCAAAGCTTTGGATTATCTCTAGCCAGTATTCTGCATCAGCATCTTCATGCCCCTGACGACCGTTGAGTACTAGCAAGTAAAGACTACGCTCAGTGAGAAAAAACTGGTGGGTAGAATGCATAATCTCCTGACCACCAAAGTCCCATACATGAAGTTTGATATCTTCAGTTTGGTTTAACTGAATAGGCCACTGGGTAATTTGAATACCTTCTGTTTTCTCAGACTTCGAGTCAAATTCGTTATAAATAAGTCGATTAACAAGGGAGGTTTTTCCCACAGCGCCAAAACCTACCAAAATTAGTTTGGCTTCGTTTAAGGGATGACGATCAGCCTGTATACGGAAGTAGTAGTTGAGAATATCCTCCGGTTTTGCTGGCGTTGCACCAGAGTCAACCTCCTGCCAAGTGGGACCAAGAATTTCTCTGGAAATGCCTAATTGCTCATTTTCATGGAGGTAAAGCCGAGTCAGATTCTTGAGCTGTCCTAAATCTTCTGGCAATGAGATAAGTCGATTATTGTCGAGGTCAAGCCCCGTCAGGTTGGTGAGCTGTCCCAACTCTTTTGGTACTGAGGTGAGTTGATTCTGATCAAGGTAAAGCTCCATGAGGCCATTGAGCTGTCCCAGTTCTTTTGGCATTGAGGTGAGTTGGTTCTTGGCAAGGTATAGCCCCGTCAGGTTGGTGAGCTGTCCCAGTTCTTTTGGCACTGAGGTAAGTTGATTGTTAGAGACAAAAAGCTCTGCCAAGCTGGTGAGTTGTGCTAACTCTTTTGGCACTGAGGTGAGTTGATTATTTGAGAGGCAAAGCCCCGTCAGGTCGGCAAGCTGACCTAGCTCTTTTGGCACTGAGGTAAGTTGATTCTGATCAAGGAAGAGCTCTGTTAGGTTGATGAGTTGTGCCAACTCTTTTGGCACTGAGGTGAGTTGATTGTTGGAGAGGTAAAGCTCCGCTAAATTGTTAAGCTGTCCCAACTCTTTTGGCACTGAGGTGAGTTGATTGTTAGAGCATTCAAGCCGAGTCAGATTTTTAAGCTGCCCCAACTCTTTCGGCACTGAGGTGAGTTGATTGCGCGAGCATTCAAACCGAGTCAGATTTTTAAGCTGCCCCAACTCTTTCGGCACTGAGGTGAGCTGATTTTGGGATAGGTCCAGCCACGTCAGATTGACGAGCTGCCCCAAACCTTTCGGCACTGAGGTGAGCTGATTTTGGGATAGGTCCAGCCACGTCAGATTGACGAGCTGCCTAAGCTCTTTCGGCACTGAGGTGAGTTGATTTTGGGATAGGTAAAGCACCATGAGGTTGGTAAGCTGTCCCAGCTCTTTCGGCATTGAAGTGAGTTGATTTTGGGATAGGTAAAGCACCATGAGGTTGGTAAGCTGTCCCAGCTCTTTCGGCACTGAAGTGAGTTGATTTTGGGATAGGTAAAGTCGAGTCAGGTTGGTGAGCTGTCCCAGCTCTTTCGGCACTGAGGTGAGTTCTAAACCTGATAGATCCAGTGTGGCTTCGTTATAGTTGATAACTGATTGAATGCGTCTTTGAGCTTCAGTAAGTCTGTTGTTGTTATTACCAACAACACCAATCTCTTCAAGTGTTACCTCTAAAACTTGAAGAATGGCTGTTAGACTCGTCTTACTTACCCACTTACCCCGCTCCGGATGAAATAACCGACTAACCGTATCCGCACTCACACCAGCTTGCTTGGCAATAGCTGCATAGCTCAGCTCACCTTTAGCAGCCTCTAACTTTTGCAATCCTTCAGGGCTGGCCAGAAAACTGCGCGGTTTTGACGACATAGACGATTTTGCTCAGCATCGTTATCAAGATACCCGTGATATCCCTGAACCGCCATCAACTGCTAAGCCTTTCAAGGATGATGATTCCAAACGTTGTCAGTTTGCAGCTTTCCCAAATTTCCTTTTCTAGCTGTACCGTACGCTGAGCAACACGTTGCTCTAGGTCAGCATTGCGCTGTTGGATCTGTAGTTGAGCCACATAACGCCTTTACCTTATCGTTGGTCTGAGCCATAGCACTCAGAAAAATAATTGGAATCTCTCGGGTCAGTGGATTGGTTTTGAGAGACAGACAAACTTCGAACCCATCCATATTTGGCATCTTGATATCCAGCAAAACTAAATCAGGGTGCTTCTCCTCCACCAAATTAATGGCTGTTGGTCCATCAGTCGCTGCTTGCATGACTGGATTGCTCGCTCTATCTCTCTCACATAAACCTATTCTTAAGTTGGAATTTTGAATTTCTGTAGTTAAACGGACTTAAGTAGGTGTGCCAAATCTCTTACAAAAGACTTTGACTGAATGGTCTGAATTGTAGGTGGCTATTCGAAATCTGTTCTGTAACTAATTCCGCATAGGTACTTAAATGACCCTAAAGGCATTGCTATTCCTTTGAATAGGGCTACCATCAAGTAATTTTTTTCAATTCTTAAGAAAAAATAAAATGCGCGATATAATATCCAGTGAGTAAAAATACTCATGGGAGGGTCCTATGGATGTCGGTCTAATGAGGTTAGTCTGGTCTGTCATTGACGAAACACCGGTCGTCCATAGGGAAGGAAATTTCAGCTGTGAGCAGATGCGGTTGATACTCCATAGAATCGATAATCGAGTCCGGCTTTCGCCCCAAGAGCATGTAGAAATTCGGCAGTATTTAACTGATCGTCAACCTTTGATTCAAGCGATTTATCTGGAGCAATGTATGTAGGCTAGTGATTGGTCCATAATGGGCTGGTCATTACGTCAAAGATAGATCAGTTATTTTCGCCTCTTACCCGATGATTCTGGGACGATAGAAGTAGAAATCCCCAACTCTGGGAATCCAAAAATTTGGGGAAAGTTGTCCGTAACCCCATTAAAAATCTAGAAACAACGTTAAAGCACAAAGTAATACGAAATAACTTGCTAACTTAGGTTAAGGTTAACGAATAAAACAAATAATTGGCCCTTAAAAGAATTCTAGACAGGCAAAATTTGGCCTACTCGGAGATTGAGCGCCACAGTATTGTTGCAATCAGTCCTGAGCTACGGATGTTTGTCATTAGAAATGATTTAAGTCTAAGCGTACTAGTGGCATTGTTGCTGGCTTGGCAGTCAGTTATTTAGAACCTTCCTTAATAAACTCATTTTCATTCGACTATAAATCAAATCATGAATAACACGATAGATCCCTTGCCTGACAATGTTTCTGGATATATTGCTTGCTGTTATTTAAATCCCACAGACAGATTACAAATCGTTCGAATTACCAATATTCCCAATTGGTATTTTGAGCGTGTGGTATTTTCGGGGCAGCAGCTAGTATTCCATGCATTTCCAGAAGCACTATTAGAAATCCATTCATGCGAGATGGTGACGACCATATTGACTGATCGAATTTCCTGTAGTCTTATTCGCCATGCAGAGCAATTAGAGCTTCCCCAACAATTTGAGGCGAGTTCAACGCCAGCCGTTACCCAAGTACTATGAAATATTGTGAATGGTCCCTGCTATTCACAATTGCGCTGATTAACCTTTTTTTCATTACGTTATTGGTGGAACTTACCCATCTGTGATTCATTTTGAATTTTTGGGATGTTCCAGTCCCGGTCTAAAATCATACCTGCATTCAGCAACGCCTAATTTTTGTCGTTGTCCAATGTGCAGGTATCTCTCCTAACCATTCAACTCCAGAATCTTTATACTCTGTGTAGGCTAAATATCCCCTTTCAAATATTCTCTCCTATCACTGCATCAATTCCAGCTAACTTTCTAGATCGCTGGATAGCGTTCTGGGTGGTGTATTTATGGGTATATCTGGTATTGACGATTGGTCCAGACTTTGCTGGACGGTTTGATGATTTAAGTACGGGACTGGCGCGATTCGAACGCGCGACCTACCGCTTAGGAGGCGGTTGCTCTATCCAGCTGAGCTACAGCCCCAAAGCTAACCTATATAAAGATACACCTTACAATCTTGTCCGTAAGGATGCCGTCAGTAAAATCCGCAAGTTGGCTGAATAGCGCTCAGTTTTCTACCCAGCGTGGTATGTATTTCCACCCATTCTTCAGGATCTTTCGATAGGGCTCAAACCCAGGCATCTTATCATCCACAAGCCGCCAAAATGCCTGTGAATGGTTCATATGTACTGTATGACATAGCTCATGTACTAGTACGTAGTGCACCACCTCTTTAGGTAAAAACAACAGCTTGTAATTGAGGCTAATGTTTTTGCTGCTAGAGCAGCTAGCCCAGCGAGTCTTCTGCCCTCTAACTGAAGGGCGCTTAAACGGTAAATCCAAATCAAAGCTGAGTTGGCGTAGCCACGGCACTAGCTCCCGATGGGCCTTATGGCCTAGCCACTCACACAGCACCTGATTACACGTAGGTACATGGTCAACATTGCCGCGCACTTTCAGCCCATGACCTGGCAACGGAATACATAAAGTCGGGCCACTATCCGCCTCGTAGCTCACCTGCCATGTTTCACTGGGGGCGCTTTGGGCTAGGGGTGCTTGCCACCGCAACTCCAGTTTATCTGGCTGAGTTGTCTGCCAATCAGTTGCTGTATCTTGGTGCTCGTTTAGTAATCGAGCTCGATTTTTCAGAATCCAGTCACGACGTTTGGCAATAAGATCCGGTAGATTTTTGCAGTTATATCGAGGCGGTACGACTATTTCCACACGGCCATCTACCTCGATTTTGATAGACACATGCTTGGCTCGCTTGCTTTTGCGAACGGTGTAGTCAAAATCAGTTGATGGATCGGAGGGTGGAAACAGCTCTAACTGCACCATGGCAAGGGTGACAAAGTCCATTTGTGTCTCATCAGTTTAACCGAAGGGTTCCATGGAACTATGGCTTCTTTATGCTTTGCCAAGATGAAGGGCTGCCACCAGGGCAGCCCCTACGGGATCCCATTGCCCATGCACCTTGATACTATGTGAACAAAGAAAATTGCTGTTTAATAATCGGATTCCTTAAACATGGCCCAATCAAAAACGCGACTAGGGTTATCAATAGCGGCACTATTAATGCTGAGTGCCTGTGGTGGCGGAGGTGATGGGGCATCATCCGAGAGTGCTGACAATACGGTGACTATCCTGGGTGTGATTGTCGGAGAACAGCAGGAAAAATTAGAAGCAGCCCTCAAGCCCTTTGAAGAGGAAACGGGCATTGAAGTGATCTATGAGGGCACTGATTCGTTTGCAACGTTGTTGCCTGTGCGTGTGGAGTCCGGTGATGCGCCGGATATTGCTATGTTTCCTCAGCCGGGGTTGATGGCTAGCTTTGCTGAGGCAGGGCAAATGGTTCCTATCACGGAGTTTATGGATGAGGCGACATTGGCTGAAGCCTATCCTGAAACTTGGCTATCCTTGGCTACTTTTGACGAGAGTCTTTATGGTATTTGGTACCGAGCTTCGGTAAAAAGTCTGGTGTGGTATAACCCAAAAGCATTTGAAGCCCAAGGGTTTACCGTGCCGACGACGTGGGATGAAATGTTGGCCCTTAGCGATCAAATTGTTGCTGCTGGTGCTAATCCCTGGTGTTTGGGGTTGGAGAGCGGTGAAGCCACTGGCTGGCCAGGCACTGACTGGGTCGAAGATATTATGTTGCGGACGGCTGGTCCTGAGATGTACGACCAGTGGATTAACCATGAGATTCCGTTTAACGATGATGCGGTACAGGTGGCCTTTGAACAATTTGGTGACATTGTCTTAAATGAGAGCTATATAGTAGGTGGCTCAGTTGGAGCGATTAGTACGCCTTTTGGAGATGCGCCCCAGGGACTGTTTGGTGATACGCCGACCTGCTATTTGCATCGTCAGGCTAACTTTATTGCCAGCTTTTTCCCTGAGGATGTGAATTTGGAAGAGGATGTGGATATCTTTTTGCTACCAGGGATTGACCCGGCCTACGGTACACCTGTCTTGGTGGCTGGAGATGTGTTTGGCATGTTTAACAACACTCCTGAAGCTCAGGCGTTGATGGCATATTTGGCAACGCCGACACCCCATGAGATTTGGGCCGGTTTGGGGGGGTTCTTGTCGCCCCACAAACAGGTAAGCCTGGATGCCTACCCTGATGCACTGAGTAAAAAGCAGGCGGAATTTCTAGGCAACGCTGAGACGATTCGGTTTGATGGCTCGGATATGATGCCAGGTGCTGTCGGTACTGGTACCTTTTGGGCTGGTGTCGTGGAATATGTGGCTGGTGAACCGGTGGAAGACGTGTTGGATACGATTGAAGCCAGCTGGCCAGAATAATCTGCCTCCAATCAAAATCACCGTGGATTGGGTTGAGGCATGAAACCCAACATTTCCTGAATGTAATGCTTTAGACGATATCTTCTCGATATCAACAACATATGCATTTATTGTGTTTTGCAAAAGGTGAACCAATGGATTTGATGACCTTGAGCTTGTTGGGTTTTGCGGGAACTCAACCCAACCTACTCAGAATTCTGACGGCGTTGATTGCGATCGCACTTGGTTCCATTGGCACCTTTGCTATTTTCTACGGACTCAATCTGCTGGTAGAGCGCTTTTCTCGACCCTGGAAAGATCGCCTTCTCCCCTGGGTTTATATGGGACCAGCGGTGCTGATGTTGACGGCCTATTTGGTATTACCGACACTGCGAACGCTTTATATCAGCTTCTTTGACAGCCGTTCAGTCAAGTTTGTGGGACTGAAAAACTATGCCTTTGCCCTCACCAATCCAGATATGGTGATTGCCTTTCGTAATAACCTGCTGTGGTTAGTGCTGGTGTCAGGATTGAGCGTAGGGCTGGGTCTGATTATTGCGGTCCTTGTGGATCGGGTGAAATATGAGTCGGCGGCTAAGTCGCTAATCTTTTTACCCATGGCGATCTCCTTTGTGGGGGCCAGTGTCATTTGGCGATTTGTCTATGCCTTTAAGCCAGCGGGGACCGATCAGATTGGGGTGCTTAATGCGGTACGCCAGGTAGTGGGATGGAAGCCCCTGGGTTGGCTGATTGAACGAGATGGTCTTCTGGAGCCTTTGTGGGAAACGCTTTCAGTGCCTGTCATTCCTTGGTTACCCACATTGTTGCCGCTGAATACCCTGGCGCTGATTGTCATTATGATTTGGTTGCAAACGGGGTTTTGCATGGTGTTGTTGTCAGCGGCGGTCAAGGGCATTCCTAAAGATGTGATTGAAGCTGCCCGCATTGATGGAGCCAATGAGTTTCAGATTTTTCGACGCATTATCATTCCGATGATTATGCCGACCATTACGGTGGTGACGACAACGGTGGTGGTTGCGGTGCTCAAGGTATTTGACATTGTCTATGTGATGACTGGCGGCAACCTGGATACCGATGTGATTGCCAGCCGCATGATCAAGGAAATGTTTAATTTTAGAAATTTTGGTCGTGGTAGTGCCATTGCCACTGTACTGTTGCTAGCGGTCATTCCGGTGATGGTCACCAATGTTCGTCGCTTTACCCAGCAGGAGGCTAACCGATGAAAATTGCTCGTACGTCAGCTCCTGCCTGGTGGGAGAGATTGCCATTGCACACAGCGGTGATTGCGATCGCATTTCTCTGGACGCTACCCACTGCCGGTCTCCTGATCAGCTCTTTCCGTCGCAGAGATGCCCTGCTGCAAAATGGCTGGTGGACGGTCTTGAGCCATCCCTTTGACCTGGCCCAGTTTCACATTGGTAACTATATCGATGTACTCACCAGCCAGGGCATGGGGCAGGCATTTCTCAATAGTCTGGTGATTTCCATCCCGGCTACGGTGATTCCCATTTCCATTGCCACATTTGCCGCCTATGCCCTAGCCTGGATGCAGTTCCCTGGAAGGCAGGCGTTGTTTGTGGCCATTGTGGGTCTGCTGGTGGTGCCGTTGCAGATGACGCTGATTCCGGTGCTGCGAGCTTATAACGATCTGGGCTTAGCAGGCAGTTTTCTAGCGGTTTGGTTAGCCCACACCGGCTATGGTTTACCCCTGGGTATCTATCTGCTGCGTAACTATATTGGCTCACTACCCCGAGACTTAATTGAGGCCGCTGCTGTGGATGGTGCGTCTCACCTGAAGATTTTTATGCGGTTGATTGTGCCGTTGTCGATGCCTGCGATCGCATCCTTCGCCGTCTTTCAATTTCTCTGGGTGTGGAATGACCTGCTGGTAGCCCTGGTGTATCTGGGTGGCAACCAAGACGTTGCCCCAGTCACCCTGGTGTTACGCAACCTGGTGGGAGACCGGGGACAAGACTGGCATTTACTCACCGCTGGAGCCTTTATTTCTATGGTGGTGCCGCTGGCGGTCTTTTTTGCCCTACAGCGTTATTTTGTGCGTGGATTGTTGGCGGGTTCGGTGAAGGGATAACCGTTGAGTATGAACACCAACAGTTGCCTCTGGCATCGCCTGACGACAGCTGGGGCAATACCAATACAAACTATTCTGCCGAATATGACGCAGCAGCGAATGATTGCAGCAGAGGCAATACCTCATGGTGTGTTCTCCAATGGGCTGATGTAGGCAACTTTAGATACCTCAAGACCTAACCCCAGGTTTCCGTACGCGACTGGTGGCTAAATCAATCTAAAAATAAAGTGAGCATACTTGAGGGTCTGCTCACAATGATGACCAGATGCTCACAAAATCTTTAGATTTTCTCCCTACTCTGTATTGGTAGGCATAAGAGGTACGACCAGTCATTGTTTACTAGTCCGTCGAGCTTAGGAATAGGGGTTAGGACAGGGAGTCGCAAGTACGCTGCAGTGGTGGTACGCGTCAACGTATGGCCTGCGACGTACAAAATTTCAAAATCTCTCAAGCAATAGGGCTTACATCCTCACGTTTCAGCTTGATTTTGCACTGGCTGTTTTAGCGACTTATGCCAATAGTTAGAACACGATTTTTAGAGAGATTTTAATGATGCAATGCACTACCAGCTCAGTATCTCAGCTTCTATCAGATAAGGTTGATAGCGTCGTAGCCGCATACCCGGCTTATCCATATCAAACAGCTTTAGGTAATGGGGCGATTAAACAATTACTACTGGATTATGTTGAATGTCAGCTCAAGAAGGCAATGCCAAAGCTCAATAATCCGCAAGAATGGCAGTGCTTACCCCAATATCTCCATCAGCTTGTAGATCTAGAACTACGACTAGAAAGCTATATCTATTGGGGTATTGAGTACATTTTGCAAGAGCAGCTTGACCTGTTATTGAATAGCACAGAAGAAACCGAAACCATCGAGCCATCCTTGAGTGTGCAAGATATGACCCAAACTTGCATGCCCTCCTATTGGTTTGGCTAGTAGGTTTGATTAGTCTTTGCTAAGGACCTTATCTTCTTCGTCTTCAGATGTTTCTATGGCGGTAATCACAGGTACCTTAAGTGCGACCTCATCATCCACTGCGGGTTCCACCCGTTTAGAAAAACCCCAAGCAAAGACAGCGGCAATCAGGGCTAACATGGCCCAGTCTGGCGGTACCCAGCTTTCGTTGATAACCCTGACGAGTAATCGTAGGCCCACAAAGGCAACGGTGACAAAGCCTGCATCTTCTAGATAAACATACTCATCGAGCCAGCGGATAAATAGCCCTGCCATAAACCGCAGGGCAATGATGCCGATGGTACCACCGAGAAGAATAATGGCTACTTCATCGGACAGGGCAATGGCTGTTGTGACGCTGTCTAGGGAAAATGCTAAGTCCGTAAAGGCAATGATGGGAATCGCCTGCCACAGGGATGCAAACTTAGGGCCGTGGTGCTGCTCATCATCGGTATCACCACTAAAGTGCTGATACACCAGCCATAATAAATAGGCTGCACCCGCGACTTCAAACTGCCAGAACTTTAGGACCCAACTGGCCGTCAAAATAAGAGTCATGCGCAGCACAAAGGCGACGAGCAATCCCAGGTTGAGTGCGCGCTTTTGTTGTTCCTCGGACTCCAAGCCCTGGGCAATGGCAGCAAGTGCGATCGCATTATCTGCTGATAACACAGCCTCCAGAGCGATCAGCACCGGTAATAGAAGTAATGTGTCCAGACCTAAATTAGGCGACCATTCAAGTAACTGATCTAACATTTAGCCCTTACAGTTTGCGGTCATTGCAGTAAACATGTCCTTGGCAGTCGGGCATAGGTACACCCTTGTTTAGAATAGATCGGATACTATTCACCGACATCCTAGTCAACGGATTTCCCGCCCGTGATTTCCTCACTTTTTGCCCAATTTCGTCACCAGTATACCGATGGCAGCCTAACGACTGAACTGCTTACAACCCACGCCGAGCAATATCTAGTGAAAGCCACCGTGACAATTGGCGAAACAGTAATTGTTACAGCCTTAGCCGCAGATGCTAGCCTGGCCGAGGCAGATGATCAGGCAAAAGCCCGTGCCCTGGCGATGCTGGGCTTTGCTCAAGGGACTTCCCAGGAGCACAAAAACGGTCTTGTCAAACCTCAGCAATTGGTCCCTGAGCCGAGTGTCTCCGCACAACAAGCTACAGATACCTCCATTCCCGTTAATGAAACCGCCCCATCTGAGAAACCAGAATTAACCCATCTATCTGTCGAACCTGTCGAACCTGAGATTGAAGACTCGGAAGACATAGGTCGGCCCATTGACAGCATCACACCGGATGAAGCTCCAGCTCCTTCTGAGGTTCCAGCATCATCCCTGGCCGCCACAGCAATCGAAAATTTTGACGATACCAACCCTGTAGATCTGTCGGACATCATTGCCCAGACCGATGTAGAAATGGCTCGTCTTGGCTGGAGTAATGTACAAGGGCGAAGCTATCTAGAGAAAACCTTTAATAAACGCTCCCGTCAGCAGTTAACGGACGAAGAAATTCTGACGTTTTTGCTGTATCTAGAATCTCAGGCAACTCCAAGTATGAGGTAGTTTTGAGCCCTACTCAACTACAGTTGGACGGCTGCCAATGGCATGACGATCAATCACCTGATCGATCAAACCGTATTCAACCGCTTCACTGGGGGACATAAAGAAGTCGCGCTCAGTGTCTTCTGTAATGCGTTCAATGGGCTGACCAGTGTGAGCTGCCAGGGCATCATTCAATGTTTTCTTAATGTAAAGAATTTCCTTGGCTTGAATTTCAATATCAGTCGCCTGACCTTGAGCGCCACCCAGAGGCTGGTGAATCATGATGCGTGAGTTTGGCAGGCTCATGCGCTTACCCTTGGTACCCGCACTTAGCAAAAATGCTCCCATACTAGCCGCCAGACCCACACAGATGGTGGAGACATCGGGCTTGATGTGGTTCATGGTGTCAAAGATGCCCAGACCGTCATATACGGAACCACCAGGAGAATTGATATACAGATAGATATCTCTCTCTGGGTCTTCGGCCTCTAGAAAGAGCATCTGCGCCACAATCAGGTTGGATGACTCAGCTGTCACCTGTTGCCCCAAAAATACAATGCGCTCCCGTAGAAGGCGGGAGTAAATATCAAAGGCGCGTTCACCGCGACCCGACTGCTCAATAACGGTAGGAATCATAAGGGCCTAAGTATGGGTTCTTTTCTTGCTTTATCGATTGTACAGACTTAGTTGGGGCAATGGGGGAGTGCGGATAACCCGATTTAAACTAGACCTTGTCTCTATTTAGGACACTAGTACTCTGTGGCGTAAGTTTGCCCACTATCCAATGTGGATGAGTCGATGGGTGGATGGGGGGATGAAATCGCTGCCAAATGTCTGCCATCGGGTACTAGTTTTTCTGTGGGAAAAACCAAAGGTTTTAACCTGAATGTAGGTTAGCGCCCCTAACCAGTGTTTTGACATAGCTTTGGGGTAATTGATTCCGTAAAGACTACGGACAGGTTTACCCATAGCAAATCGTTAATCCCGTAATCTTGCCCAGGGAACTTAACCTAACTAACCCATATGGTGGAAGCAAGTACAAACGCTAATGTAGAAAAGATTTGGGACTGGGTGTTTGGCTTACAAAAGAGAAAATTGATTTGGAGCTCAAGCTTATATGATGATTCGCTGTTCTGCCTTCCTGGCGCTTGCGATCGCAGCAGGTACAGTCGCAGTACTGGCCCCCAAAGCTTCTGCCGAAGACTTTGAAGTACCATTTGAGGGCACCATCACCAACATTTGCGAATTTACTGTGGATAGCCCGGGCTCATTAGAGCGTGATTCTTCTAGTGGCTATATGCTAGTAGGAGAGTCTGCCCAGGTGACTGCCAACTGTAGCTCTCCCGCCAATGTTATGGTGACCAGTGTGAACCAAGTTGAGGGAACTACCCCATTCCCCTTCGCGATTGCTGATTTAATTCCCACTAATGGTGGTCCTAGCCAGAATATTAGTGTGGCCGCTGGTGGTGAAAGTTTTGGGATAGAAATGCATGCCGACAGTGGCAATACCCCTATTGAAAATGGTAATTACCTTTTCAATGTGCTGCTAACGGCAACGCCTAACTAAACGACAGTTTTTAGGGGTAGCTCAACACCAGAACAATTAGAGCTATTCCCTATATATTCAATATCAAATCCTGGTTGATGGCGTCTGGTATCCCAGGGCCGGCACAAGGCACAGCCCTGCCAAGGCACACCTCCAAGGAGGGTGTCCATTGTGAATCGGGGTTACTGAATTCGGATTTGGTAGACGCATTGATTGATCATCAAACTATTGCCTGAATTATGAAACGTTATTTTGTCGCCTGTTCTGTTTTGATGCTTGGGGCCATGGTCTGTTGGACCCCCAAAGCCTTTGCCGATGATAGTCTAGATGTGCCTTTTGATGGGGTGGTTTATGAGCAGTGTCTTTTAAGCCTGGTCAGCAGCGGTCAGATTGAAGCGGATGGTGGGGGTTCCATGGGCTATCGGTTCTTCGCTGATGAGGGTTATGGCACTCCAGCCCAGATCACAGCTGACTGCAATGGCCCCGCCGTAGTGACAGCAGCTCCTCCAATGCAGACTGCTGGGCCAGCCTTGAGTATCACTGGTTTTCAGGAGAGCTTTATGGCTCCAGTCGGTACTCCCCTGGGAGGTGACACTGTATTTATTTCCCCAGGGCTGACCCAACTAAATGTTGGCATGGCTTACGATAACCAATCTCCCATCCCTAGCGGTAACTATGGGTTTAGTGTCACGGTTACAGCTACGCCCAACTAGAAACTTAAAATCCTAAATAACAACATAGGACAAGGTGCAAAAAACAGTGTTTTCTCGGATAGGTGGAGACGCTGTTTTTGGGTTATTAAAAATGGCATTAGCGAGAAATCCCTGCATGATGCTGAGTCAAATCAAAACTGACCTGCAACGATGACACATAAACTTGCCTGGGCATCTTAGGGCTATGTTGCTAAGTCTTGTTCTCTAGAACTTATCCTAGAATGTCACGACCCAGAATGTCATTACCGTTTCATGGGGCCAGTCGCTGGTGCGGTTGGGCGGTTGGCCTAGCTTGCTTAGTTACGAGTCCTGTAGCCTTTGCCCAAATGGGGCTGTCACCGTTGGTCATCGAAACAGAGGCCCAACGAGGCCGAGCCCAGGGGGTATTGCGCGTTAACAATAATGGGGGTGAAGCTATGCGGGTGCGGGTTTATGCTGAGCCTTTTACCTATGAACGGGATAATGGGTTTATGCTGCTGGAAAATTCACCAGAGGATCTCACCCCCTACTTGCAGTTTTCGCCACGTGAATTGGTGATTCCAGCCCAAAGTGAGCGTAGGGTTAGGTTAATTAGCATATTTCCCCCCAATCTACCGGAGGGAGAATATCGGGCCGTGATTTTTACTGAACCCTTGGATGCAACACGTCAGGTGGGCAGTAACGTCGGTATTGTTACCCGTGTGGGGGCAACTATTTATGTGCGTCAAGGAAAAGTAACTGCTAGTCTGGCTGTCACCGGTGCCCAGTGGGATGTGGAGCAACAGTACGTCGAATTACTGGTGGCCAACAGTGGCTCAGGTTCCGCTCGACCTAAGGCCCAGTGGACGATTCAGCGGGTTGGTGAGACAGTGACTAGCGGCGAAACGATTTCGACTAGTGTGATGGCGGGTGGAGATCGCAATCTGCATCTTATCCCTGATCGCCCCCTCACCCCAGGGACCTATGAAATTACGGGGGAACTGAGCTGGCGCGATGGTGAAACAGAATTAACTCAACCGTTTTCTGTCTCACTCAACGTTTCCTGACAACACAAATTGTATTTACGAAATCCTGGACACCTGCCCCCGATATCGCAGGGCAATGATAAGGATTGCCCCTACGAAAGTGTTCATGTTTAATCGGGTTGATTAAATTCGGACGCGGTTTTATCTGGTTCACATTCTCTGGTTTAAATTCTCTCGTTCGTACCATTCACATCACTATTCACACCATTATGGACACTGTGTTGTTGCGTATGCTGCCATCAGTTTTGGTGGGGGGACTGGTGGCTTTTGGTTCAGCCCCGGCACACGCTCAAATCATCAATAGCCACCTAGTCGATCTATCCCCCTTAGACATTGTTGATGCTGGCCAAACCACATTAGAAGCCATCGATCCGGCTATTTTGAATCTTCAGGTGAGCGAGCCATTTGCCATTATGGCCACACCCCCCACACCTGCTGGATTTACTGATCCAGTGGGCACCCAGCATACTGGCTATGTGAGCCATAATGGCAACGAAGTGGTCCATGGTCACCCACTACTAATCAGGGAAACCGGCAGCGTTGATCTTGGTGTCCGGATGCGGGTGGAACGTCCCCAAGCCTATCCACCAGGGCGTTATACCTATACTGTGCGACTCACCGTGACTCCTTTGTAAACAACCATGGCCCTGGTAAGTTGGCGATGCAGTCTACACCTGTTTGTCACCCTTTGGTGGCTGTTGTTGTTGACCACTGTCGCTCTGGCTGAGAGTTTACCCCTGCCAGGGGGGAGAGCCTATGGGGAGTCAGAGGAATTATCTGACCTAAATAAAGACTCTCCTCACCCCAGAGAACTCTTTTCTTCTGAGCCAGTTTCTGAAACTACAGATTCTCTCCAGCCTAATGCACTAGTTCCTGCTGAGTCTATTGCTGACAAAGGTTCAGATGCAGCTGTGGTGGATATTGAAGATGATGTTGAGCCTGGGGAGAATAATGCTCCTACCCTTGATCCTAATACTTCTACACCTGACTTTGTTGTATTTCCAGTGGGGGTGAGCCTGGGGAATCGCAATGTTTTGCCCACTACCTTGGTTAAGGGGAATGAAAATGGTGAGCGCCCCATTGACTTTGAACAGTGGCAACTGTCCTTTGATGATGTGGTGCAGGTGCTCAATGTGCAGGTCACTGTTTGGGATGATGGCGAGCTGGAGTTGCGATCGCCAGCTGCGGTTACCCGTATTCATCCCAATGAATTTACCATCGATCCAAACCTGGGGCGGGTGCTCTCCATTGCTGAGATAGAGGCCTATTTGGGCATCTCCGCCACCTTTGACATGGCCGATTATGTGATTCGGTTTGCCCCACCGGAGCAACGGTCGCAACAGCAACAAACCGTTGTCGCCCCTATTGTCACCGATGGACTACCTGAGTTGAACTCAAATCGGTTTAGCCTCAGTGGCATTGGCCAACAAACCACCCTGTCGGGACGTACCGCTAGTGGTGATCGGTCCGGTTCCACTAACTGGCGGGGACGATTCAATGCGGTGGGAACAGCCTTTGGGGGGGCGTGGTATGCCGAAATCGATCAACCCAGTCTAGATGACCAATCGAGCTGGTATCTAAATGAACTACAGTACTTGCACTATGGTGACCATAGCGACTATACCCTGGGGTCCCAGCCCACTTTTTGGCAAAGTCAAGGTGGTGACTATTGGGGGGCGACCCTGGTGCAACGCTGGGGATTTGAACCCCCTGCCCAGCGCGGCAGTGGTGGTTTTAACCCACGTCGGCGTCTCCAGGCCACTAACCTGGATCGTACGGTTAGTGGTGAAGCCGAGCCTGGTACCTTGGTACAGCTGGCCCGTAACAACCAAGTTATCGATGAAGTTCTGGTGGATTCCTCTGGTCTATATCGGTTTACCGATGTAGCTACCACAGGCTTTGGCCGTTATCGGGTATTGCTCTTTCCCGATGGCCAGCTGGCAGCCAGCCCGGATGAATATGATGCCACCTTTTCAAGTTTGCCAGGGCAGTTACCGATGGGGGCATCGGCCCTAGTGCTATCGGCTGGATTTAATCGACAGAGGAATAACCAGGAGGAACCCCAATTTTGGGGCGATTTCCATAATTTTCGAGGTGGTATTGGCTATCGGACTGGTGTGAGTGAATCCCTTACCCTCGGGGCTGGTGTTATCCAGGATAGTTCCCTGACATTGCTTAGTGAAGTCTTTTACAGTCCCAGTAATATTCCCCTTAAGGCGGCGATGTCGGTGATGCTAACGCCTGGAGATAGTGATGTCGATGTCAATGCTGACATGCGCTGGCAACCAACGGATGACCTGGCTATTGATTTTAACAGCGATCGCTTTTCCCAACGCCTGCGAGCCGATTGGCAGCTATTACCCAGCATCGCCCTGACAGCCTCAGGGAATACCAGGGACGATGCCCTGGCTGCAGGGACCCGAGTCAATCTAACTCGGGGCAAATTTTATCTATTTGGCCTGGCCAATGTTGATACTAATGGCAATCTCCGCTGGCATACCAATGCCCGCTACGGTTCCCTGGGGCTGCGTCATCGTGGCGATGAAATTACCACCCAGTCCCAGCTCATTTACAATTTATCGGGAAACCCTGCCAATAGTCTGGGGCATTCCTTAAATATTGGCTATGAGACCCGCAACCTGAATGATTTTAGTCAACTGGCAATGGCTAGTTGGCGATATCAATCGAGCGATCGCAACATTGACGGTCGTTCCCTATGGGATATCGAACTGGGCTATGGTATCGGCACAGCCGGTAGTGGCCCCTTCGCCAATTTTGCCACCGGTATTCTGCCTGGGTTAGACCTGCGTGCCCGCTATCAAGAGGTATCCGCTTTTTCCGACCAGAGCACCTTTCGCCTGGAGCTATCCCCCCGTCTCAATCTTCAGCAGGGTTTAAATTTTGGCAACCGACGTCAGGACTGGTTGCGAACTCAGGGGGGGTTGATGATTCAACCTTTTCTGGATGACAACAACAATGGCCAACAGGATCCAGGAGAATCCACATATCTAGAAGATCTAGACCTGCTGATTACCATCAACCACGAATCTTTAGATCGCTATCAGCCCCATCGTCAGAAAAACTATGCCACAGTCGTCCTAGCGCCAGGGGTCTATCGCATCGATTTAGACCCGGCTGGATTTCCACTTGATCGTCAGGCCGTTTCTCGGGCGTTTGCTGCCGATATTGCCCCTGGTGAGTACACGCACCTCTCGATTCCCCTGGGACTGTCTTTTAGTATTTCAGGGGTGGTATTAGACGCCGATGGTAATGCCATGGCAGGACAGAACGTTCAGGCAATCCATACCAGCTCCGATTCTCGTCACCTGTCTGTCACCAATGGTGCTGGTGTCTTTTATCTGGAAGGTATGCCCCAAGGAGACTATCGTTTTGAAATTGGTGAGCGGTCTGTTGCCGATACGATCCTCAATTTCAATGACAGTACTGAGCCTTTTCAGGAAATCAACTTTAAAGTGAGGCCTGATGCCATTGAAACTCAGCGCCCTAGACTTGATATCGGCTCGCTAACTCGCTAATCCTGATTTATGAGTTTGGTGGAATAACATTTTACGTATTCCAGTACAGCAAACTATGGCCAGTAGTCAATCAGACTCGAACGGTTGAAACCATTGTTGCTTCAGACCCCAGTCCAAAACTAAACGGATACACATAAATAGACCAAAGCTTTCGACAATGGGTACTGCCAGGGGTAAGGCACCCGATAAAGCAAGGTCTGGAGGCGTGATGCTTTCTAGTTGCCCCAGGCTGCGGGTGAGGGCAAAGGCACCCACGGCACCACTTCGCAGGTGAGGGTTGGAGTCGTTACGGACGATGTAGCGGTAAGTGACCCCAAATAGAAATGCACAGACGGTGGCTACAGCAACCCGTAGTATGCCGGTAGTCAAAGCGCTGGCACTAAGCAGATGAGGGTGTAACGCGATCAACATAGCACTCACACCAGTACCTGTTAGCGCAGCCAAACCTCCAGCTTTGATTGATTCAACACGTTCTTGGTCCATAGCATTAGCTGTCTGTTCTGCGTCAATTTTGCCATCACCCAAAAATCGGGCATTGATCTACCGTATGATAGAAATAGCCGATTGAGCGGCGCTTTTAGTTTAGTCAACAACGCAAGTTAGGCGATATGGATATTTTGACACTCGGTTGGGTTGGATTACTTGCTTTCTTCAGCTTCTCCATCTCGATGGTAATTTGGGGTCGCAACGGTTTCTAAGGGATTAGCTATATTTCGATGACAGGTGCATTAGAAGCTCAAGCGTACGGTGTTCTAGCTAGTTTGGCAGCGCTACTTTTGCTGTTTGTGACTGGCGGTGTAATTTATTTAACTGCCATAGAGTGGCAAGATAAACGCAAGCGCTCTCAGGAAGCGTTGGATAATCGCGTACCTGTGCGCAACAAGCGTAAGCGCTCTCAAGAGGCATCCGATAGTCGTACTCCTGCACGTAATAAGCGTAAGGGTAAGAAATAGTTTGATATCGGCGCGACAGCTAGCCTTCACAGTACTCAGAGACATAGACAAAGGTGCATTTGCCGATGTTGCCCTGGAGCGCAATATCGGCAAATTTACGTTGATGCCCGCCGATAGACGTTTGGCGACAGAATTAATCTATGGCACCGTACGCCGCCAACGCACCCTGGATGCGCTGATTGATCAACTGGGTAAGCGGCGAGCTGATCAGCAGCCTGCCGATTTACGTCGTATTCTGCACGTTGGATTCTATCAGCTACGTTATCTGGATCATGTGCCCAATCATGCTGTTGTAGATACAACAGTTCAGCTGGCCAAACAGCAGCGTCTCGGCAAACTCAGCGGTGTGGTGAATGGCATGTTGCGGCAATATATCCGCCTGCAAGAAGCGAAGGGTGATCCGCTACAGTTGCCCACCGATGAGATCGCAGCCCTCGGTGTTTTGCACAGTTATCCCGATTGGATTATCCAAGCCTGGCAGCAGCTAGTGCCTGCTGCAGATGTGGCCAGGCTTTGTGAATGGTTCAATCAAGCCCCTAAGATTGACCTGCGGGTGAATCGATTGCGTACAACGGTTGATCAGGTATCCACTGCACTGACAGATCACGGGCTAACGGTGGTACCCCATGGCGGCATTCCAGATGCCCTCAGGATTGTGGGTCCCATGGGAAATGTGCGCCAGCTGCCAGGCTATGAAGCAGGTTGGTGGATGGTGCAGGATAGCAGCGCCCAGCTAGTTAGCTACTTGGTGGATCCCCAGCCTGGTGAAACGGTGATTGATGCCTGTGGAGCACCGGGGGGAAAAACGACGCATCTGGCAGAAATGATGGAGGATCGGGGACGGGTGTTAGGTTGCGATCGCACCTCTTCTCGCCTTAATAAGATCCGTCAGAATGCCAAGCGACTTCAGCTCAACAGCATCGAAACGGTGATGGGAGATAGTCGCGAGCATCCCGAGTTTAAGGGAATTGCCGACCGAGTATTGTTAGATGTGCCCTGTTCTGGTTTGGGAACACTGCATCGCCACGCCGATGCCCGCTGGCGGCAGACGCCCAACTCCATTGCCGGTCTCACCACCCTACAACGAGAATTACTTGAGGCCGCAGTGGATTGGGTGAAGCCAGATGGTGTGCTGGTTTATTCCACCTGTACTCTCCATCCCGATGAAAATCAAAACTTGATTCAGGCCTTTCTCTCCGATCACCCTGATTGGCAGATTGATCCCCCTGAAGACGATTCTCCTGTAGCACCCTTTGTTACAAACCAGGGGTGGGCCATGGTATGGCCCCACAAACAGGATATGGACGGTTTCTTCATGGTGAGAATGCGACGAATCGTGTAAGGGCATTATTGTTTGAACGGATCATAGTCTGCCAACAACCGCTCTAATTTTGCTTCATCAATGCGACTGAGCATACGCTTGGCTTCTTCCTGATCGCGAATTGTTTTAGATAAACTGACTGTAGAACCAACAGAGAAGAGTAAACCCATACCCAAGTACCCTTTTAACCAGACATCAGCTGGTAAATAGATGATGCCGATAGCAGTGGCTGAGATTGAAACAACAAAGGATAACCAGGTTTGAGCAATCCAGGCAGTGGTATGACTGTTGGGAGTATTGAACTTTTTAGTTGTCGTCATTGGTTTCTCTTCGGAAAAAACGTTTGCCATAGTGCTAGTTTCTCCAAAGGAAAGATGAAGGTGCCATGAGACGTACTCAATGACGTCAAGAGATCTCAACTGTTGCCAACATCATCGAAGTTCTCCGAAGTTGATCGCATTTCTGATGGATATAGCCGGATGTCATTTAAACAAGAAATGACATCCGGCTGCAACTGACTGTGCAACAACTTTTTGCTTGCCAAAGTTTGCTAGGTCTAGTTTCTGGCTACTCCAGCATCGCGAGCGGCTTGTTGCACGGCAGCTGCGACTGCAGTCGCTACCCGATGATCAAACACTGAGGGGACAATGTGGTCAGGACGTAGCTCGTTGTCGGGAATCAGCGTTGAGATCGCATGGGCTGCATGCAAAAACATGCTGGTGGTAATCGCTTCAGCACGACAGTCAATGGCCCCCCGCAACAGGCCAGGAAATGCCAGCACATTATTAATCTGGTTAGGGTAATCGCTACGTCCCGTAGCCATGACAGCCACGATGCCGTCTAATAATTCAGGCTGAATTTCGGGTACCGGATTGGCCATGGCAAAAACGATGGGATCTTTGGCCATGGATTTCACCATGCCTACGGTGACGACACCAGGAGCGCTTACCCCCATAAATACATCTGCGCCTACCATGGCATCGGCGAGGGTGCCGCCTTGGTCCACGACAAATTCTTGTTTGCGGCTGTTGAGATCGGTGCGATCGCGACTGATAATTCCCTTTGAATCACACACCGTAATGTGATTAACTCCTGCTTTCTTGAATAGCCGTGCCATGGCCAGGCCTGCGGCACCTGCACCATTGATGACAAGTTTAATTTCTGCCATTTGTGGTTCTTTGCCCACGACCTTGAGAGCATTTACCAAAGCGGCCAGACTGACAATGGCTGTCCCATGCTGGTCGTCATGAAAAATAGGAATATCCAGTTCCTTCTGAAGACGGGCTTCAATTTCAAAACAACGGGGGGCACTGATATCTTCTAAATTGACGCCACCAAATACTGGCGCAATTCGTTTCACTGTCTCCACAATTTCATCGGTGTCCTGGGTATTGAGGCAAATGGGAAAGCCATCTAAACCTGCAAACTCCTTAAACAGCATCGCTTTCCCTTCCATCACTGGCAAAGCACCCTCGGGTCCCAAATTGCCCAGTCCTAAGACGGCACTGCCATCGGTGACAATTGCCACTGTATTGGATTTAATGGTCAGGTCATACACCCGTTCCGGATGCCGCGCAATTTCAGAACACACCCGTCCTACACCGGGGGTATAGGCCATGGCTAAATCTTCTTGACTGCGCACAGGGGCCTTGCATTCCATGTGGATTTTGCCGCCTTCGTGCAGCTTAAAGGTGCGATCGTGCACCTTTACCACTTCGATCTGCTCTAGGGCATATATTGCATTAACAATTTCCTCGGCATGTTCAGCACTAGCAGCATCCACACTGACATCGCGGGTAACGTTTTCTCGACATCGTTCCACCACATCAATGTCACCCAGACTTCCGCCAGCATCGGCGATTGCCTGGGTCACCTTAGCCAACATGCCTGCTTGGTTGGGCACATGCATGCGGATGGTTAAACTATAGCTAGGGTTCGGTGTCAAGCTGACCATTTTCTAAAAACCTCGGATGATAGGGAGCGGGTATGTAGTAAAAAAAATGTTAAGCCTTGATGGTCCCATCTCGCGACCCCTGAAACCAACCATATAAAAAGGCGGTCACAAAATAATTTCTTTTCCTACGGCGCTCTGTGCCTTTCTGTAGGAGATTTTCATGGAATGCTCCTACAAAATCTCCCCATTGCCCACTCCCCATTGCCCACTCCCCATTGCCTTCGCACTATGCCAAGTCTCTACGCTGAAATTGAAATTAATGCCACCGCTGCTGCAGTCTGGGATGCCTTGGTTCGTAAGGAAGACTGGCGTTATTGGAATACGTTTCTCTACGATTGTGATCCGCGCTCAAACTTTATGCTAGGTCGCGAAGTATTTCTGGCGATGCAGCGCATTGAAGGCGATGCTGATACGGAATTTCAGCCCGTGGTAACCACCTTACGACCAGGTAACTGTCTAAGGTGGGTTTCGAAAATTCCAGGGTTAAAAACAGAGCATTCCTTTGAAATGCAAGAAGTAACCCCTGGGCGGACGCGCTATTTGCATCGCGATATTTTTGTCGGTCCCCTATCGGGCATCTTTCTACCGTTTATTCGAGAGGATGAGCGGGATGGACTGCGACGCATGGCTTACCAGCTGAAGCGCTATGTGGAAAGTGGCGGCAAGCCTCAGCGAGATCCCTATGGCAACCCCTATGGCAGAAATCGCGATCCCTATGGTGATCGTGGTTATGGTCGTGGCTATGATGATTTGGGCTATGGCAACCAGGGGGGCAGGGGCTACCAGGACAGGGGCTATGACGATCGTGGCTACGGTCGTGGCGGCTATGATGACCAACGCTACGGTAACCAGGGTGGTAGAGGCGGTTATCCAGACCAGGGTTATCCAGAGCGAGGCTATTCGGATCAGGGATCAGGCCGTGATTATCCCCAGCGTGGCTATGATGATCGGCAATATCGCGATCAGGGCTATGACAATCAGGGGGATCGTGGCCAAGGCTATGATGACCGGGGCTATCGTGGTCGAGGGTCTGATGAGCGGAGGAGCGATCGCAACTACCCAGACCGTGACTATCGTGACGATCAAGACTACCGCGATGATGGTTGGTAATCGTTTGGATGCTGTGACGACCTATGCAGAAACAGCACCCAACGCATAGAGTGCTGTTTTTTCTGCTGTTGATAACCCTGTGGCGTTGGTTAGATTCATCCCTTCATAGGGACCAGGCAACTGTAGAGTGCCAATACACTGCCATGATTGGGTGTCCCATAGTTTAATGGTGTCTCCTTCTCCACCACTGGCAAGTATCTGACCATTCGAGCTCAAGGCTAGAGCCCAAAGAATATGGTTATGGGCCTGTATGGTGTGCTGACATTGGCCGCTTTCCACATCCCAAATTTTGAGATTGCCATTAAATTCGCCACTCACATACCGAGAACTATCTAATAGAAATAAGCCTGTCAAAACAGCATTAGCGAAGCCTGTCAACGTTTTGAGACACTCACCAGTTTGAACATTCCAAATCCTGACCGTCGTATCAGAACTAGTGCTAGCTAATAAACGGTCATCAGAACTGAATACAACTGAATGCACATGATCAGAATGATCTATAAATGTCTGCAAACAATCACCTGTTTCAGGGTTCCACAGTCTAACAGAACAGTCAAAGCTGCCTGTTGCCACATATCTGCCATTATGAGAGAACGCCACCGACCAAATAGTCTCTTTGTGTCCTAGAAATGTTCTCACATAGTTGTTATTGTTTTCATTACTGGCTATATTCCACAGTTTGCAAGTCTGATCGCTGCCAGTACTGCATAAAAAGTTACTATTTGGATGGAATTTAACTGACCGTATAAGACCGGTATGGCCAGTTAAATGCTGGGAACAGCTTTCTTTATCTAAACGCCAAACTTTAACAACAGGTTGCTCTCCCCCAACACTGGCAAGGTAGTTACCATCTGAGCTAAAGCTAAGGTTAAAAACCGAACTTTGATGCAGAAGGGTAGATCGACATTGCTGCTGGGTTATATCCCAAAGGCGAATCTTGCCATCGTGACTGCCACTAGCTAATGTTTTGCCATCTGGGGAAAAGTCAAGGGCCCATACTGTATTGGTGTATCCCGAGAGAGTTTTGATACAACATCCATACTGATATTCCCATATGCGGATAGTACGGTCTTGGCCTCCGCTATAAAGGAAGGTGCTATCTCTAGAAAATGCAAGCGACCACACCCAACTATTATGTCCTTGAAGAGACCGTTCGCATGTGTAAGATTTCAGATCCCAAAGCTTAATTAAACCGCTGTAATCACCGCTGACAAAATTGTTTCCATCAGGGCTAACTTTCACGCACCAAACAGCATGTTGATGCCCTGACAACACCTTGAGACAGTCTCCTGTGGCAGCATCCCATACGCGAACACTATGGTCATTACTGCTACTGACTAGCAAATGGTCATCCGGACCAAAGTCTACGCTCCAGACACCTTGAGTATGACCTACCAGAGTGTTAATGCATTGACCTGTTTCCCAATTCCAAAGCTTAACAGTATTGTCAAAACTCGCACTTGCTAAGATTGGCTTTGTCTGTGCAAACGTGATTGCCCTAATGGCACCGTTGTGTCCTTTCAAGGTTCTGACACATCGCCCACTCGTGATATCCCACAGTTTAATGCGCTTATCAACACCAGCGCTCACAATCTGTTCTCCATTTGGTGAAAAGGCAACGGACATCACCGTTTGATGATGTCCTTGAAAGGTTTGGATACACTGGTAGTTAGTTGTCTGCCAAAGTTTAAGTGTGGCATCACCGCTACCACTGAGCAAGTATTTCCCATCGGGAGAGAACTCGACCGAAAAGACACTTTCCGGGTGACCGTTAATGGTTTCTAAATGGTTATATGTTTCAAGGTCCCAAATGAGAATATGTCCTTGCAAATCACCAACTGCTAGCAGAGTATTATCTGGATTGACTGCCAGAGCGATAACGGCACCGAAATCATGGTTAAATTGACAATTCTGAAAATTTGCTTGAGCAAAGCTGGTTTCTCGCAAACTAATTTCTTTTAGATTTGCTTGCCAAATAGCTAAATTAGAAAAATCGTAGCCTGTTAAATCGACATCAAGTTGTCGGCACAGGTTAATAAAGTTGCCAACACCATAGCCTGCGACAACCTGTCTGAGATTCGTCAAAATAGATATCATATATTGACTTACCATGTGTGGCTGGATCAGTAGTGCTTGCAACCGTTTGGTGATGGGGGCAAGAATCATCCGTCGCTGGCTGTCACGCACATAATCTCTATTCGTTGTTTTCAATAAGGCATGGGTATGAAAGAGATGTGGAGATGCTGTTGCGAGCGTCAGATTTTCCGGCTGGCTCAGAATCGTTAGCTCTTCATAAATAGTTTGAATCAACCGCTCAGTAACATGCTCCATAATGACCGGTTGCTGAGTATATTGACCTCCTTTTACTTCGATCAGTGACCGCCAGCTCAAAGATTCTAAGGCATCAAACACATCTGCCCGTGAAATTACAGGCCAGATATCATCCAATAGTTCAGATGTTGTTGTCCATTCTCGATTGATGGCCAGCCAGTACAAAATGCTTTGTTCAAGGGGAGACAGTCTCTCAAATTGTTGGTTGAGCAGTCTACGGAAATCATTAAAGACAGGGGCATTTTCCCGTAAAAAGAGATCAATGTCCCCATCAAAGATTGACTGAATTGAGGTGCCTACAATTTTAATGGCGAGGGGATTATTTCCATAGCGTTGACAAAACTGTTGGATTGTTTCGGGGGTACCCAGCAACCCTTTTGCTTCGACAATGGCTTGCGCTGCTTCTGCTGATCCACCTAGCTGAAATGAGCGGGTTAATAGCTGATTACTCTCTAAAACGCCAATTTCGCTGGGCTTTTCTCGGCTAGTGATCATTAAGCAGCTACGGTGAGTGGTTTCTCCAAATCGACGTAGCAGATCGCCATAGTCTTCATACCCAGTACGGTATTGACCTGATTGCCCACTTTCTAGCAATGTTTCTACATTATCTAAAATAATCAAACAGCGTCGACTCCGTAGCCAATGGAAGAGTCGTTCTGTAGTGGGTGCCATATCCTGTTGCTGTGATACGAAAGGCACCATCTCCTTAAGTAGGTGTTTAAGGGAAGGGGCATTGCGTACAGAGCGCCAGATAACAACATCAAAATCTGAGGAAACGGTCTGTGCTAGTTTTGCGGCCAGACTGGTTTTACCAATGCCGCCTAAACCTAAAATCGCTACCAGACGGCATTTATCTGTGAGAATAGCGTTCTTTAATTTGGCTAGTTCGTCATTGCGTCCATGGAAAAAAGTGGTGTCGATGGCTTCTTCCCAATCCTGCTGTGGTGTATCTGTGGTGGGCTCAGATGCAGGAGGTTGTTCTGGTGGGATAATGTCAGAAGACAATAGAGCAGCTTCAGATGGCAGGGCTGATGATGCTTCTAAGTCGGTCTCGGATGTAGTATCATCAGCGATGTCGGTGATTGTTCGCCACTCTAGGCTTAAGCGATCGCAAATTTCCACAAACGTCGCAAAGTCAACGGGCTTGCCATTAAGAAACCGACTGACGGTCGATAGAGCCATTCCCAGGTCCTCAGCTAGGGAGCGCTGACTGCGAAAACCACATCGTTTTAGTGAGCTTTTAACGGTTTGAGTCGACTGACTATGGACCTTTAGAGAGCGAGACATAACCAATAGGGCTCCACATGCTTATGACTATATCAACTAGCTGAAAGTATTTTACTGACAGTACTCATCTATCAATTGCATAATGTGCATTCATATTATTAATAACGTAAGTACCATGAAGCCAAACGGAGCATGAGCTCGGCTGAAGCATAAATAAATAAAAGTTGCGAGATGTCGACGTTCCAAATGTGGCACGTCACTTTCCAAATTTGGAAAAAAGTCGGTCAAAAGTCCTAAGAACTCGGTCAAGATCTCAGTTGGTGTTTGGTTTAGATGGGCATAGACAAACTGATTGGAGTCTGTGTCATGTTTTCAACTACCCAAAAAAACAATTGTAAATCTGGTGCTACGGGACAAATTGCACCCAAAGTGCGCCTAAAAGCAACATGGGTTGTGGAAAATAATCGACTTGTTTGTAAATGGCTAGCAGCATAACAACAATCTCCAGAACGCTTCTGGTGGTTTGTTGTTCATGTTCAAAGAGTCTCTTTGTCGAGAGCCGTCTAGATTTTAAAAAAAGGAGAATACTATGGAACTTCCAGCTTCAGGATACGCTTGGACCAGCCTTGAACCTAAAGTAGATGAATTGATCAAAAAGTTAATGCAAGCAGAAAAACTGCCTGGCATGACTGTGGCCGTCACAAAAAACGGTCGGCTAATTGTAGCTAAAGGCTATGGCTGGGCTAACGCCGAAACAAAACAGACCATGGAGCCCTTTATGAGCAGCCGTATTGGTAGTGTGACCAAGGCCGTTGTAACAGGACCTGCTGGCTGGCAGCTGATGCGAGCAAAGGGCATTAATCCTCAGCAACAAAAGCTGTATGGCCCGAGTGGTTTATTTAAGAATCGCTTTGCGGAAGACATTGAACTCAGCCCTACTCCGAACAAAAACTGGTACTACCAAATCACCCTGCAACATCTGTTGGATCATGCAGCTGGTTTTTACGGCAGTGGCAGCCTCAATGGTGCAGCCGCTATGTTCAATATTAAAGATAAAGCATTGGTGACCTATGAACACATTCATAAGCACTTTCTCAGAACCCAGCAATTGATCTTTCAGCCCGGTACAAATTCTGAGTATGCCAACCACAGCTTGGGAATATGGACGTTGGTCATTGAAGCACTTTCTGGCAAGTCCTATCGCGATTATGCTGTGAACACGTACTTGCGATCGCTCGGCCTCCACGAGGCGGTACTGCCTGAAAGCACCAAACTTGGTAACCGTCAGGCTCGCAGCCATGTTTATAACGATCAAGGGACGCCGGTTCCTATTAAACCCAAGAATTCGGGAACAGGGTTGGCAGCAGGTGGCTTCCGCGCATCGGCTCAGGATCTGACGTATATTACGGCTGATCTGGAGAATACGTATACTGGGCCAGAGCTGGAAAAAATGGCCTGGAATAGCAATGACCGTGGCAAACTTGCCCATGGTGGTCTAATTCACGATAGCGGTACGGCATACGTTGCCATGTTCCCGGACGGGTATACCTCATTGAACGGCGTTGATCTGAGCCGTATCCATGTTGCTGTAGCCACCAATATCAATATGAAGGAGATTACCCCCCTCAGGAAGCTGGTTGATCAAATTGTGCTGGCGGTGCCTGCAGCTAACGTTCCAGCGCATTACGACATCACGCAGTTTCTGCGACAGGATACTGATATGGGCGGTGACTTTAAGGAGGCCAGCCTGGATGGATCGATCGCAGTCTTCTCAAACTCGGAAGGTAAATTACAACTGATCCCGTATCGGGTGAACGATTTGGGGACACTGACCCGTGGTGAAGTTGTTACAGCTGGAGCGGCTAGCCAGGTGAATCTGGTGCACCCGGACTACAGTAGTGCAGATGCAGTCACTGCTTTTCGAGATGCGAATGATAACCTGAAGCTGATTGCCTGGGAGATTTCGAGTAGCGGTCAGGTGACACGTCGAGATGATGTCGTTGCTGGCCCCGTTAAGAGAATTGCCTTAACGCCTTTTCCCGATGGCAAAGGGGTGATTACGCTAACCCGAGGCATGAAGAATGACTTAAAACTGGTGGCCTGGGAAATGACTCCCTCCTTGAATATTATCCGTCGAGGTGACATTGATGCTGGTCCAGTCCAGGATATTGCGGTGGCCACAACCCGTGCCGATTTTGCTGGGGTGGTGAGTGCTACAACCGGGAGCGATCGCAAACTCAAGCTCATTGCCTGGTCCTTTAACTCAGCTGCCAAAACGTTCTCTCGTCGAGGTGATGCTGAGGCCGGTTCTATCAAGGGAGAGCTGAACATTGTGAGAGCCCAGCTTGCGGGCAACGACATTGTGGTAACTGCCTTTAGCAATGAAGATGCCAATCTGAAACTGATCACCTGGCAGGTGCAGGCCAACGGCCAGATTCAGCGTAAGGCTTCGACCACAGCAGGCTTTGCCAGCATTGTGGACCTCACGGCGGCACCGGGGGGCAAGGTCATTGCCTCGGTCAAAGATAGTGAAGGTATTCTGCGCATGATCGCCTATCAAGTGCAGAGCAACGGTCAAATCGCGCGTGTGGGCACTGATATTGCGGGGCAGGTCAGTCGAATTGCATCATCTGCTATTCGTCGTGATGGCAAGGAGTTTCTGTTAACGGCTGTGCGAGACACAGAGAAGAAACTTCGTATGATCTCTTGGCAGCTGGATTAACTGATTATATCCATATCTAATCAGCCAGGGCAGCAGTAAGTTTGTCCTGGCTCATGGTCTTTAAAGTAGGGGTTTGTATTGAGCGGTCATCTAGCGAATTCATAGCTGTTCTGTTGATGTCACTATGACAGTCCATAGCATTGGTGAATGATTTGGGCCAGGTCACAGATACGATTCAGGAGAGCCTTGAAACCCATCAACGGTGGATGGATGAGCAGACACCGTTAAAGCTGGTCGTCAAACAGTAGCTTTAACGATTGCCTTATGTCTCTTTAGTGCTTTTTAGACTCGGCACAATGGTCTAATGACAACTGTGAGTTGCATAATTAAAAACAGCGTTATCCAGTGAATTGATAGCTCAGACAGAACTTTTGTTAAGCAATGGCAGATTTCTACAAAGAGGACCTTTCCTATATCCATGATGCAGGCTACAGTGACTATGCACTCAATGCATCTACCGGTATCCTCACTACTTTGAGCCAAAACAATATTCAAAATGGTTTGATTGTTGATTTAGGCTGTGGTAGTGGCATATCAACACTAGAATTCATCAAGGCAAGATATCAAGTCCTAGGTGTTGATATTTCTGAGGCAATGATTGCCTCAGCCAGAATCCGAGTTCCAAGTGCAGATTTTCGAGTTGCATCGCTATTCCAAATTGAGATTCCAACATGCAAGGTGGTCACTGCCATTGGTGAATGTCTCAACTACTTGTTTGATCCAGATAACAATGAGCAGTTGTTAGTCCAACTGTTCAAGCGTATCTATCAAGCCCTTGAACCAGGTGGTGTTTTTATCTTTGATATTGCAGAACCTGGACAGATAGACAAAAACGACGAGCAACATTTTACCGAAGGTAACAACTGGCTTGTGCTGGTGGAGAAAGAAGAAAATGCAGAGAAATCAATCTTGACCCGCCGCATCATTACCCTGCGAAAAGTGGATGAGCACTATCGACGGGATGATGAAGTTCATCGTTTGCAACTATACCGGTCAACAGATATTGCCCATAAGTTGCGACGGATTGGTTTTAAAGTTCAAACTATGCGTTCCTATGGCCGTTATCAACTCCCTAACGCTCATGCTGCCTTTATTGCCTTTAAACCATCAGCATCCGACTAAATTGACAGGTGATTGATAAGAAAGCTCTGAGAACGCTTTATTCGTTATGCAAAAAATTCTTACGCTCGCTAGAGTGAGGGGGCGTTCTGATCTTCATTCTTACGTTGCGGGATTTACTGTATGCATACCGTTCTGGAATCGATTGCAACGGCTAATCCGCCTTTTCAACTGTCCCAAGCTGACTCGCTGACGTTTATGTCCCAGCTAGAGGGCCTTTCACCACCGGTACGTGCTCGCCTTAAAAAAATCTATGCGAAATCTGGCATCGACTGCCGCTATACCTGTATTCAAGATTATTTAACAGCACCTCCTAATTTCAGTTTTTACCCAGATAACTGGCACCTTACTCCACTTCCAAGCACTGCAGTTCGTAATCAGCTCTACCAAAGCTATGCACCAAAGATTGCCGAATCAGCAGCTTCCCAAGCTATTCAGCAGGCAAGGTTAAATCCCACGTCAATAACCCATCTGATCATCATCAGTTGTACTGGCTTTTCAGCGCCAGGGCTGGATGTGCAATTGATTCAGCAGTTAGGCCTGCGGGCAGATGTTGATCGCACCATCATTGGATTTATGGGCTGCTATGCCGCATTTAATGGGCTGAAGACAGCCCATGCTATCTGTCAGAGTGATCCCCATGCTCGTGTGCTATTGGTTTGTGTTGAACTGTGCACCTTGCATTTCCAGCCAGACGATTCTCTAGAAAGTGTGGTGATTAATGCCCTCTTTGGTGATGGTGCAGCAGCAGCGATTATATCGGCGCAGTCAGATACTGAAGCGGTTGGTAAGCTGGCCTATGTCGATGGCTATAGCCTATTAACCAATGACACCCTAGAGCTGATGAGTTGGACCATAGGAAACACAGGATTTTTGATGACTCTGTCCCCTCAGGTATCTCAGGCGATTGCTCGGTATCTACCGGCGTATCTCACAACGTTGTTAGATCGAAATAACCTGGCAGAATCAGCCATCGACTTTTGGGCCGTTCATCCGGGTGGGCGACTGATTCTTGACCAGGTACATGATTTACTACAGCTGGCTGAAGGGACTCTTCAGTCTTCCTATGAGGTATTACGACAATACGGCAACATGAGCTCTGGCACCATCTTATTTGTATTGAAACAGATTCTGTCACAGCAGACTAATTTGAAAAATGGGATTGCCATGGCCTTTGGTCCTGGTTTAACTATTGAGGGGTGTCTCTTTCAACAGGTGGGTGCATGACGATGATTTCTTTTGAAACCCGTACCGATGAAGACGAGTTAATGGATGATTTTTCCATTACGGACAGTCGTTTGACAACGGCCCTTGAACAGCTGCGATTCGTGAATCGATTTTTAGGCGGTTATGGTACCACCATGGCTGTGCTTGCTCCCTGGCTTAAAGCGGCGAACAAGTCATCGGCTGCACCTATTCGCATTTTGGATTTAGGCACGGGCATTGCTGATTTTCCTGAGTATATTGTGCGCTGGGCTGATCAACAGAATCCTGCTGTTGATCTAGAAATTGTTGCCATTGATGCAAATCCTGTCACTGTTGAGTACGCTAACCAAGCTTTGGCAAAAAGATTGCCGGATGCTTTAAAAAACAGAATTCGAGTTGAAGTGGCAGATGCCTTGAATTTACCTTACGATGATGATGAATTTGATGTTGCTATGGGTGCAATGTTTTTGCATCACTTTGCTGAAGAAAGAGCAACGAAGATTGTCAAGGCGATGCAGCGGGTTTCCCGTGGTGGTGTGCTGATCAATGACTTGCATCGTCATCCCCTGGCCTACTTTGGTATTTATACATTGACTCGACTATTTCAGGCATCGGAAATGATGCAAAATGATGGCCCGATTTCGGTGTTGCGCGGCTTTCGTGCCCAGGAATTAGACGTGATCGCCCAAAAGGCTGAACTGCCAGCATTCACAGTCCGTTGGTATTGGCCGTTCCGTTGGTTATTGACGACGCTCAAGGTTTAGCGAGCATGATCTATGACGTTATTGTTGTTGGGGCGGGGCTGGCGGGCTGTAGTGCCGCTATTCAATTAGCTCAAGCAGGCTGGCAGGTATTGCTATTAGAGCAGCAACGCTATCCTGCCCACAAGCTCTGTGGTGAATTTTTGTCGGTTGAAGTGATTGCCAATTTTGCCCGTCTTGGGGTTTTAGAGGCGGTGCAACAGATTGGAGCGCATCCCATACATCGGGCATTGGTGACCACAGCAGCTGGGGCCAATTTTGCACAGGACTTACCTGGCACAGCCCTCGGATTAAGTCGATTTCAGCTAGATTCAATATTGTTTAGGCGTGCTGCTGCTGTGGGGGCAATCTGTTGCGATCGCACAACGGTCCGTAAAATCGAAGGGAACTTAGACACTGGTTTTTCTGTGCGTACCACCCAAGGCACCTTTCAAGCTCGGGCCGTACTGGCTGCCTACGGTAAGCGCTCAACGTTAGACACCCAGCTAGATCGCCCCTTTACCCATCGGCCATCCCCCTGGGTTGCATTTAAAGCCCACTGCACCGGGTTAGACCTACCTGGAACCATTGAACTCCACGCCTTCCCTGGAGGGTACTGCGGTCTCTCTGCCATCGAGACAGGACAAATTAACCTTTGTTGGATTGGCCATCGCAAAATTCTCCAAGATGCTGACGATCCAAACCTGCCTGATGTGCTTCACGCTAACCCTGTTTTACATGAGCGACTGAGCCATTTGAGCTATGGCCATGCTCAAAAACATCGTCTACGTCAGATCTCCTTTGCCCTCAAAGGTAATTTTGACGGCGACATTTGTATGCTCGGCGATACGGCAGGCATGATTACCCCCCTGTGTGGCGATGGCATGGCCATGGCGTTACGCACGGCTGAATTAGCTACCCCACTGGTGGACACTTTCTTAAAAAGAGAGTTAACAGCTGTTCACTTCAAACAACAATATCAAACCCTTTGGCGGCGAGAGTTTCAGAGCCGTTTGCAGTTAGGGCGTATGCTCCATGCCGGTTTTATTCAACCTCAGCTAGCGCACATCAGCGTTGGCCTGTGCCAGATGTTTCCTACCATGGCTGCATGGGTGATTCGCAATACTCGGGGGGCTACCAGTGAAGAACAGCCGACTATGCAAATCGTAGGATAGCTAACAGCGAGAGTTTTTATTGTCGAATTTTAAGTGTTTGACATAACAGTAGATGGGGGGACTGAGTAGACTATTGATTTTTCTACCGACGCAGTATGCTAAATAAATGTTAACAATATCAAGCACAAGGAACGAAAACGATGGCGATTAAAGTGGGTGACGCGGCTCCAGACTTTACATTGCAGTCCCAAGCAGGAGCGTCGGTAACGCTATCTAGTTTTCAAGGGCAAAAAGCTGTGGTGCTGTACTTTTATCCAAAAGATGACACCCCCGGCTGCACTACAGAGTCCTGTACATTTCGCGATAGTTTCCAAGATTTTCAAGACCTGGGAGCGGAGGTGATTGGCATTAGCAGTGATTCACCAGACTCCCATCAAAAGTTTGCTAGCAAGTACAGTCTCCCCTTTACCCTCGTTAGTGACACTGGCTCGAAGGTCCGTTCTGCTTACGGTGTACCGGCTACTTTAGGGCTGCTACCGGGGCGCGTTACCTACGTGATTGATAAAACTGGGACCGTGCGTCATCTGTTCAATTCCCAGTTCAACCCTAAAAAGCATGTTGACGAAGCCCTGACCGTGTTGAAAGGCCTCAGCTAGCAGACTGTTGGTCGAGCATGTTGCTACTGGGCAATTTGTTGGGTCATCCATGCAATGATAGCCGGTGACCGAGCAGTGAAGGTGATGACATATTCTTGCTTGGTTGCACCCTGCTGCTGCACCTTGGCATAGATGTCAGTTTCTCGAACTTCTGTAGGGGCTGATGGCGTCTGTAGGATAAGTTTGATATTGGTCAGCAGGCTCAGGGGTTCAGTGTCTTCAATGTGCAATAGGGCAGTTTTGGCAGACAGTTTGTAGAGCTTACCAACGTGATGTTGTGCGCCAACTTGTTTGCCTTCTAAGGCAACGTATTCGACTGCAATGGGTGCGCGCAGAGGCTCCAGGTGAAATGTTTCTGTCGTTAGGGATAGGTTGTAGAGGTCACCGCCAATGCCGGTCACATCGTAAATGGTGATGGGACGCTTAATCCCTTTGGGATAGACTTCAACCTTGCTTTGGGTGGCCAGACGATGTTTGTTGATCTGGTCAATTTCTTGGTGGGTGTCTTCAGAAATAAAGATTTGGCCCCCTGTGGTGTAGGACTCAATGCGAAAGGTGAGGTTGACGGCACTACCAATGACGCTGTATTTGGTACGCTTTTCAGAGCCAATATTGCCGACTACGACGTGACCGGTGTTAATGCCGATGCCCATTTCCTGTTCAGGAAATCCTTTGGCCCGCATAGCGGCATTGACTTGAACCATGGCTTGTTGCATTGCGATCGCACATGCTACGGCCCGATCCGGATGGTTATCATTGGCCACAATATTGGGGGCTCCAAAGATCACTAAGATGCCGTCCCCCATAAACTCATCAATGATGCCCTTGTAATCATTGATAACTTCCGACATGTAGCCTAAATACAAATTCAAAATTTTGACAACTTGTTCTGGGGGTAGCTGTTCCGATAACGCTGTAAAGCCCCGCAGGTCGGAGGTGAGAATTGTGATCTTACGGGTTTCTCCCCCCAGTTTGAGATTGTCAGGGTTTTCCAACAGATTGGCAACGATTTGGTCGCTCAGATACCGGCTAAACGTGCGGCGAATCTGACTAGCACTGCGGGCCAAATAAGTGTTTACCCCAGAGGCTGCTCCAATTAATGCCATGAGCGGTGGCATCACCGGTACCCACCAACCTGCCAGCATCAGAGCATAGGCCCCAAGAATCAGAATAGAGACAATGGCTACCAGCAGAACCATTTGTCTTAGCAGTGTTCGTTTGCCTGGATTCCGCTGCACCCAGGTTACCGTAGCCCCCAGAGCGGCCCATATAAAAATCCAGAGAATTTCCAACGGTTCTGGCCAGGTGCGAATCAAAACTCGACCCTCTAAGGCGGCACTAATAATTTGACTGGTCAGGTTGGCATGGATTTCCACACCGGCCATGGTTTTCGGCAGGGCCAGCATTTTGCTGCTGTGGGGTACAAAGAATCGATCTTTAAGGCTTTCGGCAACAGAACCAATGAGTATCACCCGATCCTTTGCCCAATCGTCGGGCAACTCATTATTGAGCACGTCCCTCAGGGGAACCGTTTCAATCAGCTCGCTGCCACCGCGATAGTTAATTAGGGTTTGATACCCACCTGCGTCGGCTCGCACATAGCCACCATCATTCTTTTCTAAAGGGCGAAAGACTGCGCCATTAAGCTGCCAAAACTCTGTGTCACCGACGGGTTCAGGCCCAATGCCTTCAGCATTTAAATAAAGCAAAGCCAGATATAGGGCAAAGCTCGGGGCCTGATCTCCCTCGGGTGTGGTCACCATCAACAATCCGCGCCGAATGGTGTTGTCGTTGTCAACAATGCCGTCATTGATGCCGATTTGCCCCAATGCTTCCAGGGTTGGGGCCGCATCAATCACATCTCGATCGGCGTTGTCTCCTAAGATTGTGCGAATACCGACCAGATTAGGGGTGTTACGAAAAACCTGATCCAGCTCGGCATGACCTGGCTCTACCGGGACATCCCGAATAATATCCAACCCAATGGCCCTAGGTTCTTGTTGAGCCAGTTTGGTAATCACCTCCGCATAAACGGCATCGGAGAGAATGGCCTGCCCCTGTTCCCGAATATCTTGTTCGTCGATGCCAACAATGGCGATGCGCGGATCTGTTTCCTCAGGTCGCCACTGTAGATACTGATCGTATGTTCGCCATTCTAAAGGCTGCAATATACCGACAGCTCTAATTAGAACTACAAGTAAAGTTACAGTCGGTGTGGCAATGGCCACCCCTCGCCATTGCCACCAGAGCTTTTTCAGGTTCATTAGTCAGCGCTGCGATTGATGCCTTCTAGCAGTCGCTGTAGGTTACCAGAGTCACCACCATTCGGCATAGCCGTAGGTGTGGGTACATCAATGACCGGCTCATCCTGGCCCAAAATGGGTTTCTCTGCTATGGCAGCAAGATCCACTGATGTGAGAAGTTCAGTCCAGGCATTGGGGTTTTGGGGATGCATGGCGGCGGCTAAGGCAATGGTCTCTTGCCATGCGCCTGCAGCTGCGTAAAGTTCGGCCTGAGCTAGAGGATCGTTGGCCACAGCGTCCAGTTCTGCCAAGAAAGTTGGACTGGCATCGACACGCTGAATACCCCCGCCTAGTAGCACATCGTCACCACGATCGTCTGGGTCACAAATCAAGGCAAAATCCCAGTAGTAAAGGAAGCCGGACTCAAATTTAGGTGTCACTCCGTCTGCCCGGTACCGAGGTAAGTCGATTTGAATGGTGCCAGGAGTGTCAGGAAGTTGAAGGGTCTGTTGATAAACGTCGTCCCCTAGTTCATTAACAATTGTTAGCTCTGCAGCGGCAGCACCGGTTTCTGGAATGTAGAACCAGAGAGCCATGGGGATATCGGTGTCGGCTCCAAATGTGGTTGCGATCGCATTGTGAGGTAGCAATGATGTTAGAGAAGGACGATTTTGTGGATCGAGACAAATTTGACCCCGGGTAGCCAGAGATGGACCCCGGGCAGGGGCCCCCCGATCACGAGTCTGGGGAAAGTTGAGGGCATAGCTGGGACTGGCGGCAGCCACCATGAGGGTGGCCAGCAAAGCTTGAATAAAACGCAAGCGAATAAACATGACGACTTCTTTTCTGACAACCTTAAATAAGCGGAAATTAATCAGTGTTTTTAACCATTTAACTGTTCTTACGATTAGCTACAGGGTTTTCAGAACTTGTTTCGGTAACTTTTGCGTAGACCAGTCGGGAAACTGTCTGTCAAAGGAGATGACAGAATCTCTAACTAAAATCTCTTCAGTAAACTGTTGTAATGGTGTCTGTACGTAGCTCAGGAGCTTAGTGCAGAGCCCATAAACAGTGATCACTAACTCAAAGGTACCCTGTAAATTCGCCAGGCACCCATGTCGTCGTTATGACACCTAAAACACCGCAGAAGCCGTTAGTCGTCGTCTACTTCAAACGATACTTCAAGATCAACTGAGCGCTCATTGTCCCGAAGGCCAAAATACCGAGCCTCGATACCCATGATATCCGTGCCAGCATCCAGGGACACCAGGGAAGTAACCGAGCCTAGAGACAGTAGATCTCCGGGTCTTAATTCCACACCTTGGGTGAGTAGTGTGTCCCGCAACCACCGCACCGAATTAATCGGATGACCTAAGAGTGCCGAGCTCTCACCATCAACTAAAAATTGCCCCCGATCGTTGTTCAACACCACTCGAATATTGGCCAGCTGATCCAGGCCGCTATCTCCCGATTCAAGTTCAACTGGGTTTCCCATCACACCGTAGCGAGCCCCTACGTTCACAGCAACTAGGGCTCCAGCATTGACAACGGCATCCTCTTCATAAACCAAATCTGGTAGCTCTAGAAATGGAATGACAGCGTCTAACCCAGCCAGCAATTCTAAATCTGTGTCAGCCTGATTAATGTCGGCACTCCCCACACGCACCATCAGATCCCCTTCTGCTTGGGGGCGGCTGCCAAACTCCAGAGGGAGGGTAGCACCATCTTCAAGCAACATATTTTCTAGCAAAAAACCGTACAAAGGATGGCTAATCCCTAGCTGGGACTGCGCTTTAGTGTTAGTCAACGCCACCTTATAGCCGACTACAGAGCCTTCATCACCAGCGTCGCCGATTAGACGCCGGACAAAACTGAGATGTATCGAATCAATTTGTCGCGATGATAAACCTTCCGTCAAAATCGGGGCTGGGTAGCCAGCTGAGTAATGTTGAAATAGTGAAACCGCCACTAGGTCGGTATAGCTTTGGGCCAAGCGCAGAGGCTGTAGAGTCTGAGGCAAGGGCTCTGCTGCATGGATTGCGGTTGCACCGCCAGCCATGAAAATACCAAGGCCAATACCCTTTAGCCAGCGCCAGTTTTTCATATTTCTTGCCCTTAGTGAACTGCGTAGAAGTGAGGTTGATTTGTTGCTTTGGATGGGTTTGAGTAGAGTTTCTTGCAAAGATAGCGGCTGTGACAGCTATTTCTTGAAGATTACCTACAATACAAAGCTTTTGCCACCATGGTACCCATAGGGGTGACGCCTAACTAACTGGCTTGACGCCCCTTGCCCTGTAGCTTTCCAATTGGTTGCTATGCCCTCTCCATTGCGTCTACCAATCCTCACAGGCATTTTGTTAATGTATATAAAGACATCTACGATCACTCCCATAGGCGATGGTTCGACCGTTATGTCCGTTGTCTTAGAGAAGTCATAACTTATGAAGGCGGTAGTTTTGAATGCGACCGTTCAGGCGGCCTCTGCGTCACCTGCGGTGACAAAAGAAAAGGCAAAGCAAATCACTCGGCAGCCGTATCCTAACTACAAAGTTATTGTGCTTAATGATGATTTCAATACGTTTCAGCATGTGGCGGAGACGTTAGTAAAATATATTCCCCACATGACGCCAGATCAGGCTTGGAAGCTGACGAATCAAGTACACTACGAAGGGCAAGCGACTGTTTGGGTCGGTCCGCTGGAGCAGGCGGAGCTTTACCACAGTCAATTGATTCGAGCTGGCTTGACCATGGCCCCTTTGGAGAAAGCTTAGGCATGGGCTCTACCCACAGCACTAACCATGGGCGGGTTGTCCTCAACCACTCCACCCACATCCCTGGGCTGATTCCTATCCTGCAAAAGCTTTCCACCCATCCTCAAATTAAAACCTTAACTCCGGCTGTGATTACTTGCGGTCGCTCCAATGCACCAAAGTTTCGCTTAAAGTCATCGGTCCCGATTCGCGGTGGGTTTAAGCTGATTGCCCGCAAAGGCAAGTCGATTCAAGAAGTATTTGTGATTACCGATCTAAGCGCTGAGCAGTTAGCCGCAGCCATCGAGGCGGTAATTTAAGCGGTAATGGTAAGTTAAAGGGCGGTGTGAATCGTCAGGCGTCAATCGTGAACCCCAAAATGCAGGGTGGGCACTGCCTATCCCATACCGAACACCCTAATACTGACTATCAACAGGAAGGAAAAGCACGATTTGCGATCGCAAACGCCTTTTATCGTTCCTCCAGCCAAATAGGACGCGATTTAGCTGTACTGGCCGCCGCTATCTATCGTCAACAGCAGGGGCAATTGCGCGTCATTGATGCCATGACCGGCTGCGGTGTCCGCCCGCTACGCTACCATCTAGAAGCTGGGGCTGACTGGGTTTGGGCCAACGAAGGTAACCCTGAACTCAAAGCAGTACTGCGCAAAAACCTGCGCCATGGCATGGCACCTGAGGCTTACTGCATTACCCACCAGGATGCCAACCAGCTATTTTTTAGCTGTGCGCAAAAGCAAGACTATTACGACCTCATTGATATTGACAGCTTTGGTAGCCCCACACCATTTATCAATACGGCACTGTGGGCAATTAAGCTGGGGGGACTGCTCTATCTCACCAGTACCGATGGCCGTACGACCGGGGGCCATGCCCTGACGAAAAGTGTGCAGATCTATGGAGCCTGTGCTCGAAACCATCCTGCGGTGCACGAGCAAGGTCTGCGGCTGCTGATTGGTTGTGCGGCTCAGCAAGCGGCCTCTAGGGGTTTTCACATTGAGCCGGTGTTTTCTATTTTTAACGGTTTTATCCACCGAGTGATGGTGCGAGTTGTCACGGGCTCCTGGCAAGATGAACACTATGGGTTTTTAGCCTATTGCCATAGCTGTGGGCAGTTTCGTTCAGCCAACTGGCGACAGTTAGGCCAACTCAACTGTGGGGCCTGTGGGGCACCGCCTGTGGTCAGCGGCCCCATGTGGTTGGGACCGCTGCATGATGTGGACTATGTGGGCCAAATGGCCGTCTTAGCCACCCAATGGCATTGGCCCCAGCGGATTCAACGATGGTTGGCGGTGATGCTACAAGAAGCTGCGATGCCCCCCTACTACTATCCACTGGCGGAGATTGGTCGGCGAGGGCAGATGGATATTCCTGCTAGGGATCGATTGATTAGGGGAATTTGCGATCGCTCAACTGGTAACAATTATTGTGCTACTCGCACGCATCTTGATGCCCAAGCCATTAAGACCAATGCGCCATTAGCAGTGTGTTTGGACATTGCGAAACGCCTGCAAAATAAATAGGTATATCTCCCATGGCGTATGACGTGGGAGAACAAAAAATGCTATAGCATTTTTTGCAAAGCAGAGAGAAGTTTTGTATTTTTTACATCCTTTTCTAGCTGTTGAAATACTGAATCCATATCCACTTGACTGAGCTCTTCTTGGCCCAGCGGTGTGATCTGATAGATAGCTGGTTTCTCAGGCTCTGAAGTGTGTCTGAGCCAACCTTGGTTAACCAGGCGCTTAAGCGTGTTTAGCAAATCAGGAAACAAACCTAGCTGATAGTTAAACAACTGTGATAACGGATAGTATCGTTGGAAACGACTATTGGAGGCGATGAGAGCCACGAGTAGAAAGTTCAAGGCATCTGATTTATTATCTATGGTCTTTTGAATATCGGAGATATTAGATGTCATGTATTAAATCTGGTGTATAAAATGAAGCTCGACAAAATCCAAGTATTGTATACACCCTGATTCTTCTGATGGAAGGCGGTTTGCTCCTTTTAGGAGACATCTTAATGGTGATATTAGTTCCTCCAGAGAATAAAGGTATAGGGTTGCTAGCCAAGTCTTATGGGAGTAACTTATACAGATGTCTCGGCCTGTTTCAGGGTTTAGGCGTTAATCTTAAGTGGGTAATCGAAAAACATCAGCAAAAACAGCATCCGTTCCCACCCGTCGCGTTTCAGCAGGTCGATCGTACACCACCATTAGGCTGTCTTTATATCCCAAACAGGGAAACAAGGTCATGCCTTCAGCAAAATCACTACCCATCGTGAGGGGAATATCAAATAGAACTTCTAATTTGTCAGAATCTTTATGCCAGATGCAGTCATCACCATGGTTTAACACATCTTTGAGGCGAAAGATTTGTTGTTCTCCAGAGAGTGTCATGGTGGGGCCAGCCAAGATTAATAAATCACCATCGTGAAAATATAGATCCCGAACCCCCAGGCCATCTAGATCTAAAAAGTGTTTGTGATAGAGCTTGTCTGTCCCTAGACTTTTGAAAGAAAGCACACCAGGTTTCTTCTCCTGCATTTCTAACTCTAAAATGATTGCCCAGCCCCTTAAAACAGGGCCTCTTAAACCTAAAAATACCCTATGGCCAGCAATCGCCATGCCTTCAATGTCCAAGCCGTTGTCTTTGGAGGGTAAATCGATGTCTAAGAAAGGACCGATGTGTTCATCCTCTTTTAAGGCCTGAATTAAAATATTGTTTTCTTTTGTTTTTTGTAATGCGGCAGCAGTGAGTTCAGTGCCGTCAGATAGCTCACACGATTTAACCAGTTTCCCTTTAATAACAGGGATACGGGCCAGCAAGTATCGATTGATATCGTGCGTGATTTTGGTCAGACGCTGAATATCTTTTTGGGGGTCTTTCCCCTTGGCATTTTTACGTTTGCTACTATGGGAGCCGATCACCCAAAGATAGCCTTCTGAATAGCCTAGTGCTTCAATATCAATTTCTGATTCGTTATCAAATAACTCTACAAAGTCCCCGATCTGAAAGACTTGATGATCGCCATAGACACAGCTTTCTAAACGCTGTAGTCGTTCAACGGCTACACATTCATCTGACCCTACCCAGAGGCTGCCATCGGGAGTCATGGCGACGGCTGATAAATCAGCAATGACATTCTTCGCCTGCTCGCCAAACTGTAGTAAAACTCGACTTAGCAAAAAGCTGTCAGCCATAGAGGGTTGTGCTCCTTCAAGATCTGTTTGAGTATACTGTGGTCAACTTAAGTTTTTGAAGATTTGCAACTGCACCTCTGAGGCCAAGCGCTAAGGCATTAAATAGAGGGGCTAAATCTATCTTGTGGAGGAGGAAAAATCTGATTGTGTTAACTCTACAACAATATGATTTACTATCTAGGAATGCATTTATGCGTTAGTAAAAATCTCTTCTTGTTCGTTAAGCTATGGTAATTCCGACCCAGTACCCCGTCATGGTAATTGGAGGGGCAGAAGATAAGGTCGGTGAACGCAAGATATTGACGAACTTCTTTAATAGTGCCGGCGGGACTCAGGCCGTAATTGGCATTGTTCCCTGTGCCTCTCAGGAGCCCAGTGTCGTTGGCGATCGCTACCGCCGCATTTTCACTCAGCTAGGGGTCAAAGACGTTCATGTCCTTGATATTCGACGTCCCCGCGAGTGTGATGAAGACCGTTGGCTTGAGCTGCTAGATCGCTGTGCCGGTATCTTTTTGTCCGGTGGTGATCAGGTGCGCCTATTCAACTTTATTCAGGGTAGTAAGTTTATAACGACACTTAAGAAGCGCCTTAAAACTGGCACGTTAGTCGTGGCTGGAACCAGTGCGGGTGCTGCAGTGATGGGTGAAAAGATGATCTCGGGGGGCAGTAGTGGGGAATCACCCAACCGCTCACTGGTGGATTTGATGGATGGTTTGGGCCTTATCCCTGAGCTTTTGGTGGATCAGCACTTTCATAACCGTAATCGCATGGCTCGGTTGTTGAGTGCGATCGCAGCTAATCCTGACCGACTAGGTATTGGCATTGACGAAGACACCTGTGCTGCTTTCAAAGGCGATGGCACCTTTCAAGTAATCGGCAAAGGCTCTGTCACCATCATTGATCCAAGGGAACTAACCCATACAAACTATCGTGACTCTGGTGACAATTCCCCGTTGAGCCTCCATGACTTAAGAGTCCATCTCTTAAGTGAGGGCGACCAATACGACTGTAGGTGCCGCTCAGTTTGTACACCTAATCTTGAAATGGTATCCAAGCTCTAGCGATTATCTGAAGCATGTTTGCTTAACGCCAAAATGGAGTGTTAGCAACCCGTTTAATAGCTTTAAAGATCAATAGATAATCTCCGATCTCATCTATTATTTCCGAAAATTGCATGCGAGAAATGCATAAATTGCATTATTTGTTTTTTAGTATGTCATGGACTTATAACAAAATGCATGTCTTTGTGATGTTGTTTAACCCGTGTTGTATCATTCAATACAGCTACTCAATGCCCTTTAAGCAAAGCTAATCAGCCTACTTGGCACTCTTTTCGAGCTGAAGGTTTGTTGCAAAGATTGAGGAAAAATGGGAGCTTTTCAAGAAATATTCTAGTCAAAATCTCAGATCATTCACTTAAAATCAGATACATCTGTAGCTGAATTAACAAAAATATAAAAACTTAGTTGACCAGCCTGGGCCTAATTTCTTTGCAGGCGCGTTTATTCCTTACTTTCTAGACTCTTTCAAGAGAAAGGGCTTGTAAGCCTTGCGTATGAAATGAAAGGCTTCGTTTGATTTCTGTTGGCATCTACATAAACACCTTATTGTCGCCTATGAAAATTCTGCACACTCGAACCCTTCGCGGGCCTAACTATTGGAGTATCCGTCGTTCCAAGCTGATTGTTGTCCGTCTAGATTTAGAAAATCTGGCGGATAGCCCTTCTGATACCCTGCCCGGTTTTTACGACGGGTTAGTACAGGTGCTACCGAGTCTTGAAGAGCACTACTGTTCTCCAGGGTGTCGAGGTGGATTTTTAAGTCGTGTGCAAGAAGGCACCATGATGGGGCACATTGTGGAGCATGTGGCCCTTGAGCTACAGGTGTTGGCTGGTATGACCGTTGGCTTTGGCCGTACCCGTGAGACTAGCACCCCTGGTATCTATCAAGTCGTTGTTGAATACAAACATGAGGCAGCTGGGCGCTATGCCACACGTGCTGCTGTTCGACTGTGCCAAAGCATTGTTGAAACGGGGACTTACCCTGTAGATGAGCTGCAAACGGATCTGGCAGATCTGAAAGAACTGCGTACTGAGGCAGCTTTGGGCGCTACCACTGAAGCCCTGGTGGGCGAAGCTGAAACCCGTGGCATCCCCTGGATGGAGTTGGAAAACTGTGATCTGTTCCAGCTGGGTTACGGCAAATATCAAAAGCGTGTTCAGGCAGCCCTGACCTCGTCGAGTAATGTGCTCGGTGTAGAGTTGGCCTGTGATAAGGAGCGCACTAAAGCCATTCTAGAAAGTATGGGTGCGCCTGTGCCTGCAGGACAGCTGGTTTATCATTTTGATGAGCTGGAAAAGACTATTGAACGCCTTGGTGGCTATCCCATCGTGATTAAGCCATTAGACGGTAATCATGGGCGTGGGATCACGACGGATATTGGCTCATGGGAAGAGGCAGAAGAGGCCTATGACCGAGCTAAGGAGATTTCTAGAGGTGTTATTGTCGAACATTTCTATGCCGGACGCGACCATCGCATTTTAGTGGTGAATCATCAGGTGGTTGCTGTTGCAGAGCGGGTGCCAGCTCATGTAGTAGGCAATGGTCATGACACCATCGCTGAGCTGGTGGAGCAAGAGAACCAGGACGAACGTCGTGGCAATGGCCATGACAATGTACTCACCCAAATTAAGCTGGATGTGTCCACTGATGAGATGCTGAACCGGCAGGGTTTCACCCTAGATACGGTGCTAGAACCAGAGCAAGTGGCCTATCTGCGAGCAACGGCGAATTTGAGTACAGGTGGAACAGCTATCGATCGTACCGATGAGATTCATCCAGAAACGGTGTGGTTAGCGGAGCGAGTCTCACGAATTATTGATCTAGATATTGCGGGGATCGACGTAATTACCACCGATATCACCAAGCCGCTGTGCGAGGCGGATGGGGTGATTGTTGAAGTAAACGCCGCACCGGGATTGCGAATGCATTTAGCTCCTAGTCAGGGTGTAGCCCGTAATGTGGCGGCTCCGATTTTGCAGATGTTGTTCCCACCTGATACCCCCACACATGTGCCGGTTGTGGCCGTGACGGGCACCAATGGTAAAACCACAACAACCCGTCTCATTGCCCATATCGCGAGACAGGTTTATGACGCAGTGGGCTTTACCACCACCGATGGCATTTACATTGGAGATCACCTGATTGAAAAAGGTGATACTACTGGACCCCAAAGTGCCCGAATGATTTTGCAGGATCCCACTGTGGAGATGGCGGTTTTGGAATCTGCCCGAGGTGGTATTCTGCGCTCTGGTTTAGCGTTTCGTCACTGTGATGTCGGTGTGGTGCTAAATGTGGCCGCTGACCACCTGGGTCTAGGAGACATCGACACCATTGACCAAATGGCTAGGGTAAAAGGGGTCATTGCAGAAGCCGTCCATGCTGACGGCTATGCGATTCTCAACGCCGATGATGAGCGGGTAGCTGCGATGGCGGATCGGGTAATTGGCAAAGTGGCCTATTTCTCGATGGATTCGCAGAATCCTCTAGTGCGAGATCATGTTCAGGATGGAGGCATTGCTGCTGTCTACGATGATGGTCATATTGTTATCTTGCAGCATGAATGGGTGCACCGAATTGAGCATGTTGAACGGGTGCCCCTGACCTTGGGTGGACGGGCACCGTTTATGATTGCCAATGCTCTGGCGGCTAGCTTAGCCACCTTTGTGCAGGGCATTAAGGTAGAGCAGATTCGCGCTGCGTTGCGTAGTTTTGAGGCTTCGGCTCAGCAGACACCGGGACGCATGAATCTTTTCAATCTGGGCCATTTCCATGCGTTAGTGGATTACGCCCACAATCCTGCTGGCTATGAAGCAGTCGGTGGCTTTGTGAAGAACTGGTCGGGGCCAACCATTGGTGTTGTGGGCGGACCGGGCGATCGTCGTGATCAGGATCTGATTGGCTTAGGTCAGCTGGCAGCGACATTCTTTGATCACATCATTGTTAAAGAGGATGATGATGGTCGGGGTCGCCCTGCGGGTAATGCAGCTGGGCTAATTGTTCAAGGCATTGCTCAAGCTAATGATTCCTCTGCATCCCATGTGGTGCAATTGGATGAAACGGCGGCGATTGAATGTGCGCTGGAGCATGCTCCTGAAGATTCGCTGGTGGTGATTTTTCCTGAACAGGTTAATCGAGCTATTGAGTTGATTCAAGCACGCAATCCGATTGTGGATGCTCCAGAAGCGGACGCAGCGGCTTTACTGGTGGAGGACCCATCAACTTTAGAGCCAATGGCGGTAGGTGGTCAGTAAAATCGATATCTGATTTAACCACGTTGATTTTCTATGGGGTGTGTTGTGGCATTAGTCCAACGCACCTCTGCTCTTTGATGAGAAATCATCAGAATCATCATGCCTATGGCAAGCTAGAGATAGCGAAGTTCAGGCAAGAACAATGGCTCTTAGTAAAAGCTATGCTTACTTTACTCCTGAGGAGTATCTGGAAATTGAGCGGGTAAGCCCGATTAAGCATGAGTATTTGCAAGGGCAAATTGTAGCTATGGCTGGGGCGACAAAAGCCCATGTCATTCTTACTGGGAATCTGTCAGCGCTACTGGTAAATCACCTACGTGGTACGGACTATATTTCCTATGCGGTGGATATGAAGGTCCGCCTACCAGAACTGAATCTCTTTTATTATCCAGATTTAGCGGTGACTTGTGATGATCGCGATCGCGTTTCCGATGAAGATTTTATTCTGCATCCCAAGTTGATTATAGAGGTGTTGTCAGATTCGACTGAGGCGTTTGATCGGGGAGATAAGTTTTCTGACTATAAATCTGTTGCAGAGTTAGAAGAGTATGTTCTGGTTCACCAAAAACAGGTTTTGGTTGAACGGTTTCAACGTAAGTCAGATAATCTTTGGTTGCCTCAGGTTTATCGAGTTGGTAAGCAGGTGGAGTTTGAAAGTATTGAGTTTAGATGTGCGATCGCTGACCTATACGAAAATCTAAATCAGCTATCTCAGTAAAGCTGTACTGAGTTTGGATCGATAGCTACGGTGATAAGAAATGGATGAAGCTTGCTTTGTAATGTTGCTGACACAAGATTTACAATCAAATTATATTGGTTTTAGTCATGATCGCATCTCTCACAAAGGGCACTACTCCTCCACATTTGACTGCCGCATCTGGGGCAATCGATCCAACTATCAGAAGCATTGAGTTCATCTTCTACTCTCACTCGCAGTAAAAGTCCTTGAATAAAATTTTCATCAGGCCCAAATTTACTATTTTGTTGAGAATGAGTTCGTCTGTATGCTTGCAGCTTTTTCATTAAGCTATCCTCTTGATATGTAATTTAGTGGCAACAAAGAAAGTTGTTACTTGACCTAATAGCCAGACTTACGCCACGAATCCGATGGGGCGTGCGAAGACATCACAGCGGTAACGACCACGCTGCTTTGAATGATTGGCTAGTTTTATTACTAAAGTCGTTTGGTCTACAGGAAATTCTAAAACCCCCTGCTGTTTTAGTGTTTGACGGATTTCGGTAGACGAAAGCTCTACTCCGGTAAGCATTTTCAGAAGCTTGCTAATTTCACATGTTCGCAGGCATGGCTTTAATAGGAACTCTGAACTCGATAGGTTTAAGGATGGGTGGATGTTAGCGATATATCGAGACATACTTACCTGAATGTTTTCTGTGAGTGAACAAAAAGCGAATGCATGAACAATATAGTATTCGTTGAAGCATGTAGTGTCAAGTGATGAATACTTTTTTTGCATTTATGTAAGCTGTGAGTGAACACTTGGGCATCTAAACTTTCTTTCAATGTGTTGCTTAAAGACGTTGCATTTCAAGGATGTAAGCAATGTCTATGCTTTTTGTGAATAACCTTTGCTCCAGCTTGTAAAAAGACAGATCTTGCTAAAGGTAGTTATATACAGCTATGTTTGATACGATTCGTCAACTCTGAGTGTACGTCTATGGTTCAATTGTACTATTAAGTAGCGCTGATTAAGTTTTGCCTTATGTCGAACCATGAGAGTCTGGGATCTTTTTTGAGAGATTCAAGAAAGAAGAAGAGCATTTCAATGCGTGCTTTAGCTAGAGATGCAGAAATATCTGTTGCATATTTGTCAAAGATTGAACAAGATGCTGCTAATCCGACGATAAACGTTTTGGAACGTATAGCAACTGCTTTGGGGGTTCCTGTATCTGATTTAGCTATGTTTATACGTAATCGGGAGCAGGATGTTGATGTAGCAACTGCAAGCAATACACCCGAAAGTCTAAAGAGGTTTATTGAAAAATACTCGAAAGATTTTCCTCAGCTTTTAGATCCTGATTATCATAGAGCGCTTTCTGGTATTCGCTTTAGGGGTAAGTATCCTGAAAATGATAGTGAGTGGCTCAATATCTTTCTGAGTATCTTAAATGTTCTTGAAAAATGACCCAGAATTTTGATTTTTATGAACGAGATCCTAGTTTTCTGGAGATCAAGGCGGCATTTTTAGATGCTGTTGAAAGCTTTCATAAAGAAAGAGGCTTTACTAATGATTTGTTTTCAATCACAAATGAATTAGAAATATCTATTCATCCTCTAAAGCCAGGGATTTCCAGTGAAGAGGGAAGTGCATTTACTCAAGTTAATGGTCAGAAGGTTATTTTGTTGAAGGAAAACTTGCCCGAAAGCAGAAAACTTTTTACTGCTTGGCATGAACTGAGCCATCACCTATTTGAATATTTAAGAGATGGAGAGTTCAAGGCATATTTAGATGATCTCTTATATGGTCATCCTGATTGGAGCACTAACTGTGAGGAAGAACTCTGTTTTGAAAGTGCTGCTTTATTGCTGATGCCAAATCATTCTGTTGATGATGTAATAAGTGAAACTGGATTTTCTCCTTTAGCTATTTTTCAGCTCTCTGAAAAGACTGGAGCATCTTACTCTGCTGCTATAAGGAGGATTGTAAGAAGGAAAAATATTGATTCCAACAGCATTGTGATGAAACCAGATGGGTGGATCTTAGATAGTTTTTCATATGGCGAAAGCCGTGGTAAATATAATATCATTCCAAGATTTAAAGTAGAAAATGATCATCCGTTACTAACTACCCCATTTCAACCACTTGAGGTAGAAAAATTTTCTGCTCCTATTCCTTTCAAAGGTGGTCAAAGGAGCTGGAAAAGTAAATGTATGGCAGCAATTGACCAAGATCTAAGGAAGGTTATTGCTTTTTTTGTCAAAAGTTATCCTGATAACAATCAAGACCAATTATCGCTACCTCTCTTCTAATGCCTCTATTTTGGTTTGATTTTTTGATTGTGAGTTCTTTTACTTTTCTGATGCTTCTCTCGTAGATGGTTCTAAGGGCTCCATGCGTTGATGAATTTTCTGTGTTAACTCGAAATTTTTATGGAGCAGTTTAAACCTACACAAGAGGATGGTTGGTCGTGAGTCTAGAGGATTTGCCAGGGGCGGAGTTGATTCTCCCTGGGCTAGAGGATTTGAACAATGGTGGGACTAAAATAATAGGAGCATTGCTGATTGAGAGCGCATCCATACGCCTAACTGCAGCAGGACTAGAGTTTCCAAAAGACCATTTGGTTCCAGAACCCGAACTGACCTTATATGCTTATCTCCAAGCCACACGAGACGATGCTTACCCGTATTACAATGCCCTGCTGAGCGGTCTCAACAGCTTTTGCAACGCGCTTGAACTCAGCTACAAACGAAGGAAGTAGCTGTAGAATGCATTCCACTGATGAATGCTTAGCGATCTCAACTGTGAAGTGAAAAAGTAACTCCCAAATAGGAAGGTTATGTCAGGGCAGTAAGATTAAGGTGGTGGCTCTACAGATAAACAGGAAACAGGGCCATAATCTATAACATTACCCTCAATAGGGCAAGCAAAATCCCTTAACAAGGAGCCTGAATCATGCAAGTCACGCTAAACCTTCCCGATGAATTGCTTCAGCATTTCAACCTTGATCAACTTGCCCGTGAAATTTTAGAAGCCCTAGTAGTGCAGGCCTACCAATTAGAGAAAATCACCAGCGCCGAAGTAGGGCGCATCCTGGATTTACCATCTCGCTGGGCCATAGATGCTTTCCTGAAGCAGCATAAGGCTTACCTGCATTACGATGAAGCAGATTTGGAGAGCGATCGTGAAACGTTCCGCCAACTCAGGGAAAATCATTCACGTAACATGTAATAGATCAAACTTCATCTGACAGATTCGATTCCACTCAGGGGGACTATTGGCTAAGCGCAGTTGCACCAAGCCTAAAGTGTTTCAGAAATAATATTTACTCTGGAATCAGCTCATCCAGTATTCGAAAGCGAATATGATTGATAGCTAAGTCGCGCAGTGAGAATTCTTCAGGTTTGTCGTCGGCAGTCATTTTTGTAAAGGGAATCCCTTTACCTATTTCCATGTGGTACCAGGCCAGCCCCATAAAGAAACGCTCAGGATAGGGACCTCGCTCAATTACATCATCCACATTGGATTCCATGGGCAGCCAGCCAACACCAGGGACATAAAACTCTAGCCACACATGGTTAAAGTCTGGTTCCAATGGCAAGTGACGATATTCGGGCTGGGGTGGACACTTATAGCGACCAATGGTGCGACAGGCAATGCCGTTTAAACGAGCTAAAGCCAGTAGCACCCCTACATATTCTCCACAAGAGCCAGTCCCCCGTTCCAAAGCCACATCGGGAGTATCGATTTTGGGTTGAATACCGTAAGAGAGACGATCATAAACGTAATTGCGAATTCGTAACATCTTTCGCAATACATTGGTCTCAGTTCCTGCGCCTTCACTGGCTGCCTGCTGAATGATGTCTGTATCCATTGCCAGATCGTCGTCATCAACGAGGTAGTGCTGTAGTTCAGGTGGTAGTGGCTTGTCGCCATCAATATCGTCAGGGGTGAGGCAATATTTGAGGCTGTACATTTCGACAGTGGCCTTCCAGCCCAGGAGACCTCCCTGAAAAGGCTGAATTTGGTCAAACTTAAAGACGGCTATCTGCTGCCCATTTTGTTCTTCAATTGTAAAAGGATGACCAATGGGTTCTACGTGACGGACGCGCTGGCGCAGGGTGTTGGCAGGTAGGGCAATGCGCCATTCGACGTTGTTGAGGGTGACGGCATCGAGCGGCATGATTTCCTCAGCATAGGAGAATTCCACCAGATATCCGTTTGAGAGGGTATAGTGTTCGACTTGGTTGTTGTGAAGATAAAGCGGATGGATAAAGGTGCGATCGCGAAATGTCAGTTCATAGGGCGACTCTGCATTGGGATTATCACGAATATAGGGTTCTTCATCGGCATAGACGATATAGCAAACGGGATCTTGCCCTGCCTCAGGTCGATAGAATGTGATGCCGGTGGGTGAATTGTAGGGCGTTAGGGCACTCAGTTGAATCTTGCCTGTTTCGCGATCAAGGCAGTAGACCGTTTGTTCTGTCTGATCGCATACCCATAATCCATCCTCGTTGGTTGCCAAGGTTTCCTCACCTACACCAGGTTGTGGAAATTTTCCTAGAGGATCGCTCGTGTGGCAATCAAAGAGATGGATATATCCAGATTTTTGGCAGCTGACGTAGACGATGTTTTCCCAAACAGCGACACCGGCTACTGGGTAGGGCAGTTCTGTAAAGAAGGTAGGCTTTTGGGTTGCGCGATCGCACCAAAACACCTCTTCGTCCCTGGCGAACCAAAAGGTATCTTGCCAGAGAGACAAACCGACTGCCCCCATCCACTCCTTATCTTCCAGCTGATACGGGTTGAGGATAACTGTGTTGTTGGTGCGGAGATTGATAGAGACAAGATAGCCTCTTACCTTGTCAATGGAAAAAAGGTACTCGTTATCTGCTGCCAGGCCTGACAGGGCATAGACACCAATTGGTCGAATTGTAGACAGCCGCGATGTTTTATTGGTGAACCCTTGCTCAGGCATAGATCAGGGGAGAATTTAACGGTTATTTAAGGTTTTTATTGTAAGGATTTACGGTCTTCCCAAATAGCAGTCTACTACACTGACAATTGTCCCTTTAAGTACTGGGAAAAGAAGACTTTCACAAATTTTAGTGTAACTTTGCCCCTGACCTCGCCGTAACTCCTTCCAAACCTAAATCTTAGCGATAAACGACAGCCTACTTTCGGGGGGTGTGTGGGAGTTTTGGCCCCCACGAACAGGAGGGGTTCGGGGAGGAACGCCCTGAGCAACCCTCATCGCAATTAACCAATTTTCGACCAGTGTATTTTGTAGGTTGGCTAACAGCAAAACCGGCTGCGTGGGATCCCTCCGAGTTCCCCACACCCCCATGGCTAGGGCGTTCCGTCGCCCTAGAACCCTACGAAAAAATGATTGATATCCCCAGTAGGCGGTTTGGGCAGTCGGTCAGGTGATTTAGAATTTTGTCGCAGCGCGCAAAATTCTAAAAAGAGGAGTTATTGAATTTCCTATTAGGCAAGAATAGTCCTGGCTGAAATTATGAGCCTAATTTTGAACATCCCTCGAGGACACTTCAAACGCGAGCATATTTTCCAGTGAGCTTATTGAGTTGATTAACTAACAGACTCAAAAACAGTCCCACATCAGTAACCACGCCAATCGATTCCAACGAACCGCGATCGCTTAACTTTGTAACCACTGCTGGATTAATATCCACACAAACCATCTTCACTCCGGCGGGGGTCATATTCCCTACACCAATGGAGTGCAGCATGGTCGAGAGCATCAAAATCAGGTCTGCTCCTTCAATCAAACGAGCATAATCCGCCTGGGCTTGGAGCAAATCCATTTGGGTATCGGGCAGTGGGCCATCGTCGCGAATAGATCCAGCCAGGGAAAAGGGCACGTTGTTTTTCACGCATTCGTACATGACTCCGCTTTGTAAAATGCCCTGCTCCACTGCATTGGCAATGCTGCCGGAACGGCGAATGGTATTGATGGCTTTGAGGTGATGACGGTGCCCACCATGGACGGAAACGCCCCGCTTCATATCCATGCCAAGGGAGGTGCCCATGAGTGCCTGCTCAATGTCGTGGACTGCGATCGCATTTCCCCCCAACAGCCCATGCACATAGCCTTCACGAATGAGATGCCGCAGGTGTTCACTGCCGCCAGTATGAATCACCACTGGCCCTGCCGTGACGACCACTTTGCCACCCTGATCACGGATGCGACGTAAGTCCCAGGCGATCTGCTCCACCACTAACTCCACACGCCGTTCGCTGGAGACGCCAGCGCCCATAAAGCTGAACTCCTCTGTGGATTTCTTTTTAAGGGTGGTAGTCGTACGTTTAGTGCGAATACCTTCGCTACCGACCACAACAGATTCGCCTATCTGTAAATCCCGAAGCAGTTTACAGTGAGCTACTAGACCGTCTGGAGTTTGAGTAATAGCAATGGCTCCATCCATGCGCTGGCCCTGTACCTTAATCCATTGCCCGTTCACAGAAACCTCTGTAGGGTAGATGGCGGTCACATAAAAATCATCAGGGGCCACGCCTGCCTGTAATACAGCTTCTAAGTGGGCGTCAGGGGAAACATCCTCTGAGGTGACGACTGCTCCCAAATCAACCAGTTGCCCCATGATGTCTTCAATGACATCTCCATCGGGGGCTGACACCTTCACGTCTGCCGTTGAGATATCTTGCCGCTGTGCGCCGAGGTCAAAGTGCAATACCTGAAAACTGCCGCCACCAGACACAATTGTGTCCAATGCTCGATTAACGATGCCGGAGTCTAGCAAATGGCCCTCTAGGTGAACCATCCGACTCTGAATAGAAGAGGCTTGAGGAGAGTCTTGACGCGGTTCTGTTACCCGCAATGTTAAACATTTGGCAGCCCCGCCCGCTTTTAGAAATTCGGTGAGGGGTGTTTCAATTACCTTAAAACCGCGTGCGGCTAGAGTTTTCTGGAGACCATCGCTGGCACTGTTCATGATAATAGTTTGGTCAACGTTGACCGCATTGCAGGCAAAGTTGACGGCATCTACCTCATTCACTGGAATACGTTTTTCGGTCGGGATGCGTCGCTCAATTAGATGATTTGAGTAAGTGTCAAACGCTGGGGGATAGTAAAGTAAATCCCCATTGTTCAGCGGACAAAAACAGGTGTCCAGATGATAGAAGCGGCGGTCAATGAGCCGCAGGGAAAGGACCTCCACATCTAGCCATTTAGCTAAATAGGTATGGGAGTCGAGTTCTGAGCGAAAACCGTATCCGGCCCACAGATATCCCCCGACGCGATCAATCAGGGCATCCCCAGCTCCTTCAAAGGGTAACCCTTTAGGTAACGTGTGGACGGTGTAACCCTGGTCTGCAAACCATTGCTGAAAATAGGGTTCTTCCCCTTGCCGCTCAGCATGAAAAAAGCGACTGAGAACAACGGTGTGGTCGAGAATCAACCCAGCATTTGCTGTGAATACCATATCTGGCCATCCAGGCTGAGGTGCCACTAACTCCACCGTTGCATGCTCTTTGAGAATATTGTGGAGCTGGTTCCACTGTTCCTGGGCAAGATCGCGCGATGAGCGATGGATATTGCCTTCCATCCAGGGATTAATTACATAATCAACGTCATAGTGCTGTGGAGCGCACATCAAAATTCGCACGGACTCTTTCATGGTCACCTCAAGTGAACAGAGTGGTAGAACGGTCAATAGCTAGAGGAGAAGTCTACGTTCCTTCCTCAATTATCATTGATCGATGATGAACAACCATTTTTTTGTTTTGAAGTGTTTTTATGATTTCAAGAATGACTCCAAAAGTTATGAACTGTTGACCTGTTGTGTTTTAAGAATGTCGTTTATGCAGAAACCGCATGGGCGGTTGCATGACAAACTTTAGTACCGAACTCCTTATTCTTTGCCACTTGCCAACTCTTTGCCGTTGGTCACCGGCTTATTGAGATTGGCTTGACCGATATTGAAGGAGATAGCGTAAGGACTATCTGTTTTAATCGATGCCCTTCTGATTTCTAAACCGATCACCTGCCCATCTTCGTCATAGTCAAGCACTAATCCCGGTGAGATTTGCGTTGTTTCCTCAATCACAGTAGAGACGAAAGCAATCTGTAGGATGTCTTTATCTGGGTCATAAACGACTTTCATGGGCAAAGATTTCCTTGATTCCAATGACGCACTTACTTACAAGCATAAACTGGCATCGCCAAAGCGTTTGCTTGGCTTGAATTGTGCATCACACAATTATAAGTTTGAGAAAGTTGCTTCGCTATGACGCAATACTTTCTGAAGAATTGACAAAAGGGAAACTGGGGGTATCAGCTTAAGCTGAGAAACCTCGACTGAGTGGGGGGCAGGAGCCGGGAGGAGGTTTGGGGTGTTGCCAAATACATTGGCTAATCCTGTCTGCCCATATCCCATCTGTTCTCAAGCCGTAACTGTTGAATATCTTCTCCGGCTAATCAAGAGCATTCTGCCCCATCTGGGCATAGTGAATTCTCAACTTTAGTCCTAGGGTTACTTGTTTCATAATCCAATAGAGCACCGTCAGTAGAACAAATGAAAAGAAAATAACAACTAGCGGTCGCTTTGAAGTCAGAGTATTCAAGGTGATGGCCAAAACGCTGGACGGAGCAACAACAATATCCCAGCTATTAAGCCGAATGAAACGACCTAGATAAACACCAAAAGCGCACAGGGCATGGATGCTAACCTCAACCGGCCCAGCTAGTGCGTGTAATCCCTTTTGTTGCAGGTAGAAATTTACATTTAAAAGAGCAATCACATAGGCTTCAAACCCGATAATAATGGCCGCCATATGCATCGGAATAAAGATAAAAGCAACCACCCAAATCTTGATACTTCCAGCACTGGTGCCACGAATTAGGTGCAAAATATCGGTCAAAACATAGGGAGCATTGGGAAGAAAGGCGATAAATGTGACCAGACCTATCCACCAAAGCCAAAGTTTACGCGTGTGGGACTGTTTAAATAGCCAAATGCTGATGCCAAGTGCAATCACCATAACCCCGGCCAGCCAGAGCAGTTGCAGTAAGGTGCCAGGATCACCTGTTTGGATATCACGAACGATACTCGATGCAAACCGTCTAAGCCTGGGCAGCCTGGACTCCAACCCGACGATACCAATCAGGGCGGTGCCAAAACAGGCTAGCGCAAACCAGAAAGGAGACAGTGCTTTCCGGCGAAATAGCTTAAAGCTAAGCAGCATTGGAATAAAGGCCAAAAATAAGTTCCACCAGATCCAGCCGCTATAGAAGTTATTGATGCCCTGGTAAATATCAACGATGATCCATCCCATAGATTTATCAACCCCATATCGAACATTACAGTTCTACTAATTTCTAGGGGGTAATTGCAGAGGGAATGAATAATAGCGTTTAGAGTTAGGGCGACTGCATTATCCTTAAAAAGCTATTCACTGTCATCTTCGCAAGCTCCAATACTGACCCAGCTGGTGGAACCATCTTTCCAAATCTCTTTTTTCCAGATGGGGGCATTGTGTTTCAGCGTATCAATAGCATATTTGCAAGCAGCAAAGGCCTCTGATCGATGGGGACAACCGACAGCAACAAGCACACTGATCTCTCCCACTGTGAGTTTGCCAGTGCGGTGATGAATCGCTACATGGGTAATATCGTTCCATCGCTGACGCATCTCCGCAGCAATTTGTTTGAAGACAGCTATGGCCATTGGTTCATATGCCTGATACTCCAATGCAACAACGGCTTTTCCCTCGGTATTGTTGCGCACCATACCGCTCATAACAACAATGGCTCCATTGGCCTCATCACCTGCTAAGTGATAAACCTCATCTAGGGATAGAGGGGCAAAGGTGATAGCAAAACTATCAGCCTCATTGGTTTGGGTTTGAACATCGAGGTTAAAGGGCAGGCCAACGGTCATAGCTGTGCGTATTGCGAGACGGATGCGGAGAATGGACGTTATTTATTGTAGATAGTCCACTAAGAGTTGCGAAACATCATAACTTTGGTGATTTGACCAACTCTAGGGGAAAATTGACTGAAAAGTAGACTACCAGCCTGTCAAGGTTGAGCCATCAGGGATCGCGATCGCAACCACTATGAGTTCTGGAATTTTTGCTGTAGCCAATATTGGTAAATATCGTCTATACGTCGGTGAAACCCATCAACTCAAGCCTCGCTGGGCCAAAATGATGGCAATGTTTTCCCAGGGTAAATTTCCATCCAAAAAAATTCAGCAGGCTTGGCAAGAATCTAGCAAAGAGCGCCGTTTTACCTTTCATACTGCCAAGCAAATTTCTGAAGATACAAATTTACTTGGCTATCGTCAGTTTTTGAAAGACACTGGAGCTGAGGCTTGAGAGTAGGGCAGTGTCAGGGTAGAAAATCTTGGATAGGTGATCAATGGGAAATGGAGAATAGGGCGTGAGGTTTGGGTTATGACAGGCATTTGAGCCCATAGAATTTTTGCCCCATGCTTGTTTTCCTGATCTAATGTGTGAATCGTCTACCAGCACATTATTTTCGTGCCGCTCCTTACTTCACTCCGCCAATTAAATAAAGTAGGGCCATGCGGGTGGCGACACCGCTGGTGACTTGCATGGGGACGAGGCTTAGTTCTGGATCATCCATTAAATCTGACGTCAGTTCAACACCGCGATTGGTGGGGCCAGGGTGCATAATTTTGACGGTGGCTTTACAGGTTTTTAAGCGCTCACGGGTAATGCCAAACTGCTGGTGATATTCTCGCAAGCTAGGCAGCAGATGTTGGCTCATACGCTCATGCTGTAGCCGTAGCGCCATAACAAAATCAGCATTTTCCAAGGCTGGTTCTAATTGCCAGTGAACATAGAGTTTGCCTGTTGAGTTTGTGTCACTGTCAGATGCTTGGGCAGATGGTTGGGTCGGACGCTGAAAAGCGTCTAGAAAATGCTTTGGTAATAGGGTAGGCGGAGCGACGAGATGCACTTCTGCACCACAGGTAGTCAGGCTCCAAATATTAGATCGGGCAACGCGCGAATGCAAAATATCGCCAACGATAACGACTTTCTTGCCCTGTAAATCCTCGATATGGGGTTTTTTTTCGTTGAGGCTGGTACAAATGGTGAATAAATCCAGTAGTGCCTGGGATGGATGAGCATGCTGCCCGTCACCAGCATTGAGAATGCCCACGCCTGAATTAATTCGGTCCATCTCTTTGGCAATGATAGTGGGTACCCCTGCCTCTTGATGGCGAATCACCATCAGGTTAGTGCCCATAGCTAAGTAGGTTTTGGCCGTATCTAAGATGGTCTCTCCTTTTTTAAGGGATGAGTTACCTGGCGAAAAGTTAAGAATATCAGCAGATAATCGCTTGGCGGCTAATTCAAAACTGCTGCGGGTGCGGGTAGAGGGTTCAAAGAATAGATTGGTGATTACCTGACCCTGTAGTGCAGGCACCTTTTTGGTGCGGCGGGAGAGGACTTCACGAAAACTGGTCGCCGTTTGCAGAATAGTTTGATAGTCGCTTGGGGTGAAGTCTTCTAGGGAAATGATGTGACGACGACTCCAGGAATTGTCGGCCATAGACAGACCACAGTTGAATAGGGGACTGGTTAAAGTGTTTTCGGTTAAAGCAAACTGTCACACTTTAAGTGACAAGATGTCGCTTTAGCAAACTGTCACACTTTAAGTGACAAGATATCGCTTTAGCAAACTGTCACACTTTAAGTGACAGAACGCAGATTTATCAAACTGTCACAGTTTAGGGACAGACCGTAGCTCTAGTTTGTAGGATATGAGCAAACGCTTTACTTAGTATTTCATTCGATGGTTCGGTTCCCAAAGGTATTATTAGGTGTATTTGTGAGTGTAGGGGTAACCATTGCAGGCTGTAATGGTTCAACGCCTACCGATGTGGCTGAACCACCGGCTGTGGAAGATCCAGCTGCGGTAGTCCAAGAGGAGCCCGCACTATCCCCTGAAAAGCCCAGCGGGTCAGCTGAAGGTGATGAACCTAAGATAGAAGCGCAGACGGATGGAGTGACCACAGATGCTGATATGGTGGCTGTCTCCATCTATGTGATGGATGATAGCTGTAGTAATTTTAAGGCGGAATCGGTTAAGGTCCCCGCTGATCAAGCCATAACTGAGGCGGTGGGTGAAGTGCTGGATCGCCATAAGTTTGAAGCGTTTAAGCTATCGGGCTATCGGGTCAATGTTGAAGATAGCAAAGCGATTGTTGATTTACGCTTGGCAGAGGATTCTCAGCGTCAGTTTCTGTCCTTATCTAGCTGTGAACAACAGGGGTTATTTGGGGGGTTAGAAGAGACCCTTACTCAAAATCCCACCTGGAAAGTTAATCAGGTCGAATTTACCAACCGTGGCAAAGAAATTGTCCTGTAAGATAATTTGCGCCCATCTCTTAAGTCTTAGACACGCTGGGATGATCCTTTAAATACCAGCGCCACGGACGCTCCGCAGCTTTTGAAATGCCAATGCGTGTGGTTTGCACCAGGGCATGCTGACTTCGATCGAGTTTGGCCTGAAATTCAGAGGTGCGATGTTCAAGCCATAGCTGATGTCCTGGCTGAAGTGCCACCCCATTCTGACTGCGATCGATCGCCAAGGTCCGGCACAGTTTACCTGGCCCAGCGGCAATGCGTTTTCCCTGTTGCTTGTACTTGGCATCAAGGCCCTTGGGTAACTGGTCCAGTTCAATGGCGCGAATCAAGACGGCGCTACCAGTATGCAGTGATTCGGTAACGACATTGAAGCAGTGGTACATGCCGTAGATAAAGTAAACGTAGCTATGACCCGGTGGCCCAAACATGGCGGCATTGCTGGAGGTTTTACCCCGGTAGGCATGACAGGCGGGATCACCTGGGCAATAGGCTTCGGTTTCCACAATCAGACCCCGTAAGGTTTCGCCGTTTAGCTGGCGGACAAGGGTACAACCGATGAGGTCAGGGGCAACGTCGAGGGTATTGCGATCGCACCATTCAGCAGAAATCATCGGCTACACCAACAGGGAATGTTTCAGTTGATAACAGTCACAGGGACTATGATGGCATTCCTCAGTGAACTTGTTAGGATCCAAAGGCCGTATGCAAAGCACCAGTTTTTCTTTGACAAAAGATTATAAGCTGCATTTGAATACGGACTGGGCCTTGCTCAGTTATCAAGCACCCAGAACGTTCACTAAGGAAAATTATCTGTGGATATTAAAACGATCTTGCCAGTTTTAGCGGTTGTTTTCTCGGTGGCGTGCCTGTTTTTTGGCACCCAAAATGGCTTTTACGATTCTGATGACTACCATGGCAATGGTTCTGCCCACTAATTAGACCTACTAATTAGTCGGTGGGTAGTTCTTTGGTTAGGAGGGGTTGGCCTGACTGAATGGGGGCCGATGTTGTTTTACCACCAATAGGATCCTCTGCTATAGCCGATGGGAATACCGTCGTCTGTTATCCCTATGGTGTGGGCCATGGCGATGAAGGCGTTAGTCTAGGTCTGGTTATTGGTCGTCATCGCATCCTGTTAGATTGCGGTTTAGAAGATATCACTCCTTTGGAGGAGCATCCTCCGCCTGATGCTGTGTTTTGCAGCCATGCCCATGTTGACCATGGCCGCAGCTTAAACTTACTCAGGCAATGGTGGCCCCATGTACCGATATATGCCACGGCGGGGACAGTTGCTCTATTAGGAGATAGGCTTCTGGCTGACTCCATCCAAATTTTGCCCTGGCGCATGCCGATTGAGCTGGCGGATAATTTAACTGTGGAGCTCTGGCCCGCTGGGCACCTGCCGGGAGCGGCTTGCACCCTGTTTACCTACGCTCAAGATAGTCGTACCTACAAAATTTTTTACACCGGGGATTGTTTTCTCTCCAGTACACGCCTGGTGGATGGGTTGCCCTTAGCGGCACTGCGAGGCTTAAACCCCGATGTGCTGATTGTGGAAGGAAGTTTGGGGGCGACATGCTATCCAAATCGGCGGCAGCAGGAACATCAGCTGATTGAGCGACTGCGATCGCACCTCGATCAGTTACGCTGTGTGGTTTTTCCGGTACCGATGCTAGGCCTGGGGCAAGAGCTGCTCATGCTCTGGCGCAGTCATTATCACTTTACCGGTCAGCCTTTAACTATTTGGGTTGATCCCGCTTTGGCTAGCAGCTGTGATGCCTATCTGGAGCTTTTGGAGCAGATGCCCGATGCATTTCCCCGCAATGTCCAGAACTTTGCCCAGCATCAATCTATTTTTTGGGATGATCGCATCAATCCCACGATTAAACGGTTGTCGAGCCTACCGCTAGAACCGCAAATAGGGTCTTTCGATGCACCTGCGGTGTTATTAGTGCACCCAGCTACTCCCGTTGATCTCTATTGCCAACGATATCGGGGGGCTTGGAGTGTCTTTTTGCCAGAACAGGCGGATTTGAAGAGCTGGCAACGGGAGTTGGATGCCCATGGTCCTGCTTATGACTGGTTTGATAGTTTAAAAAATGCCACGGTTTCCGGCACGGTGCAGCTTGAAACCTATCAGCTATATAGCCACTGCGATGGTGATGGGACGACACAGCTGATCCATAATTTGCGACCGCGCCATGTGGTGTTGGTCCATGGTCAACTAGAGCGTCTTAGTGCCTTAGCGAATTTAGAATCCCTCCAGAGTCGCTATCAGGTGCATATTCCTTTGCCGGGAAATCCGTTATCGCTATTTCTAGATACCCGATTTGCTTCTCTACCTCCACCCAGTGAACCCACCTTTGAGGGCACCGTGAGCGACTCTCGGGATCAGGTCTCGCTTCAATTGCCACCGACCATTACTGCTGATGCCCGCTGGCAAAGTTTTGCTGAAACAGGCATTATCGAGGCCCGCTGGCAGGGTGAAAACCTGGTGCTACGAGGCGTAGATTCATCGGAGCTGGTTGAGATTACCAACCGATTAGCTCCCGATCGCATTGCCTGTGATAACTGTCAGTTCTATCAGCAACGTAGCTGTCAGCAGCCTCGCTCACCATTGTTTGGTCGGCTAGTGGCTCCAGATGGGCATTGCCCAGAATTTACATCTCGGTAGGGGCGTTCCATGGAACGCCCCTACATGGAACGCGACTATTCGTGAATTTGTTCAGATGTGGGACAATCGTCCGAGATTATGATTTCCGTATCTCCTTTGGGAACCGTGGCCAGCTTTTGCTGAATTGAACCAATACTCTCTAACCGCACCATTTCTTCCCATGCGCAGCGCTTGTCATCTTCTTCGGTTTCGTAGCGTAGAGTTACGAGATCGCCCTCGATGTTTAAAATCTTAGCCCGCTCAATCCAGCGGTGCTGATCCCTTAAAAACACCCACACCTCACGACCGTCGCATGAGAGTTGGTATATCTTGCGATGTAGCATAGAAATCTACCTGTCATCTAAGCGACTACTGTGGTTCGCAGTCATACCTATGGTATTGCAACCACATCTTAAATACAGCTTAAGGGAGGTTAACGAAGTTTGACCACCCAGATCATAGGTTGACCACTGATGAAGGTGAAGCAATGAAACTGCATCTGTGTACATGGCCTGACGTCGAAGCCTATTTGTTGCGATCGCAAGGCATTATTTTTCCCATTGGTTCCACCGAGCAGCATGGTCCCACAGGTTTGATTGGCACCGATGCCATTTGTGCAGAAACAGTGGCTGCGGGTGTGGGTGAGCAAACGGATGCTCTGATCGGCCCTACCATTAATGTTGGCATGGCACTGCATCACACGGCCTTCCCCGGCAGCATTAGTGTACGACCCAGTACGTTAATTGCCCTCATTCAGGATTACATTAAGCCATTAGCGCGAGCTGGGTTTAACCGGTTCTACTTTATTAATGGCCATGGTGGCAACATGGCCACCCTTAAAGCTGCCTTCTCGGAAACCTATGCGACCCTGGCTGATCTCAATATCTCAGGGGCGGAAAATGTGCGCTGTAAACTGGCTAACTGGTTTATGTGTCGATCTGTCTATGCTCTTGCCAAGGAACTGTACGGGGATCAAGAAGGTTCCCACGCCACGCCCAGTGAAGTTGCCCTAACGCAATATGCTTATCCTGATTTCATTAAATCAGCTCCCCTAGACCCTCAAGTTGCTCCCTCGGGCCATCGTATTTATGGCGCTGTTGATTTTCGACGATTTTATACCGATGGTCGCATGGGTTCTAACCCAGACTTGGCCACACCAGAACATGGCAAACAATTTTACGAAGCCGCTGTTAAAGAAATGAGCAACGACTACCTGCAATTCCTTGGCGATAACCATTAATTTTGAGACGTTCCATGGAACGTCTTTACAAACCATGGAACGTCTTCACCAATCGAATCGACTGAATCAACTAACTGCCAAGAATTTTAGGCACCTTGAAGAAATCATCTTCACGGTCCGGTGCAATATCCAAGATAGACTCTCGATCTGCAAAGGGAGTTAACTCATCCTGTCGAGTAATATTGCTCAGCTCAATGGCCCGAGTTGTCGGTTCAATATTCTCTGTGTTCAACTCATTGAGCTGCTGCACATAGTCCAAAATACCGCTTAGCTGCTCTGTAAACTGCTGCTCTTCTGCTTCTGTCAGCTCTAAACGAGCTAGGAGCGCCACCTTGCGAACCTGTTCTAAATCAATCATTTGGGAAAGGCTAATCGTAAGTAAATAAAGGATAGGGTGGGCTCTGCCCACCGTCCAATGTATGAGTTAAAAGAATACATCTGCTGCCATTCGACCCGTATTCTTCAACCAGTTTTGCGCCTCAATATAGTTATTGGGAGCCATGCGTAATGCTTCCAGCCAATAGCTAGCCGCTTCGTCATAAAAAACTTCAGCAGCCTTTTTATCACCCGCTGCTTCGGCCTGCTCACCTCGGTAGTGGTGGATGACGGCAGTATTATTTAATGCCTGGGGCATACGGGGGTTAAGTGCGATGGCTGCCGCATACTTTTCTAAAGCTGCATCATGGTCACCGTTACTGGCGTGGATTAGCCCCATGTTGTAGAGAATGAAGCTCTTATCGTAGGGATCCTCTTCTAGCTCTAGGGCTACGTCATAGTTATCTAGGGCTTCTGCATATTCGCCATCGGCCTGGGCAGACATGCCGTCACGATAGTAAGCAAAGGCTTCTTTTGCCTGCTTTTTCGTTGGCAGCATCTTTAGGATCATATCGGCCATGACCGTAAAGGATTTATCGATGAAATTATCGTTGCGCTGAGTTCTAGGCATGGCAGGGCTAGTCAATAAGAGCCAGGATTACATTTTAATGTAACGCTGTTACAACCTTACTTGGTTAGTTTCGGTCTGTAATATTTAGTCGGCATTGCTGATTTAGGATCAGCAGTGGCATTAGTTGGCTGGAGATGATTGACTGGCCAAACAGGCATCCAAGAACATGATCAAGTCGGCTAGGGTATCGCAGCGCGTTTCATCAAAGCAGTCGCTAATATCTATATCAAAGTGCTGGATGACCTCGTCACAAAAGCTTGTCGACCAGTCAAACCAGCACACCATCGGAAATTGCAGATCCTCCACTAGGTGATCCTGGGGTCTGACGCGACTAAATTCGATACCGGAATATTTTTCTAGGGTTCGGTAGATAAACCTCAGGGTTGTAGGCGCAGATTGCGTGACTCGATGGCATTCGTTGCACCAGTCCTCTGATGATAGGGGAGTACGATGCTGCCGTAGTGATTGATTGACCTGATTTCGTATGGTTAAATCAGGGCTCATATCTTGATACGTTTGTACGCTATGGACGTAGTTGTTGACCTTTCTCCACTGTCGCCACATATATTTTGCCTAACCCGCAACCCAGAAACGTGTTTACTTGTCGGTGCCCCAAGCATCCTGATATATAAGAACGATCTAGGGCCAACGCTATGGTAACTCGCTAACCACTAGCTAATGCGGGTTATACACCTAAGTCTCGTAGTATGTACTGTCTAGCTATGTGCCTATTATTCCCTGGCCCTTTGGCATAACTACGGTATCTCCAAAAAACTACCCCAAAAGGCCGTTAGCGATGATTACGACGCTAAACTGACCAGTGCTGTTTGTTGTTCTAAATAAGCTTGTAGGTGCTGAGCGCTCATCGGTTTGCCGATGAAATAGCCCTGGGCAAAATCACATTGATAGGTTTCCAATAGACTTTGTTCATCCAAGGTCTCTACACCTTCTGCAATGATACAAAGTCCTAAATCATGCCCCATATCAATGGCCGATTTGAGAATAACCTGATTTTTGGGGTCAGTGGTGACGCCGCGTACAAAACAGTTGTCAATCTTGAGGGTGTCGATGGGCAGTTTCTGCAAATAGCTCAAGGATGAATACCCAGTACCGAAATCGTCCACAGCTAAACGAATGCCCAAGTGTTTAAGTTCATTTAATGTGCGGATGGCGGCATTGGCATCTTGAATCAATGCGGTTTCGGTGATTTCCAGTTCTAGCATGCGTGGGGATAAGCCAATATTTTGCAGGGTCTGGGCCACTCGCTGACTCAGGTTGCCCTGGTTAAACTGGACGCTGGATAAGTTTACTGATACGTGGCGCAGACCCAGATTCATATCTTGCCATTGGCGGACTTGGCGGCAGGCTGTCTCTAGTACCCATTGGCCGATGGAGATAATCAATCCTGTTTCTTCGGCCAGTGGGATAAACAAACCGGGGGATATATTGCCTGCTTCGGGATGGTGCCACCGAATCAAGGCTTCTGCTGCTTCGATCTGGCCCGTTTGTAGATTGAGTTGAGGCTGGTAGTGCACTTCAAATTCATCGCGTTCCAGGGCATAGCGTAGCCAGGTTTCTAACCGAATTTGATATTCGGTGGCGACTACCATATCAGGTTGATAAAACTGGCAGTAGTTACTTTTTTGACGTTTGGCATATTCCAGGGCCGCATCGGCCTGGCGCATGAGCACCGTTAATTCTCGGCTGTTGTGGGGATACATGGCTACGCCTACGCTAGCGGTGAGAAAAACTTCGTGGCCAGGTAGTGAAAATGGGCGGCTTAGGGCATCCATCAGCTCTGTTGCCAGCTTTTTGACGGTGACCAGGCTATCTATGTTGCTGAGGGCGATCGCAAACTGATTGCCGGTCAGTCGGGCCAGCATCGTACCATTGGGGAGACAGGCCTGGAGTCGATGGCTGGTGGATTGCAAAAGGCTATCACCGGCTGGGTAGCCTAAAATGTTGTTGATTTGCCTGAGGCGATCCAGACTGAGGGAAAGCAAGGCTATGGGGTTAGCCGATGTTTGGATGAGTTGAGTAAACCGTTGCTCAAATAACAGATGATTAGGTAGTTTGGTGAGACTGTCATAGTAGGACAGCCGATTCAGGTGTTCTGCGGCTAGCCGTAAATGGCTGAGGTAGTGATTGGTAATCGCTTCTTGATGTTTTAATCGGGCTGAGATTGCAGCAATCAAGACATCATCCGCAAATGGATGGATCAGACAGTCATCTGCCCCCATCTGCATGGTGTGACGCAGGTGTTTTCGGTCATACAGTGGGCTCAGCATGATAAATGGCGTGACCGCTAGCTGTAGGTCTTTACGCATTTGTTTCAGCACGTAGTGACCATTGCAATCACTTAACTCCCAATCACAGACCACCAGATTAGGATTTTGAGCACGGACTAGCTCCAACCCAGCAGTGCCTGTGTCTGCCCGTTCAACGATGTAGCCTGCAGCTGCAATCGTTTGCTCCGTTGTTGACGTATATAACTTCGATGACCCAATCAATAAAATCTTTTGCATAGATGCTATGTTGCAACCCTGATCAAAAATCGGGCAACAGATGGCATGGCGGAGGCAGGACAACCAGTCGCTTGAGCAACGTTGGATGGCTTCCCCTTGATGGTTTCCACAGTTGCTCTAGAATTCCCGACGTGGAGAGAAATCAATCGAGTTGGGAGAGGGGAATAGGGATTGGGAATTTTTACGCAACAGCTGCCCTGACTCAAGATGCAATTTACTCAAAGTCTAAAGGGCAAATTCCTCTAGGGTTTTAGCAAAGGGGGGGTAGGATACAGCGGCGGCTTCTGCCTGGTGAATGGTGGTAGAGCCAGCGGCGCGCAGGGCCGCAATGGCGAGACTCATGGCAATACGATGGTCGGTAAAGCTATCGACATTTGCGCCCGTGAGGGTGGTTCCACCCTGAATTTCTAGACCGTCGGAGAGCTCGCTGACGGATGCACCTAGTTGGTTGAGTTGGCTGGCGGTTGCAGCGATGCGATCGCTTTCTTTGACCCGCAGTTCGGCAGCATCTTCAATGCGCGTAGTGCCATCAGCAAAGAGGGCGGCCACGGCCAGAATGGGGACTTCATCAATCAAGCGAGGAATGAGATCGCCACCAAGGGTGCAGGCCTTGAGTTGACTGGTACGTACCCGAATGTCAGCGACGGGTTCTCCCGTGACTTCCCGCTCATTTTCCAAGGTGATATCGGCTTCCATCCGTTGTAGCGCCTCTAAAATTCCAGTACGGGTTGGATTGACGCCGACGTTTTCAATTACGAGGTCTGATCCAGGTACGATGGCGGCGGCCACCATCCAATAGGCGGCAGAGCTGATGTCGCCAGGGACAATCACGGTTTGCCCTTGCAGCTGGCTCGGGCCGTGTAGTGTCACGCGACAGGCGTCTCGATCAACAGTTAGGTTAGCGCCAAAGGCACTGAGCATGCGTTCACTGTGGTCGCGTGAGAGGCTGGGCTCGGTAACTGTAATATCACCATCCACTGAGAGGCCAGCCAGTAAGATGCAGGACTTGACCTGGGCTGAGGCAATGGGAGATTGGTAATGGATAGGAGATAACGTTTGGCCTTGGATGGCTAAGGGCGCAAGCTGGTTGTTATTGCGGCCCCAAATCTGAGCGCCCATCGTAGTCAGGGGGGTGATCACCCGTGCCATGGGGCGCGATCGCAAAGAATCATCACCGGTCACGGTAAAGAAACGACCTGGTTGCGAAGCTAGTAACCCCAGCATGAGTCTCAGCGTGGTTCCTGAGTTGCCCGCATCTAAAACAATATTAGGCTCCTGGAGGTTGCCCACTCCTAAGCCTTGGACGGTGATCCATTCTGCTTCTAGGTCAGAAATCTTAGCCCCCATGGCCTGAAAACAAGCCGCAGTACTGCGGGGGTCTTCTCCCAGCAGTAACCCTTTAATGCGAGTTTCACCGCTGGCTAACGCTCCCAGCATTAGAGACCGATGGGAAATAGACTTATCGCCAGGCACCTGGAGCCGCCCTTTTAGCCCTCGACCATTGGCCGTAATAGTCCACGCCTGGTGAGAGGCGGCATCAGTTTCAATAAGCAAAGCAGAAGACGAGGTAACCATGGCGATGGAATCAGCAAGCGGCGCTATAGATTCTATCGTGAAGGCCTACCTATTCATCGGCAGGTGCTGCGGGAGCCGTTTCTTCAGTGCCGATGGGGACCTCGGCACCACAATAGGTATTAATGTCATTCACCAGGGTGGCTTCGTTTTGCGACAAGGTTTGCAAATTGGTGAATGCATTGTTGGCTTTGCCTTGAAATTCCTCCAATACATTGCTGAGGTCAGTTTCTGATTCGGCATTGGCCACCAGCTGCATGGCTTCACCGGCCACATTGAGTTCTGTGGCTGAGCCAGAAATGATTTCGGCGTAACCGTCACGGTATTGGGATAACTGTTCATCAGCCAGTTCTAACTCACCCAGGCTAGTGACCATGCCATCGATGCTAACCACCACCTTTTCGACTGCACTGATGTATTGGGTGGCCGCGGTTTGGATGTCCCCTAGACTTTCAGCACCTTGGGCCTGTTGGGTGAAGCTATCGATTTCAGTTTCAAATTCATCCTTGAACACCTGGGCCTGATTGATCACATCGGCAAACGCGTTGCACTGAGCGACCTTTGAAGGGCCACAGCTGGCTAGTGTTAGGGCTGCTAACCCCACTGGCAAAATCGAGCGTGAAAGGCGCATTAGTATCGGTTTCCGTTATGGTCGCTACAGCATTAACCATTAAGTAGTTAATGCGGAATAGTAATCTCTTTTACAATTTACCCGGCCTGATAGTAAATAGGTTCAGATCGATTTAACCTCCATCCGGAATCTGTAAAAAACCCCCAGAAAGCCTGTCTTTACGGACAAAATAACCGATGCAGGATAGATTAAACTTGATAAATCTTTAACTGGCTTGGTTGTGCCTTCATGAGTGTCAGCATTGCGCAATATCGTCAGACAATTCCAGCGCTGCAAAACAAATCTTATTTCAACTACGGTGGTCAAGGCCCGATGGTGCTCAATGCGCTGAAGGCAATTCAGTTTGCCCATCAGACCATGCAAACTCGCGGTCCCTTTGGGAGTGCGGTTAATACATGGATGCAGGTTGAAGGGGAGAAAACCCGACGTGTTTTGGCGGACGAGCTAGGTGTGTCACCCCAGACCATGGTGCTGACGGAGGATGTTACTGTTGGCTGTAACATTGCGCTGTGGGGGATGTCCTGGCGTAACGGTGATCATATCCTGCTATCGGATTGCGAGCATCCTGGTATTTTTGCGGCGGTGTATGAGCTACAGCGACGCTTCGACTTAGAGGTCAGTATTTTTCCTCACCTCAGTCAGATCAATAGGGCCAATCCGGTGGCCATGATTCAATCCCAATTGCGTCCCAATACCCGTTTGGTGGTGGTGAGCCACGTTCTTTGGAATACGGGTCAGGTGATGCCACTAACGGAGATCTGTCAGCTGTGCCATGCGCAACCCCAGACGGTGCGTGTTTTGTCAGATGCTGCTCAATCGGTAGGTATGTTACCCCTACAGATGGCTGAGACCGGTGTGGATTTCTATGCATTTACCGGCCATAAATGGTGTTGCGGTCCGGCTGGCTTGGGGGGGCTGTATGTCAGTCCCGCAGCGATGGAGGATCTGTCACCGACGTTTATTGGTTGGCGCGGCATTACTATGAACAAAGAGGGACAGCCTACGGGGTGGCAGTCCGATGCCCGGCGGTATGAAGTGGCTACCTCTAATGTGGCGCTATGTAGTGGCTTACGGGTTGCGATCACAGCCCATAATAGCTGGGGCACTGCGGAAGAACGCTACTTTCGCATTTGTCAGCTCAGCAGTTATCTCTGGGGTAAGCTCAACAGCCTGCGGGCAGTCCAGTGTCTTTTGAAGTCGCCTCCAGAGTCTGGTTTAGTATCCTTTCAACTTTTTCAAGCAGGAGAGTATTCCCCAGATCTGCATCAAAAACTTGTTACCTATTTGGAATCGCAACAGTTCTATCTACGCACCCTATTGTCACCCAGCTGTGTGCGAGCTTGTGTCCATTACTTTACGACTGAGGCGGAAATTGATCGCCTAATTGATACCATAGAAGCCTTTCTGCATGGTCATTCTCTATAAATAATCAAGATCGAAAACAGCTCCATCTACACGACGGTTGCGGTCCAAGCTATCATTTCTCCATCCTAAAAAACTGGAAAGGGGCTTGGTGCTTAAGGGACTTAGTGAAGGATAATTTCTCTACATACCCTGTACTAGCAAAAGATGCTGCTAATGGCCAATCAGGAAATCAAAGGCGAAGATTACGTTGTTCACTACGATGCCGATGCTGTCGTTGTAACGTTTCAGGGTGAGTTGGCATTAAGCGGTCCCAAAGATTACGCTCCGATTAAAGACTTGCTACAGGAGATAGCCAGTGGCAACCCTGCTGTCATGACCATCGATCTAAGACAGTTAGGGTTTCTCAACAGCTCTGGTATCAGTATGTTGTCTAAATTTGTCTTGGGTTTACGCAAAAAGAAAGAGATTCAGTTAACCATTTTGGGTTCCCATGAGGTGCCTTGGCAGGGCAAATCATTGAGAAATCTCCAGAAATTTCTTCCTAGCCTACGGTTGGACGTAGAGTAGTTCTATTAGTCTGCCTCAAGACTTGATTGTCCCCAGCAGCCAAGGTGGAGTATAAGCATGAAACGCTTGTTTAGTGGATTACCTAGTGATTTTCGCATTCCTATGCGCAGAATCCTGGTGGTTCCATTTGTTCTCCAAATTTGTGCCACTGTAGGGTTAGTTGGCTATCTTTCATTTCGCAATAGTCAACAGGCTGTACAAGACTTAACCTCTCAGCTACGCACCGAGGTGTCAGCCCGAATTCAGAGAGAACTGCAGGGCTACTTTGAAACCCCCCACGAAATCAATCGATTGAATTCAACGGCATTGATTCATGGCGTGATTGATGTCACAACTGCCACCCGTGGCGAAGCCCAGCTTTATCAACAAATGAAAATTGCCCCAAATGTGGCGTTTGTTTACTGTGGTAACAATCGAGGAGATTTCTTTGGTGTTTTACGAGACCCAGAAGATGGTTCGTTACAGCTGTCCTATAGCAATGCTGCAACTAAGGCTAAGCGTCAATATTACACCCTCAATGTCCGGGGGCAACGGACTTATTTTCTACGTCAGTTAAAAACTATATTTGATGCTAGACAGCGCCCCTGGTATCGGTCAGCTACCCAAGCCCAGCAACCAGTTTGGACAGATATTTATATTGCGTTTACCACAGGTCTACCCAATATCACAGCGGCATTGCCTGTTTACGATAGAGCAGGGCAACGTTTGTTGGGTGTGTGTGCGGCTGATGTTGTCTTACCAGAAGAGTTTCGGGATTTCTTAAGAGATTTAGATATTGGTAAGTCAGGCCAGGCGTTTGTTGTGGACCGTGAAGGTCGTTTGATCTCGAGTTCGGCGGATGAACCCTTAATGTTAGGAGATGAAGAAGATCCCCAATTTTTACAGGCTGTGGATAGTCAAGATCCTTTGGTGCAGGGAACCACGCAACATATTGAAAAACGGTTTGGCAGCCTTAAGGAAATTTCGCGATCGCAACAGCTCAACTTTAAACTTCATAGACAGCGGCATTTTGTCCAAGTTCTCCCATTTCGTGATGGCCGTGGTCTTGATTGGCTAATTGTGGTTGCCATTCCAGAAGCTGATTTTATGGGACAAATCTATGCCAATAATCGTAATACCATTGCACTAACATTACTGGCCCTTGGGGTTGCAGTCGGTGTTGGGTTATTAATTACCCGCTGGCTGACCCAGCCTGTATTACGTATTACTCAAGCGTCTAAAGCCATTGCCAGCGGAGACCTAAAACATGGAGAGCTTAGACTGAGCGATAGTGAAACAGGTCCCATCCGCGAATTACGCACGTTAGCGTACTCGTTCGATAGCATGGCCAGTCAGCTCAGAACATCTTTTGAAACATTAGAAGATAAAGTTAAAGAGCGTACGGCAGAACTTGCTAATGCTAATGCTCAAATTAGTACCTTAAATGACAAATTAAAGGCCGAAAACCTGCGGATGGGGGCAGAACTCGATGTTGTTAGACAAATTCAGCAAATGATATTGCCTAAGGCTGAAGAACTAAAAAATGTGGACGGCCTCGATATTGTTGGCTTTATGGAACCTGCCGATGAAGTGGGTGGAGATTATTATGATGTTTTAGAGACGGAGGGTATCGTTACCTTAGGCATTGGTGACGTCACAGGGCATGGCCTGGAAAGCGGTATGTTGATGCTCATGACCCAAACGGCGGTGCGAACCCTCAAAGAAATTCAAGAACATGACCCCATTAAGTTTCTAGAAACCGTGAATAGTACGATCTATCAGAATGTCCAGCGGATGGACTCTGAAAAGAACTTAACCCTTGCTATTCTCAACTATTCAGACGGATACGTTAGTATTAGTGGTCAGCATGAAGAGATTCTTATCGTTAGAGTCGATAGCACGGTTGAGAGCATTGATACGATGGACTTAGGGATGCCAATTGGGTTGGACGATGATATAGGTGGCTTCATTAGCTATGTCAAAGTTCAGTTGCAGCCTGGTGACGGGATTGTACTCTACACTGACGGAATTCCTGAAGCCTATAATTCACATAAAAAACAATATGGTATGCCTCGTTTGCGCCAGGTGATATCCCAAAGTTGGCATGGTAGTACGGCTGAAGATGTTCAACGAGCTATTATTAACGATGTTAAAGCGTTTATTGGTGAACAAAAAATATTTGATGATATTACCCTGCTTGTCCTCAAACAGCAGTAATACTTTCGTATAGTTTGGCCCTTCTCTCTGAATTAACCCTTAACCAAAGATTCCCCTAACAGATCTTATATAAATCGACGTTCCAGGAGAAAATTGGATGCATCAGATCTTTGGTGATTATATTACTATTCTTCCTCCTGAGCGCGATTCCCTAGAACTGAGTTTTACCTCTACATCAGAAGATATTAAAAACCTTTGGCGTAATCAACGGCTGTCAGCGCATTTTTTGGCCAATTGTTTTATTAATTTTCTGCCATTAGATGAGAATAACCCTGAAGAGGAACAAAGGATAAAAGAAGCCCAGGGCTCCATTAGCTATGTCGCTAATGAACTCATCGAAAACGCTGTGAAGTTCAATTTAGAAACGTCTACCCATCAAGTAAAACTTGGAATTTATTTTCTAGAGAATCCAGAGTTAGTTGCTGTTATATTCGCTACCAATAGTGTTAATAAAGTCCAAGCAGAGGAATTCCAGATATTTATTAAAGAATTATTAGCATCTGATCCCCAGGAGTTATACCTACAACAAGTGGAAGAGAGCGCTATGGAAAACGATACTACGCGCTCAGGATTAGGGTTTCTCACAATGATTAATGATTATCAGGTTCGCCTAGGTTGGAAGTTTGAGCCTTTACCAACACTCCCTGATGCGATCGCTGTAACGGTGATGGCCCAAGTCACCGTATAGCCTATTTTTTTGAGTAGGTTTTCCCTACAGTAGAAAGTCTACACAAACATCGGTTTTCGTTGTGAATGGGATGGAAGCGGTCGCTAGAATGTCTGAATCCTTTAAAGATTGGGCGTTGCTGAGCTTCCCCCATGATTCCATCCGTTGAATTTAGGCTGTTTGAAAGTTCCACAGACGATTCATCCTCTAAATCGGCAACGGCAAAAATTGATTTTTGCTGCATTTTTATGCACTATCCCTGGCTCTGTGCTAGCGTTTGGTCAGATTTATTTTCGGCTATGCAATCTTTTCTAAAATGGTTCTCCGAATATAACTCTGTGTCCTTTGAATTTGAATGTTTGGAGAATCTCATATGTCAGTGTATGTTGGCAATTTGTCTTACGATGCCACCAAAGAAGATGTGACTGATGTTTTCGCTGAGTACGGTACCGTCAAAAGTGCTCATCTACCTACCGATAGAGAAACAGGTCGACCTCGTGGGTTTGCCTTCGTTGAGATGGAGACAGATGCGGAAGAGACCGCTGCCATTGAGGCTTTAGACGGTGCTGAGTGGATGGGACGCGTACTCAAGGTTAACAAAGCTAAGCCCCGTGAGCCTCGGGGAGGATCAGGGGGAAATTGGGGTAACAAAGGGGATCGCCGTTACTAATTGTTATTGCGATTACCGCGATTAAATTGTTTTTGAGCCTTGCAAATAGAAGTCATGTAGGTTGATCTGCATGGCTTCTATTTGTGTCTGATATCCACTCCGAATCCATTAAACCCGGTTAAAAATGGATAATCCTGTAGGGGCGCTCCCTTGTACGGTTCGGCTGAACTCACCGTTGAAGCCATACCCTTCGATACTGGGTGCTATTAGTCAGGATTTTGTATCAGTGGGATTAGTAGGATAAATTCATTGGCGTGTGATTAATGTCACATCCTCAAGCCAGGAATCTCTTCTGGTGACGATGGAGCTTGTTTGGTGTCCTGTGGCTAAGTATTGCAGCCGTGCTCTAAGCAATCTCTGTGGTTGTTATAGCCTGTATATTCTGAGTTCAATAGTCAGTACATTCTCCCTCTATTGTCTGAATTCAGTGTTTTGCTTACTCACCTGTTATTCAAAGGAGCTGTCATAAATGTCTGCACTAAATGGTGTCATGATGCAATATTTCCATTGGTATGTGCCGGGGGACGGCAGCCTATGGAATCAAGTCAATACTCGATCTAAGGAATTAGCAGATGCGGGATTTACGGCGATGTGGTTGCCTCCAGCCTATAAAGGCATGGGTGGTGGCTACGATGTGGGATACGCCGTTTACGATATGTATGACCTGGGTGAATTTGATCAATGTGGCTCGAAGCGTACCAAGTACGGTACCCGAGACGAGTATTTAAGTGCCGTTCAAGCGCTTCAAGCGGCTGGTATCCAGGTCTATGCCGATGGTGTGCTGAACCATCGGATGGGGGCCAACCAGACGGAAGTTGTGAAAGCTACCCCCTTTTGGCAGAATGATCGCTTAAATCCCAAAGGTGGGCAGCAGGACATTAATGCCTATACGCATTTCACCTTTCCAGGACGCGTGTTGCCGGACGGGAGTAAGAAATATTCTGATTTTGAGTGGCATTGGTGGCATTTTGATGCCGTTGACTATGATGACTACTCCAAAGATAGCAATACGGTTTATCTCTTTGAAGGAAAGGCATTTGATGATGATGTCGCCCTAGAGAAAGGAAATTTTGCCTATCTGATGGGAGCCGATGTGGACTTTCAAAGTGTCGATGTGCAAAAAGAAGTTGAAAACTGGGGTAAGTGGTATCTAGAGCAAACCGGTGTAGATGGTTTCCGGCTTGATGCAATTAAGCATATTTCTGCCTGGTATTTTCCGCTGTGGATTGATGCTCTGGAACACTATGCTCAGAAAGATCTGTTTATGGTGGGTGAGTACTGGTATAACGACCTTGGTACCCTCCAATGGTATGTAGATGCTGTGCAAGGTCGGATGTCGGTGTTTGACGTGCCTTTGCACTATAACTTCCACTATGCCAGTAAAGCGGGAGGGCATTATGACATGGGCAAAATTCTGGATGGGACGATGATGCAAACGCGTCCTACCCAGGCAGTCACGTTTGTTGAAAACCATGACTCTCAGCCACTACAAGCGTTAGAGGCTCCGGTAGAGGCTTGGTTTAAACCCTTGGCCTATGCCCTTATCTTGTTGCGAGCAGAAGGTTATCCCTGTGTTTTCTATGCTGATTACTATGGTGCTCAGTATGAAGACTATGGCAAAGATGGCAATAAGTATCCCATCACCCTTCATGCTCATCGTTGGCTGATTGATAAGTTTTTGTATGCCCGCAAGCACTTCGCCTATGGTCCTCAGTATGATTATTTTGATCATTTCAATACCATTGGTTGGACTCGACTAGGAGACCCAGAGCATCCCCAGGCGATGGCTGTGATTATGAGCGATGGTCCTGAGGGTTCTAAGTGGATGGAAGTGGGTAAGGCAAATACTCAGTTCTATGACCTGACTGAGCATGTGAAGACGCCGATTACTACTAATGAGTCGGGTTGGGCAGAATTTCGCTGTAATGGTGGTTCTGTCTCTGTTTGGGTAGAGGCGTAAGTCGGTCAGTATTGCCAAACTACTGTCAAACTATGTTTTGAGACAGTGATTGATCAAAAAGCCGCTTGTTGTTGATGCAAGCGGCTTTTTGAGATCTTTGGTGCTGTTAATCAGTGTGACAGTTTCCCGATGCGTCCTTAAATGCGTTGCACAATGCTTATCCCTTCTGCGGTAATAGTATCTGTATAGCTGTAACTGTAGATGTCTTTGTCAACCTTCTTGAGGGTCTATTGGGGCTGACATGATAACGATCGATTATCTAGAACTCATCGAGCAGGGTGTAGAAGCCTGGAATCATTGGCGTGAAGAGCATCCTGATGAGTGCCCCGAATTAGAATCTGCTTACTTATTTGAAAAGTCGCTACAGGGCATTAACCTGCGCAAAGCCAATCTCAGTCGGGCGTGTTTGATTGGTGCAAATTTAGATGGCGCTGACCTGGCGGAGGCCAATCTTAGTGGTATTTATGCGAATAATGCTAGTTTGCAAGGGGCTTGTTTAGCGGCGGCTAATTTGCAGGATGGCAACTTTGTAGAGGCAAATCTGAGTGAGGCAGATTTGTCCGATGCGGTGACTGATAATGCTAATTTTACAAACGCTAATTTACAAGGTACTTGTTTAGAGGTGGGGGCTGAGAGCGCCTCGCCACCACCTGCACCTGTTGAACAGCTGACGCCTTTGCCGTCTAAACAGCCTACAGTGGCTCCTGATGTGTCACCGGTTGCTTCCCAGGTGCAGGTATTGGTAAAGCCGCCGCCTTTGTTACCTCGAATAGTGATGATAGGCGGTGCGATCGCAACCGCCGTCGTCGGCCTCTACTTTATACTGCGCCCTAAAGGTCCTAAATTTGTGACTCCTGATGGCACCATAACGATTCAGCTCGTGTGTAACGAGCCTGACGTTACGCCCATTAAGGCCGACGAGCCCGATCACATTTATCAAAACGGTACCCGATTTTATGGCCCGTTTGCCGATGGTAAGCCAGCCAACGGTCGTGGCAGCATGCTTTTCACCAATGGTAATCGCTACGATGGTGAATATCGTGACGGTCGACGCAATGGTTGTGGCACATTTACCTTTGAAACTGGCCGTCGATATGTGGGCGAATTTCAAAATGATTTATTTAGTGGTCGTGGTGTGTGGATGTTAGAAAATGGCGATCGCTACATCGGCGATTTTGAGTTTAATAAGTGCAATGGTGAGGGGGTGTATATCTTTGCCGATGGCACCTCAGAATCAGGCATATGGCAACAAGGACGCTTGGTCGATGGCAATGTGACATGTGATCACAGGCCGATCGATTTACCTGAATCGTGACATTGTTTTTGCAGGAGCATAGCTATGCTTACTTTTTCCAACCGATTTTCCAAGGTTCGTCTGTTATTAGCCGTGATCTCAGCCATTAGTTTCACCCTAGGAGTGACCCCTATCGTCTATGGTCAGGACGTCCCGACTCCCACACCGCCGGCAGATGGAGGAGAATTTGAAGGAGCGCCTGATCCTACCCCAGGTGCTGAACTAGAGCCAGAACCGACTGACGTTTTACCTGAGGACGATGAGCCCACATCAATCGATTTACCGGATGATGCTGACTCTGAATCTCCAGGGGAAGATACGGATGTGGACGACCCCGATACCGCCGTTGAAGAAAATCCTGATGAGCCAGCTGCAGCGGAATCACCGGAAGATTCAGACGCCGCTCCAGACGATGAAATTGCTGACGACCCTGATGCCGAAGACGCGGATGCCGAAGACTCAGCGGTTGAAGACTCGGATGCCGAAGACCTGGCCAATGAAGATACTGAGGACGCTATTGGTGGTGAAGGCCCCCTTAACAACAGCCCTCGGGGGCTATGGTAGGTGAGGCGGCAGCGCCCTGCTTAAGGCAAAACGGTTACTGCAAAACGGTGACTAATGTGCCGGGGGTAACCAGCTCATAGAGTTCGCGGATGTGTTCGTTATACAGACGAACACATCCATGGGAAGCTGCCTGGCCAATGGAGTCCCGATTGGGGGTACCGTGAAACCCGATTTCATTGCGGCCATCGGTCCAAAAAGCAATCCAGCGTTCCCCTAATGGGTTATTAGGGCCAGGGGGCATCAAATCGCCTGTAAATGGATTGGTCCAGCCTGGATTTTCGAGCATATAAGACACTTCAAAGCTGCCGGTAGGTGTTTCCCAGCCAGTTTTACCCACCGCGACAGGAAACGTCTTTTCAAGGGTATCTCCCCGATAGACATGCAGCTGACGTTGGTCGAGTTGGAGCACGAGTTCAACGGTCTGTGTGTCAGTCAGTTCATCTATTTGTTCATTGGGGGGCGGCCATTTTCTCAGCTCTGAAGCAGGTAATTTGACCGGTTGAGGATCTCGGTCTAGGTGGTAAAGGGGCGTCGGCAGTGGTGCCAGGGCCGTTGGTGCCAGAGGCTGCTCTGGGGCAGGAGTTTGAGCCACACCAGGCAGTGCCAGTAGACCCCCAAAGAGGGGCACTGTCAAGCTAACTATCAAACTGCGAAGAGTGTTAGTCACCGAGTATCTCTATTGCGTTTTACAGCTTTTTTGATAGTGACAAAATTCAGCCATGGCATGTAGGGGAGTAGACAGAAATTCGCCACTGGCACCCTCCGGTGACCATGAGCTTTTGATTTTAACTGTGAATTTCCAAAATTGGAAAAAATAACATTCCAGGTTTCCCCAAATGGAAAACCTGGGAATAGCAATGTCGGCATACTGTTATCAAGCGTCCGATATCGAAGGGCATGGCTTTGACGGAACTTAGCCGAACCCTATAAGGGAGTACCTCTACAGGATTATCCACCTCTAACCTATCGCGGCAGTCGCTACAACGCCCAGGGCTTAGTAATCTCCAGCGTTCGATTCGCACAGTGCACCAGCCCCCGACAATACTGTCGGAGGCTTTTTTCTTGAGAGATAATCCGCAATCCTGATGACCGGCACCTCATAGGGCATGGCTTCGACGGAGTTCAGCCGAACCGCACAAAGGAATGCCCCTAGAAGAGTGTCAGACTTTGGCCCCTGCTTGGGGTCTGACCTGTTTGTAATTGATGGCTGCACCGATCAGATAGCCTGCTGTACATAGCATGAGGCCATACACATTCACCCCCAGATCGATGGCATATCTACCGGCTCCGATGATGACCCAGTCTGGAAAAATTTGAGTGCTAAGGGCACTTTCTAGCACCCGTAGAATGCCGAAGATGAGACCGGGCCAAAAGGCAAAGTGAAAGCTGAGACGCCCAGCACTGGGAATAAAGGACAATAAGAAAATGGGAGCCAAACCCATGACCATGGTGCCACTGATGGTGGTTGCCAGAATAATGGCTGGTCCAATCTGATCGCCTAGATAAATGCTTAGCAACGGTACATTACCAAGGATTGCGATCGCAACAATCCACCAGCGGCCTATGGATGCCTGACCCTCTGTGGGGTGATCTCGACGATTGGCCCAATCGCGGGCTCCCAGTTTGGCCACACTGGAAAATGTGGAATCCAGGGTGGAACCGGCACTGGTGAGCATAATGGCATTAAACACCAGCAACATTGGCAAACTAAATAAGACGGGCACTGCCAGTATCGGTGACCCTTCAACGGCAAAGGCACGGGCATAGAGCCCAACAAAACTGAAGAGAAAGATAAAGCCGCCGCTGATCACACCCGCCAGTACAAATCCCTTGAACATGACTTTGGGAGACGTAATAAAGGCGCGGTCTGTCATGACCGGATCATGGAAGGGATAGCTAAAGATTTGCACAAAGGCTAATCCGCAGAAGGTTAATCCTGCGAGGGTGGTATCTCGATCCGCAGGGGGTAAGCCTTGACTGACCAGCCCTGGGCCTAACACAGCCAAAATAATAACGAGTAAAACAGCCGCCAGCAGCATCTGGGCACCATCGGTTAATAAACTGCTGCGCAACCCACCTAGAAGACTGTAATAGACGGTAAACGAGGTTACCAGTAGTGCTGCAAACCAATATCCACCGCTGCCTTCAGGACCAAAATATAGAGAAAACACTTTGGTGTTGGACCATACTTCATTGAGAAGACGTATGGCAATGGCTAACAAAAATAATCGAGAACACAGGGTGCCATACTTGCTCACTAAAAATTCGGAAATGGAGCGGTAGCCGCCCCGCGTGCGAATCAGATAGAGCGTGACTGCGGCAGTCACAAAGCTCAGGTAGTAAATGGCATAGCCGATGCCACCAGTAATACCAAAGGCATTGCTTAAGCTCGCCGCATTATCAATGGATTTAGCAAAAATCCATGAGATCGTCGCACTAGATACCAGTAACCAGAGGCCAGGATCGTTCCCTTGACGTGAATGTCCCTGAAAGAATTCAGAGGCTGAGACTTTTCCAGGTGTTGTTGTTTTAACAATGCGATAGATAAACAAACCATACCCGGCTAATAACGCCCAGGTGAGTGTTGCGGTGGACATATTGTTGTTATGAGTTTTGAGTTGTTGTTGGTTGGCGAAACAATGGGGTGATTAAGCCATTACCCTTGTTCTTACAGCCTTTTCAGCTGTTTCAATTTCCCAGACAAAAGCCACAGTCACGTAGCCCGTGACCAATCGATAGGGTTTGTCAGCAGTAGTTGTTAAAAATGCAGTAACAGCCGCAAAGTTGCTGTAGGGACCACCACAGATGACAATGCGATCGCAAGTATCAGGAACGTGAACATGTTGAACAGATGCAACCATTGGCACAGATGCAGGGAATGAACAGCCAGTAAGACTCGATCTAACCACAGATTGTCTGAATCAACGCTGAGTTTTTAATTAGAAATGTGGCATAAAACGCCCTCAGTCTTTTATAGACCGCATAGAAAAGATCAGGGGTTCTTGTTAATAATTAAAGCAATAAAGTATTACTCACCCTGGGTATGATGTCATCTGCCAAATTCAGGCAGTTAGCGGGCTTTACAGATCAACTGATCTCTTCGATCAGTAACGATGGCAACAAAAACAACAACTTTTGTATCCCGAACTAGTACCCGATGGCGGAAAATTGGCAGCGATGCCATCCACCCATCACCCTGTCCCTTACCGGGCTTCGACTCCGCTCAGCCCTTGTTTACTCACCCCATCATTCCATCATTTGGCAGTTAATATACTGGGGACAGATAGATAGGACAGATTAACCTGATTGCTTTCGCCATGGGCCTATTTTATGGATAACCCAGCTCGTTATCAACGTTGGTGGCGCTATATCATCGGTTTTCTACTGGGGATATTGCTGGTGTTTGCCAGTGCCTACCCAGTAGCCGCACAGCAGCCGCAGCCGCAGCCCATTACCTGGCAGGACCTGCAGCCTGAAACCACCCGGTTGCAGAATCCCTATGGGCATTTATCTATCGACCAGGCCTACGAGTTATCGATGTTGGTACGTCTTCAACTCTGGTTGGATCAAAATGAGACCTACCCAGAGGAGTTGGAGACCGAGGAAGTACAGCGGCTGAGGCAAGACCTTGAGGAACAAGGGTTAGACGTTGATAAACTCCTCACCCAGGTGGATCAGGCCCAAGCATATTGGCAAGAAAAGTCCCAATCTACCAATACTGTTTTAGAAGAACAGTCAGTCAATCTGTCAGGCTATGTTTTACCGCTTACTTGGGACCAGGAACAGCGGGTTACCCAGTTTCTGTTGGTTCCCTATGTGGGAGCTTGCATTCATGTACCCCCACCCCCACCCAATCAGATTGTCTATGTAAACCCTCCGGTTGCCATTGCGGCCCCTGGCTTGTTTGCACCTGTTTCAGTAACTGGCCAACTCCGACGACAACCTGCCAGCTATGACTTGTTTCGTGTTGATGGCTCGCGGGCGGTTGATGTCAGTTATGCCCTGACCCCCACAGACATCGCCTTGAATCAGACCGACTCTGTGAATCCTCAACCCCCTCAGGTGGTGATACCCGCTGGGCCAATTTGGAAAACATTGCCAGTCAGGGTGTCTGCTATTTTGACGCAAGCTATGGGCAATTTGCATAGCCAGCGTTCAACCGGAGCGTTTCTGTTGGGACTGCTGATGGCGTTTAGTTATGGCGTGCTGCATACCCTCGGCCCAGGCCATGGTAAAGCCGTGATTATTTCCTATTTTGTGGGTAAAGGCGGCAGCTTACGACGGGGAATCACGATGGGTGTGCGCATTGCCGTATTCCATGTGTTGTCGGCCATTATTGTGGTGGTGCTTACGGATACCATTGTGCGTCAGACAGGGGGCGGTACATCTGAGAACTATCAGATCGTGCAGTTAATTAGCTATGGCGCGATCGCAATAATTGGTGCCTGGCTACTCTGGCAATCGTTGCCAGTTGCAAAGAATTTTCACCCGGTGACCCCTAATGTTGTCTTATCGCCACCCCTGACTCACCAGGTTTTAGCAACGCAGCCGCCCCAGGCTAAACAAACGAAGGCAAGGCTGTGTAATTGTTTTACGTGTAATGATCGTGAAGGGGGCGGCTGGCTCTCCCTGGCGGTGGGTGCAGTACCCTGTAGTGGAGCCCTGCTGGTGTTACTCTACGGTCTGGCCAATAATCTATTGTGGCCCAGTGTAGCCATGGTGCTGGCGATTTCGGCAGGTATGGCCATCACCTTAGCCTGGATTGGCACTATGGCCATTATGGGACGACAATATGCTGATCGTCGTCTGGGAAAAAGACGACAACAGTTCACCCTGTGGCTCAGGGTATTAGGCGCAAGCTGCGTGATGTTGCTGGGGATAGGCTTATTTGGGATAACCCTTGCATCTAGTAGTGTATTAGCCACACTCTAGTGGGCCCAGAACAGCTAGCTGCCTGGGCCCACTGAAGTTATATTACAGCTGCAAACGCCTACATGGAGGTCTGTTGCTGTCCCCATAGACAGCGGGCACAGCTGCAAGTCAGTGCATCTGTAATTGGGTTGGAGTCTGCTTGTACTAGATTAGTGAGTCCATCCTCAACAGTGTGCTCTGTAGGTTGGCTGGCTACGGCAGGCTGAGTTACTGATAGGGCTAAAGCTAAGGAACCTGAGCATCCAAGTGCCGTTAGTATATTGCGCTGATTAAGCATAGGAATTGCGATCGCATCCATCTCCCACATCATATATAACCACCCAAACCCTGGCAATGCGTAACAGTTCCTAATTTGCGAGCATACCCTTTAATACCGAATTTGTAACGTTACCCTGGCATTGACGGTTTGTTCTCCGCCTTCTACGGGGGTGCTACTATGGGCAGCGGCTTCATCAGCTAATCTGGCTTGAGCTGCATAGGGTATGGGTTTGGGAGGAACCGCATTATTAACCTGAATGCTGACAATCTCTCCGGCACTTAGATTAAGGCTCTCCAGTACTGCATTTGCCTGAGCTTGGGCATCGGCTGTGGCCTCTTGCAGAGCGGTATCGCGGGCACTGTCGATGGCATTGTCTTCGGCAATAAAGCTAACGTTGTTGATCTGATTGGCTCCAGCGGAAATCGCATCATCCAACAATGGGCCAACTGCATCTGTTGGCATTTCAAAACTAACGGTATTAGAGCCGTTGTATCCTGTAATCCGTGGGCGGCTACTTTCATAGTCATACTGTGGATTTAGCCGGATACCGGTGGTCTGGAGTTGTTCAACATTGTTCGATTTTAATAGCTCAATCACGGCGGATGAGCGTTGGGCTATCTCTTGTTGCACAGCCTCTGCAGTATTCCCTTGTGCTGTAACTCCAAGCTGGACCTGGGCTAGGGTGGCTGGAATGCTTTCATTACCTTCACCGGTAACGGTTAATACTCGCAACAAGGGTTCCTGCGCGTTAGCGGGGGAAATTGTTGCTGTATTGATCAACCCTAGGGCCAGGGCTGTGGCCCCTAGTACTAAACCTGCTGATGGCAAAATCCATCGTTGTAATGTGATCATTGGTTCTATATCCCCTTTTCACGTTTGTGGAAGCACCTTTCTAATGTGTCATGGGAAAATGCTTTTGTTAGCTTTGTTACGGTTTCCGTAACCTAGTGATCGGTGGGGGTGGAATGGATGTCACGGGGGCAATGCCAACCCCATGGATACATGATATGTGTGGATGAGATCGCGATTGATGGGTTGCGATTGTAAGATTATGGGTTATCATCCCCCATAGGGGATAAAATGCCCTAATTAAATTCTTCTTCCCGCTCAGCTGGGCGACGTCGAAGCTATGCCGCGTACTAAAAGATCAGACACCAGCCTCAATCTCTCTGCTAAGACCTACTGGCCTAAAACGACTGAGGTGGTCAGTTTAGAATTTGTCCTTAAGCCTGTGGCTAATAGCGATCTCTATGCTCAATATACCATTGGGCTCCATGCTTGGTTGCTGCACCAGATACAAGGTATTGACCCGGAGCTATCTGCCTATATGCATGATGGTGAATCAGAAAAGCCGTTTAGCCTCACCGGATTAGACGGGCAGTTTATTTCCCAAAGTCAATCGCTGCAGCTACAAAAAAATAAACGCTATCGTTGGCGCGTTAGTTCTCTTTGTAAACCTGTCACTCAGGGACTCGTTACCTGGCTGCGACAATTGCCTAACGAGATTGTCCTAAGAAATACACCCCTGATCATAGAATCGGTTAATTTGGCACAGCCGCCCACTACCTATGCCAAACTTTTGCGGCAAGGGCAAATGGGAGAAGGCAGTGTTAGCCTTAGCTTCCATAGCCCTACCAGTTTTCGGCGTAAGGGCCATCATCTACCCTTACCCTGGCCTCCCAATGTATTCCATAGTTATCTACGTCGTTGGAATCATTTTGCTAAAAAGCCTGTTAATCAGGATGACTTTCTCGACTGGGTTGATACCTATGTGATTCTGACCCAACATCAGATAGCTACAGAAAAAGTAGCTGTCGGCAAACGGGGCTCTGTAACCGGGTTTACCGGTGCTGTGACCTATGCGCTTGACCGACGCGGTATCACTGAACGACCTTTTGTGGCTATGTTTTATGCCCTGACTCAGTTGGCTCCTTATTGTGGCACAGGTCATAAAACTACTTTTGGTTTAGGGGAAACTCAGTTGGGGTGGCATACGGCCCAGGCCTCACCCCAGATGCCGACTCAGCAGCGATTGCTGGCTGAACGGATGGACGAATTGACGGAGATATTTCTCTCTACTAAAAAACGTCAGGGTGGTCGTCGTGCCATTGATACGGCTGAGACGTGGGCGACGATTCTGGCGCGTCGGGAGATGGGGGATTCGTTGCAGGAGATTGCGGATGATATGGAGTTGGCGTATGAGACGGCGAAGACGTATTCGAAGTTGGCGCGGCGGGTGATGCGGGAGTTGGGGGAGATGGAGTGATGGGTGGGTTGATTGTGACTCCAGGTGGTTGGAGGAAAAACTATAAAAGCTTTTATGTTTCAATCCCCGTGAGAGGCTACGGTGTATACATAAGTCGGAGAGTGGTTCTAAGTATCGAGCCCTTCTCCCCCAACCCCTTACTCCCTGGGGGAGAAGGGGGGCCTGACCTCAAAGTCCTTCGCCCCCAGGGAGAAGGATTTAGGATGAGGGCCAATTCAAGGTCAGGTCTATCTTTTGGGACATTATCTTCTAGATGTGTATACACCGTAGCTTACCAAGGGAGGGATTAAGGTGGTAGTTCAGGATTTTGAACCTCAGTCTGAGATGTGTGTACACAGTAGCCCGTGAGGGGAAGTGGTTGATTGTGACCAATAATTTTAATGGTGGCTCTGGACAGCGCTGTGTTTTAATCCCCGTGAGGGGAAGTGGTTGATTGTGACTGGCTCTACGCTTGCTTAGTTCACAAATATCATCCGTTTCAATCCCCGTGAGGGGAAGTGGTTGATTGTGACCTGAAGGTGCTTGAGTTGCTGTACTCGCAACACTCAGGTTTCAATCCCCGTGAGGGGAAGTGGTTGATTGTGACTGTTGAAGGTAGTCGAGCCGGTAAGCAAAGATGGCGTTTCAATCCCCGTGAGGGGAAGTGGTTGGTTGTGACCCGCTAATTGTTCTGAAGAGGTAGAAAAGGAAGTCTTGTTTCAATCCCCGTGAGGGGAAGTGGTTGGTTGTGACGTTTGTGGGGGAGTCTGAGGAGAGGAGAGCTAGGCGTTTCAATCCCCGTGAGGGGAAGTGGTTGGTTGTGACGTACCCTGTGTACCGGCTAACGTTGCCCAATAGGGTGTTTCAATCCCCGTGAGGGGAAGTGGTTGGTTGTGACATCAGGCCTGGGCAGCTACCATAGGCGCGCTTAAACGTTTCAATCCCCGTGAGGGGAAGTGGTTGGTTGTGACCCGTAATTCAGAAGCCCAAGTCGTTGGGGTGATGGGTTTCAATCCCCGTGAGGGGAAGTGGTTGATTGTGACGGCAGCCCATTGAAACGTTGGCTGCATTTAGTTTTCAAGGTACATTTGCGCGAATCTACCCCATTATAGTTCTCAGTCAAGTCAAAGTGCACGTCTTTAAGTTACCTTCATCCCACAAAACATTGCACTGATAAGCCTTCCAGCGTTTGCGCGGATCCCAAAGACGAGCAAAAAGCCGCTAATCCGCTCTGACAAAGCTTTTCACCCCCTTTATTCAGTCTGCCACAGAACACAGCCCCACAGTCGCGCAACCTATGACAGCACAAGACATGAATATGATAACCGTCTTAGATCAGTAGGTAGGTAAAACTCAGATCTTGCACCAAGGTCGGTTGTGAAGCTCAAACCCACGTTGGGTTCAAAACCCAACGCTAATTGAGGGCTGTCCACTAAAGGGACAAGATTGGCTGGGCAGCCCTAGATATAGAGCTTCTAGGGAGTCTTTAACCGCTTGAGCGGTTTTGAGCCAGTTAGCCTTGCAACTTTGAGTCCAAGGCGGGTTAATGCTTCCTTGCCAGGTGCAAGATCTCAGTAAAATAGATTACACCCATAGAGGCTGCACAATACTGTTGCCGATGATGGAGGCTATTTCACTGATAGACCAGCCTTGGTCGATTGCCTGAGAAATAAAACTGTGTATGGCTGGCGATAGGGCACATTGGCAGCGGCCAGCGCTGGTGTCCAATGCCGCTTTCTAAGCCCATAAGGGAAAGTGGCAATGCCATCCTTTCTTACGTTGTTGAGGTTGACTGCACCTCCGGTAATTTTGCACCGCAACGTCGACAGTAAACGGCGTCGCTTTCATGGCCTGACAAACCACAGTGTTCACACCTCATGGCATTGACGGTTTGAATCCGGTTAATGTTTTGAATCAAACTACCAACCTGAGTCGGGATGAGAGTAATCCCTGTCAAAATCATCATGACTGTAAGGGTACGTCCAGCGTCAGAGACGGGGGTAACATCGCCGTAGCCCACAGTGGTCATGGTGACAACAGCAAAGTACATCGCATCCAAAAACGTGCCAAAGACGTTGGGTTTAACGGGATGCTCTACCTGATAAATAGCACCCGAATAAATAAAAATAATAGAAACCAGGGTAAACACAATGCGGGCAATGATCAGCCCCTCACGCCCTAGCCAGCGTTCTTCTTCTAGAAATCGAGCCAGTTTGAGCACACGTAACCAGCGGATGAGCCGCAGCAAGCGCATGTCAAAAAAACCAACTAAAATTGGCAAAATTGCCACCAAATCCACAATCGCGTAGGGGTTAACGATATAGCGTAGCGGTCGCTCAGCCGCCCAGAGGCGCACACCGTATTCCACCATGAAAATAGCCAGAATAAGCCAGTCAAGGTAGGTTAAGGCCACACCCACAGTCGTGGGCAAGGGATAGGTTTCAACGATAAACAGTCCGGCTGAAATCAGGATTAGGGTTGCGATCGCAATATTCACCCCCAGCCCCAGTTTCGTCTCTGCCTCCTCCAGCTCGGATCTTATGCGTAGTTTCAGCGATTCGACTGGGCCTCCCATTGCAGATAAAAAACCTATCGATTAAAGAAAAGTCATTCTACAGTTTCATACGTCATGACTATAAACCCAAGCCTCATATCATTCAGTAGCAGAAGAACTCTAGTGGATAAACGGTGACACCACTTAAGAGATTTCTTTTAAGAGATTCCTTTAAGTAGCCAAGAAAACCTTGGCTACGAGATACAGCTGCCCAATAGTTTTGCAGTGAAATCAAAGACTTACGTTGGTATTTTTCTGTCAATGCTATAGGTTAGGGTAATTCTGTTGAAGTACCAATAACCTGCCATGGCTGACAAGCTATTCACGGTGGGCGATCGCGTCACGGTCACCACCCCACCTCCCTATCTCAAAACCGCTGCCTCCATGCCCATGTTGCGCCCCCCCGATCTAGTCAATCTGGGGGAAGAAGGCATTGTCCTTGAACAAAAACTGGGCGGTTATTGGGCCGTTAAATTTGAGAGAGGCTCTTTTCTAATTGATGGCCGCTACATCGACCGTGTTACCACCTAAGCAAAACCACACGACGCATGCGAAGTGGCCATTGTCCATCAAAAACGAATTCCACAGACCCGCAAACCCAAGTAGCCATTAGGCTTAACCCAATTGACCCAAGACCAATCCACAGGTTTTTAAATTTTCTACTCGAACTTGGAAAACATCTGTTATATTAAATAACTGTGTTCGAGATAATTTTCTCAACGCGGGTTGCTAGCTCAGCGGTAGAGCACTCGGCTTTTAACCGATTGGTCCTGGGTTCGAATCCCAGGCGACCCATATTGTAAAGCTCGTTTTAAACTTGTTTTGATTTGAACTAATTTGGTTAGGCCTAAAGGGCCTGATGGGAAGGTTTCTAGATTTTTATTGACAAAGGAATTGTCAAAGTTACCGATTCCACAGAGCCATTATTATGGATGCTGCTATCCTTAATGAAATACTCAGGTTTCAGAAACAACTCGTCATAAGTTCGGGGTTGTGACCTAATATTGATGAGTAGGGATACCTATTCGACCCTTTAATTGAAGCTGCCAAAACGGCGAAAAGTACTAGGAGGATTATATGGCGCTTGTACCTATGCGGCTCTTGCTGGATCACGCCGCTGAGAACGGCTACGGCATTCCCGCTTACAACGTAAACAACATGGAGCAGATCCTGGCAATTATGCAGGCTGCTGATGAGACTGATAGTCCTGTAATTTTGCAGGCTTCCCGCGGTGCCCGTAAGTACGCTGGTGAGAACTTCTTGCGCCATCTTGTTTTGGCGGCTATCGAGACGTATCCTCACATTCCGGTGGTTATGCACCAAGACCACGGTAATAGCCCTGCAACTTGCTACTCTGCAATCCGCAATGGCTTTACTAGTGTGATGATGGACGGCTCCCTTGAAGCTGATGCCAAGACTCCCGCTAGCTTTGAGTACAACGTTAACGTAACTGCTGAAGTGGTTAAGGTTGCTCACTCCATTGGTGCCAGTGTTGAAGGAGAACTGGGTTGCCTGGGCTCCCTAGAGACTGGTCAAGGTGAAGCTGAAGATGGTCACGGTTTTGAAGGTACTCTTAGCCATGACCAGCTCCTGACTGACCCTGACGAGGCTGTACAGTTTGTAGAAGCGACTCAGGTTGATGCCCTGGCTGTTGCCATTGGTACTAGCCACGGTGCTTACAAATTTACCCGTAAGCCCACTGGCGAAATCCTAGCCATCAGTCGCATTGAAGAAATTCATAAGCGTCTGCCCAACACTCACCTGGTAATGCATGGTTCTTCCTCCGTTCCCCAGAAGTGGTTGGACATGATTAACGCCCATGGCGGTAGCATTCCTGAAACTTACGGTGTACCTGTTGAAGAAATCCAGAAGGGTATCAAGAGCGGTGTTCGTAAGGTGAACATTGATACTGACAACCGTCTGGCTATCACAGCTGCTATCCGCGAAGCTGCGATGAAGGATCCTGCCAATTTTGATCCTCGCCACTTCCTCAAGCCTTCCATTAAGTACATGAAGCAAGTGTGCTCTGATCGCTACACTGCATTCGGTACTGCTGGTAATGCTTCTAAGATCAAGCAGGCTGGTGTTGAAATCTTCGCTGCTAAGTACGAAGCGGGTGAACTTAACGCTAAGGTTGCTGTTGCTGTTTAAGTTTCAGCACGCGTTAGTTTAACTGAAGTCGTTAACAAAGCTAAGTAAAAGGGGGATGGCTGTGGCCATCCCCCTTTTTTATGGGCTGAGAAAGTTTTTAACGGTTAACCCACCCCCGATCCCCTTGTATGTTGAGAGAAGGAAGCGGAAAGAACTCGGTTGGTGTTTCAAAATTGGAACAGTGTGCTGGAAAAACATCAAGCCTTCTTTGCTACCCAGTACTTACTCATAAAGTGGTTGGACATCTCTACACTTTGGAATCCTGCAGACTCCAGACGAGCCTCAATATTATCCGTGCTGTACTGACGGTAGTAGGGCTCGTGGAAAATAGTAGGGAAGTTTTCCATCATAGGTGCAAACTCAGGGGCATCGAGTTTTTGGATCGAATCGCAGATGACAAACACCCCGCCAGGCTTAGTGACGCGATAGCACTCATTAATCACGGTCTGGCGCACCTCGGCAGGCAATTCATGGAATAGGAAGACGCTGACCGTGGCCTCAAAGTAATTGTCCAGATAAGGCAGCGCTTCAGCATTCGCCTGAATCAGTTGAGGCAGCGTGCCTGGCTCCTTACTCAGCAGCTCATTAGCTTTACGTAAATAAGTAGGAGATAAATCCACACCATAGAGTGATGTTTGGGGTAGAGTATCCCGAATCATCTTGAGGGTACGCCCGGTCCCGCAGGCAACATCCAATACTTTTGGATTACCCGCCAAGTTATCGATATGACGCTTCAACGGAGCCAGGATGCGACGACGCATTGGATCGGCTGAGCCGTTGAACAAGAGCTCTACCTGGAGGTCATACAGATTAGCCGACATCTCACTCAGGTAACCATCGGTTTGATGGTGAAAATTTTGCACATAGTAGCTGGGATAGCCTTCAGTGCTAATCTCGGAGTCAAATTCTTGATACTGCTTATTTTTTGAACGGTCCCATGCACTGGGCGTATCCAAAACCACCATGGGGTAATACTTAAAAAAGTCATCCCAGGGATTATCAAACAGCAAACTTTTGGGATATACCCCAGATTCTGCATCCTGCCAATCAACTTCAGTCAGGTCATCAAGTCGCCGCTTTAGAAGCGCCAATGTAGATGCGGGAAGTTCAGATCTGCTAGTCGTTTCCACTGGAGAAACTACATCGCGTAGATGATTGAGCACAGTTTTGTGGGTGTAACCAAAGGCTTGTTTACCCTGCTGAAAGGTTTGGTAAACGAATTTCGTCAATGTATCTGGCATAATTCTGATCGAACAACAGGGGAAAAGGTGCTTAAGTGATGGGCCAGAAAACTCAAATGAGATAGCGTGCTGTTAATGATTAGTGGGGATGGTCCCCTAACCTAGCCATCAACCCGCCATCCCACAAGCTCCGATAGTTTATTGTAGAAAGCCTTACAGATAAAGGTATGCGGAACCTTATTCAATTTAGAACTGGCCACAAAATATTGGTATATTAATCATTGTAAAAGTTTATGAGAACGTAGGCAGCGCGAAAAGAAGATTTGCGTTGTCATGACTGCCAGTAAGCTGCGTTAGTATGGATAGGTTCTAAAAAACCGACCCTAGAGGACTCCTTAATGAAGCGTCTGGCAATCGATACCACTCAGATGATGCGCCGTACTGAAGACCTAATTAGTGCAGCATCAAACCGCTATCGCATCACTGTTCAAGTGGCCAATCGCGCCCAGCGTCGTCGTTTCGAAGAGTTTGACAACATCGATGAGTCTCGCATGAAGCCTGTGCTGCGCGCTATCGTTGAAATGTCAGATGAGCTGACTCAGCCCGAGATTATTGGCGAATAAAGCACCGAAGGAACTGGTTTACTACACCGATAAACCAGTTTTCTTCGGTATATACAACTAGAACTACCAGATATCTTTCTTTTATTTATTACTAATCGCACTAATGCTCAGCGGTATGGGTAAGCAGCTCAAATTTTTATTCCTGGCCACTTTAGCCACCCTAATGGTCTTAGCTGGCAGCATTTTACAGGTGGGTGAGCCTCTGATGGCGGCTCAGACTCCACAGACTAACTGCCAAGTCGTCGCTTGCGCGACCACTAAGCTAGCAGACCAGCTTTACGGTAAATATCCCGATATTCCCCGAGCAACGGCGGAGAACACCACGCTATTAAGTCGCTTTATTGACTACCATCTCGATACTCAAGCTCGACCGGCTCAGTATCACCTTGATTGGGAGTTATCCATGGCTGACTATCTTGATGCCCCTTATCATCGAGGTGGCTCCAAGGTATCTGTCGTCACGAGTGCTGACAAGCAGGCGATGCAGACTCTAAGTCGTCAGCAACGACATGAGCTTGTCCGTAGTTTGGAGCAGCTTTTCAATCAGTAATGACTGCATTGCTCAGGGAAGGTAAGGGTTGGCGATTAGGTTGGGATGACGATCGCGCTAATTTTAAGGCCTTAGTTGGCGGTGAGCATTGGGCCATGGAGCTGACGCAGTCTGAGTTCGAATCCCTGCGTCGTATAGCCCAACAGTTAGCAGCCACGATGACGTCTATGGCCACCGAGCTGATGCCTGATGAGCACATAACCTGTGAACAAGAAACCCCTCAGCTTTGGATGGAAGCCGAGGGGTTTCATCATACCTATGGCTTGCGCTTTATATTACTCAATGGGCGTGGTGGAGAAGGGGCATGGCCCCCTAATATTGTTCCAGAGGTTTTAGCCGAATTAGACCGTATCAACGTATTTTGATATGGACATCGACCGATTGCTTTACACTGGGCAAATGTATGGTAAATCTCTGCAACATTGAAAGTTTTCATTGGGATTAACCGGGCATGATGCTCTAGTGATCAGGGTGTAAAAACGATATGAAAAAACTAAAGGTCGTTAGCGATACTCAATTCAAACTTCGTCCTGGTCTATCTACCGATCTGGCAAGGCAGGAGAAAGTATTCGTTGCCAATGGTACAGAGTTTGATCTGGCTAAGCTAGACGTTACGCGGGATGGTCACTATAAGGTGACTCTGGTCGAACCCTTGGGGCCAGCGAGTAAAAAAGACTGGTATGTGTATAAACCTGATGCGCGGGTTTATGACACTAATGTCAAGCTGACGGTGATGAGCGATACCTTGTTTAAGCAGCGTCCTGTATTGTCAAATCAGCTGAGCGATCGCGAAAAGGTGTTTGTTCCTAATGGCACAGAGTATTACCTACAGTCCCATTTACCAGCGGAAGGGCAGCACATTAGAGTTGCGATCGCAAATGCATTCCTGGGTCCCGAAAATCGGACAACATGGTACGTCTACAAACCAGATGTGCGCATTGTGGGCGACACCATTACCCTAACGGTCACTAGTGATACCCTGTTTAAAACATCGCCCCAGATGTCGTCTAAGCTCAGCAACCAGGATAAAGTATTTGTTAAAAACACAACTGAATTAGAGCTAATCAGCCATGAGCTAGCCTCATCGAACCATGTCAAAGTTGAGCTGGCAGAACCCAGTTTTAACAATCGCCCTGAACTAATTTGGTACGCCTATAAACCCGACATTGAAATTGAGGGCAACGAAAAAGATAACCAGCCCAAAAATGAAACACCACGGCCAAAGCCCAGTGGTCCCTACATTAAACTGCCCGGGTTTCAAGGCAACTTCTATTTATCAAACCCCATTATTCCCAACGGCCACTTCACCTGGGGAGAAGCCACCCATGGTGGCAGTCGTATTCCAGTCAATCGCAATGTAGTGTACGGCATTATTCGCATTGCCCGTGTGATGGAAGAGGTCCGCGATCGCTTGGGAGGGCGTCCCATTACCATCAACTCCTGGTACCGTGATCCAGTCACTAATCGTCGTGTGGGCGGCGCTAGCCGATCACGCCATCTATCCGGTGATGCCGTTGATTTTGTGGCCTCCGGTATTCATCCTTATGATGTTTACGATCGACTTAACCGTTGGTGGGGATCTAAAGGTGGTTTAGCCAGCGCTACTGTGTTTACCCACATTGATACTCGGGGTTACTATGCCCGTTGGAGCTATGGATTTTAGTGGGTATTGGCTCAAACAGAGCTTAACCCAACACCAGAAAAGCCGCCTTTATTAAAGTGTCCCAGTACACCATATTTGGTGTACCTATAACCTGACCGTATGCTATGCTAGTCAAGCGTTAAAAACGCATCGGGGCGTAGCGCAGCTTGGTAGCGCACTACTTTGGGGTAGTAGGGGTCGTGGGTTCAAATCCCGCCGCTCCGATTAATGAAAACCGCTGGTATCAGCGGTTTTTGTGTTTTTAAAGCCAGGGTTCGTCAAGTATCAATTGGTCGACGGTGACGCCTGAAAGCGTCATTGTCACGTCACAATACGCCATAAACTGGTCGATAGTTGGTCGACGAAAACTGGTGACTGAGCCTAAGCAAAAGAAAGCCCGTAAGGGGCAAATCGCACTACATGTAGATAAAGGGTGGCTTCGACTGCGGTGGAACCACCAGGGAAAGCGCTACACCATGGCGGTGGGCTTGCTCAATACACCGGCAAACCGCAGCTTAGCAGAGGCTAAAGGGGCCATCATTAGAGCAGACATCCTGTCTGGTCAATTTGATAAATCTTTGGTCAAGTACAGATATGAGTCGGTCGATAGCCTGACAGTCGTTGAGCTCTATCAGAAATTCGTTGACTGGAAACGTCGACAGGTGACAAAACGCTCACTAGATAAGTATCTTGGGTTGCGATCGCAACTTGAAACTTACTTTGGTAGCCGCCAGGCGGAGCGGGTCATTGAGGACCATGCTTTAGACTTCCGTGATTGGCTGGTGAAGCGCCTGGCCCCGTCAACAGCGAAGGAACGTATCGGCATGATTCGCAGTTGCTGGAGCTGGGCGATCGGCAAGAAGCTGGTAACCGAAAACCCATGGGTCAATGTCAGGGTGAAGGTGCCTCCGAAGCAACGCCCCAGACCCTTTACTCAAGATGAATATGGCCGCATCCTCGACGAGTTTAAAGCTAACCATGCCCATTACTTGGACTTTGTTAAATTCCTGATGGGTGTTGGTTGCCGGACGGGTGAAGCTGCCGGTTTGAGGTGGAAGCACCTATCGGAAAATTGCGATCGCGTCTGGATTGGTGAGTCGTGGGGACGTGGTGAGCGGAAGCCGACTAAGACCAATCGGAGTAGAGCATTTAAACTATCGCCCGACCTGGTCGCTATGTTTCGAGCCAGGCGATCAGCCACGGTCCGCGACGATGATTTAGTGTTTACCAGTCCCAAGGGTAACCCCATCGATGACCATAATTTTAGGAAGCGACATTGGACACCGGCGCTGGCCGCTGCCAATGTGCCCTACCGCAAGCCGTACAATACGAGACACAGTTTTATCTCTCAGGCAATCGACCAAGGCTGGTCTATCAGTGAAATAGCCTCCATTACTGGCAACAGTGAGGAGACTATTTTGAGACACTATACGGGAAGTGTGAGAGGTGAAACTGAACTTAAATCTGTTTGGAGTAATCAAACTGAGGCTCAATAAATCTCTCGTTGTAACCAGTGCACCTCGCAATATCTTCTGTCCAATATTCACCACAACCCTTCACGTGAATGAGATTGAGTATCTCAGCGATGTTCTCTACTTTGTTTTTAGATGGGAATGCCATTAATCAAAATTATGGTCTACAATCCGTTGCCAATCAAGATAAACGGTGCCCAATAGTAAGGATGACTGAGCTGACTATAAATCGTTTCAGCATCGGCTGGACGCTGGCCAATAATACGTTCCACATCGGCCAGGTTAACGCCCTCACCACCGATCAGGGTGCGCTGCGCATGCTGTAGAGCTTCAGCTTTGCCCAGGCCATCTTTTAGCGCTTGGTAAAACTCGGTCATCAGTATTTGGGTGCCGCCGTCACTTACCTGCCAGAGAGATGCCATGGCCGCACTGGCTCCCGCTGTCTGCATCAGATAGCCAAAGCCCAGGATCTCCTCACCATCGGCATCGCGTACATTGCCCACACCAGTTTCACAGGCACTCAGTACTACCAGGTCCACATTGCTAAAGCGTCCGCGCCAGTTTTTTAGCTCTTGTAAGGTCAGGCGATCGCCATTGCCAAACATAATAAATGACTCCAGGGGTGACTCCACAAGAAAGGCGGCATGTGTGGCAAAGTGCACAATGGTATGGTCATTCATCAGTGGGGCAGTGCCTGCTAATGAAAACTCTTTATTGAGTAACAGGGGACTGGTGGGCAACAAATCAGCTAGTTTTTCTACTTCCACACCAGCATAGGGTAGTCCCCACAGGTCACCCGCTGGGCTAGGATGATTGCCTTCGCTAAAGGCCCCTGCTAATACTAAAGGCTCTGGGTCATCCTCTAGGTTAAGGTCAGTGAGGCTAGCGGCAGTGATGTGGTTAATCTGGTAGCGCTCGATCAGCCATTGGTCACCAGTGTGGAGAGCGGCTAAGGGGATATAACGCAAAATGCCGTCTGGGGCATAGAGGATGGTTTCAATGCCCTGCTGGGTGAAGGCGGTTTCTAACGCCTCTGGAATAACCCAGTCGTAGAGCTGCTGGGCCAGGGGTTCGGGGGTGCTGGTTTTATCTCGTAGAGCCTGTTGAAATTCAAAGACGGTGTCCCGCAGGGTGTCTTCATCGACGGTGATGGGGTAGTGGGTGGGTGGACCGCTGCTGGTGACCAGCACTAGCTCTAAGCGATTTTCAAGGATAAGAGGATAGATCAGAGCGGCGTTGTCGATGTCGGCCAGGTTGTTGCGCAGGTTGATAAATTCATCGCTGGCTAGTTTGGTGATCAGGTCACTTTGTTTGGCAATGTCGCTGAGGTTGGCGATCAGGTCGGTCACTTCAGGACTGGCGACAAAATCTAAAAATGTTGTGAGCAGTTCTGACTGTAAGTTTTCTAGAGCAAAGATGCGCTCGTTGTTGGCGACAGTTCGCTCTGCCAGGGGAATTTGTCTGAGTTCACCGAGTTCTTGGGAGATGCCGATGCCCTGTTGGAAAATTTGTTGACTTCGGGCCAGAAGAGTTTTTTCTTCCTCAAGCAGAGGTACACCGGATGCAGTGGATGAGTTGCCTCGTACACCGCGTAATGTGTCGTCTAGCTCTTGCACTTTAAGCAAGTCGATTACTCGCTGGGCCTCTAGCACTCGGTTTTGCTGTAGTAAGAGATCAGCCAGGGCTCGATAGTCATCAGCAACGGTCTCGGTATAGCTTTGCTGCAGTTCCTGAGAAGAAAAATCTTGATTGTTGGTGCGGATCACTTCGTAGGTGTTAACCGCTTGCTTAAAAAAGAGAATGGCTAAAGCAGGCTGTTCCTGCTGCTCAAACCAGCGACCAATATTTGCCAGGGAAGCCGCCTCTAATTCTGGAGCACTGATGTCTTGACTAATGGCCAACGACTGCTGGTAGTAGTCCAGCGCTTGCGGATAATTCCCCTGACTATCATAGATGACGCCGATATTGTTGAGCGTTGCCCCTTCGCCACTGCGGTCACCGATGTCTTGACTAATGGCCAACGCCTGCTGGAAGTAGTCCAGCGCTTGCGGATAATCCCCCTGACGAGAGTAGATGAAGCCGATATTGTTGAGCGACTCCCCGACGCCCCGGCGGTCGCCGATGTCTTGACGAATGGCCAACGCCTGCTGGAAGTAGTCCAGCGCTTGCGGATAATCCCCCTGACGAGAGTAGATGAAGCCGATATTGTTGAGCGACTCCCCGACGCCCCGGCGGTCGCCGATGTCTTGACTAATGGCCAACGCCTGCTGGTAGTAGTCCAGCGCTTGCGGATAATCCCCCTGACTAGAGTAGATGCCGCCGATATTGTTGAGCGACGCCCCGACGCCCCGGCGGTCGCCGATGTCTTGACGAATGGCCAACGCCTGCTGGAAGTAGTCCAGCGCTTGCGGATAATCCCCCTGACGAGAGTAGATGAAGCCGATATTGTTGAGCATCGTTCCTTCGCCCCGGCGGTCGCCGATGTCTTGACGAATGGCCAACGCCTGCTGGTAGTAGTCCAGCGCTTGCGGATAATCCCCCTGACTATCGTAGATGAAGCCGATATTGTTGAGCGACGCCCCGACGCCCCGGCGGTCGCCGATGTCTTGACGAATGGCCAACGATTGCTGGAAAAGCTCTAAGGCTTCTGGATAATTAGCCTGGTTATATTGCTCTATGCCCTCAGCATTAAGTCGATCCGCTTCTGCTTGTCTCGGGTCAGCCTGGGCTATTCGCGTTGACTCGGCCAGCGGTAACTCTAGGCGATTCTCTAACCAGATTGGCCCAGCTCGCTCTACCAACGCCGCTTGGGTAACCTGGGGAAACAGTAACCCCAGGACAGTTACCATAAACACCGTATTCAGAAGCTGACGAGATTGGGGCATTGGAAAGCGTAGCTAAACGGCGATGACCTACCAAGTATTTTTATACATCGGCTTACAGAGTTCTTACAGTACTAAAATCAAATTTTCGGATTTTTCTGGGTTTGTAGCTAAAGGATGTGGAGGAAAATTAGCCCGCATCAACGTAGACATCTGGCCCATAGCTACAATCAGGTTGAAAGCTTACAGGTTGTCTAACCTCAACAATCCAATAATCCAATTCTTTGGAAGAACAATCCTCATGATCAATGAATTTGGTTGTTTGCTGGGGTGGCAACTAGTCAACGTAGTTACGCCGGTTTCATTCACAGCCCCCAACGAAGGAATGGGGCGTTGACCTGTGTGACAGTTGGCCTATTTAGGCCCGATGTAGTCCACTATGCATATCCATCGATTGCATTCAACGTTTGAAGATTATCTAGTCTCGACAAAACAGGCATAGGAGTCTTGAGATTAAGCTTTGTCATTAACTGACCTACAGTCACCACAGAATGAACTGTATTCTGTTGTAGATACAACATAGCCTCGTACAACTCTCTCTGGCCAGACGACAAGGTCCCTTCATAATCAGGTTCAACAACAATGTAATAAACATCTTTACAAGCTTGTTGTTTCTCTTCGTCAGATGCGTTGAAAATCAATTGACATGCACAATCTCTTTCAATGTCTAGTAAGTCTTCTGGATAGCCTACCCATCCAGAATCTTGTTCCAGAAAAAGTTGAAGATTTTCAATGTGGTTGATGCGTGTAATTTCCATACCCCAGGCTCAAATAGTACTTGTGAACTATTTTACCTCACGTATCTATTGCCACCATCTATATTTTTTAGGAACTTTAGATGAATTGTAGTCAGTGACCTCATAATCCCAATAATCATGGTCACGAGTTCTATCATCTTCATAATCAAAGGTGCTCTCATCATCTTCGTCTTCATCAACAATACGAGCTGCTTTAAACCTATATTGCTGATGGTCTCTAGAGTCGTACTCTTGCTGAGCTTTTTTAGGTTGGTAGTAAAGTTCTTCATCTTTATCCACCTCTGCACCAGCCCCTATCAATGAGCTGCCCGTTTGAAGTAAATCGTGAGTCGGAACATGCATTACCCAATGATCACCTTCATCATTACTAATTTCCATGATGGCTTCATCGTCTTCTGGAACATAGCCAAGCAGATGGCGAACTCTATCCAAAGCAGATTTTTTGTTTTTCATTATGCGGCATCCTCCCAGTTATCCCATTCGTCTTGGTATCTTTGAGTCCTTTGAAAACTCTCTTCTGAATAATTAAAGTCTTGCCACTCATGGCGATAGTCTTCAACTACCCTTGAGCCGATCATTGTCCTTGGCAGCCTTTGTCTGTCATCGGGATAACGATCATCGTCATCTACGTAAGCGTCAGAATCGCTGGCAACAGCCAGCAAGCCAATTACTGCTATTAACAACAAAAGTGGTTGGGCCATTTCAGTCTTCCTCGTAGTAGTAATGTGGAGGTGGCATGGGTGGGCGATGTTTAGATGGTCTACGCCCCTTAGGTTTTGGCTTTGAAAGAACAGCTTTTGAAAAGAAGATAAACACAAGGCCAAAAATAATTACTGCTAAAATCATGTCAATCCTCCACCAATTTTTCGCTTACAGATTCACTTGAATCCTCCAACGTGCTGCAAGTGTTTGGCAATAAGCTTTTAATTTGTTGGATAGCAACATCAATAGACTCTGGATGCTTGATATCCATTTGAACTAGTGATGAAATCACTAGTTCATCAACATTTCTTAAATTAAAGGCAAACTTTATGGCAAGACTTATATCTGAGGCTAACAGACAACTTCTAGATGCCATAACGTTAAAAACATCGTATTCATTTGGAATTTCATCCCTACCTATTCTCTGAAGAGATGAACACAAAAAACCTATGCACAGGCCGTTCTCAGACGCTTTCACTATGTCCTCTGCCGTTGACTGTTTAAAGGCATTAAAGCGTTCGATAATCAATGTAGCTTGAGATGCTGTTTCCTGAAGCTGAGAAGCAACAAAAGGTGTGATCTTGTTAAACTCAGCCAACACATTAGGAATGAGTAGTGGTGAAAATGCAAAATATTCACCAAGCGTTCGATATTGTTTGAATTGTTGGTGCAGCATACGTTCCGTGTATTCAGAGTCCGCGCATTCCATAATGGCCAGTAATTCCAATTGGTAAGGGCACCCTGTTTGAAGAGCCCTAAGCCGCTTTTCTGGATAACCAGAAGAACCAATTTTGTATCTATCAGTCCCTTGAACCCAAATCAAGTAAACAAAACCTGCCATATATCACCTCAAAAAACGTCTGAATTAAATCTATTTATGAGCGCAATCATTGCGAGCGCCCACCATTTCCTCCAATAACTGACTTTCCCTGGCTTAGTTCCGACATCCCTTCGTGAATTTTTCGGTCTAATTCATCATTGTGCAGAGAAATAAACTCAGAACGCATCCTGTAGCGCATATTCTCTTCTTTTACTTCCTCTACCTTTTGTTCTACCCGAGACAGCTGCTGCTTCTTTTTGTGGGTAATAGCAACCTGATTTTGATAGTCCGCTCGCATCCCTTCAACACAGGCATCACAAACTGACAGAAAGGCGTCAATATCATCATCTGAAACGGTATTGAGAGGTGCATGTCCTCGGTTGTCAGACAAATCTAGAGAGCCAGGCATCTGAGGCAGGGACAATTCCCCACGATGATTACCGGTATGGATCGTCACACCCTGCCCAGGCAAATCCTCTTCTGTCTGAACCAAGTGAAATACCTTGGATAATTCATCTATTGCTTCATCAGAAAGGCCATGACTTGTGTCAATTTTAAGTTCTTTTGCTTTTGAATGAACAGTTCCTTTGGCAAGACCGTTGTCTTTACACCAAGAACTAAGCGATTGAGGCATTTTGAACACTCCTAAACATTGATAAAACTAAGCTGAACACTTTTTGAACACCTTTTTGAACACTTTTAATGTGAAAACGTTGTCATTAGACCGTTTAATGCCGTTCAGAAAGTGTTCAGCTTCTGAACAGACATGGCTTGATTAGTTGGCTTGGCGGCATCCCATTGTTCAATCGCGTCTTCTACGCTATTTGTGTTTTCAATCAGAACAATTTCAAAGTCACCACTGATGACGATGGCCTCTTGTTGTTTAGGGAAAAAGGCTGCTTCGACAGTGTTGTTTCCCCAGATTGAGAAAGTACCTGGTGGATGGTAACTGAGAAGCCTTCCAAGCGCTGGGTTCTGGACTGTTTTTCGTTGTGTCAATCCGTCTTCAGGAATATGTTGTTGCATTTTAGTTATTGCTAAATTACAGAAGTAATGAGCCTTCTAATTGGCCGACTGTGTCAATCAAGTTTTTGGATGGGTTATCGGTGACACCCAACTCTTTTACTAGTCGCTGGTGCCGTTGATAGATTTGCTTCCATTGGTCAAACTGCATAAACCCACCACGGGCTTTGTATTCCTGGAATCCCTCCGTTAACTCATCAGGTTCTAGGAACATGCAGCGGTCTGGATGAGTGGCCCAAGCCATAAGCTTTTGAAACTCATCAGCTTTTAGCTCGTAGGGTTCTCCGGCAATGCAAGTTATCCAGTAGCTGTCACTGCCTCCTTCTTGTTCTGTCATATGGTGAAGCTCAGCAATATTGCCGGTTAAGCCAATGACGCGATTGTCACTCAGCTTTAAAAACTGTTGTTGCATAAGAGTTTTTTGACACTACAAACTGTGGCCACGTATGCGGCCTACCTCACGAAAACCTGAGGAGTTAGATCACACGGACACAGACATTAATCGGTCATAATCGATCAGTCCTTTTTGAATACATCGCGGTATTGAATTGGATAATTTGCGGCGTGGGTGGAGCCACGCCGCAGTCAATTTGTCAAGACTCAGAAACTGGTTCGAAAATCTCGAATTTTCCTCTTTTGAAGGGAACGTGTAAAGATACCTCCTAACGAAATTTTGGAAGGATAGACGCCTGCAGATTGGATCTACTCGCACCGCAGGTGTCTTTATAACTAAATGACTAGTGGAGAAATGGTAAATCTCCATTTTGAGTATCATCTGGCAAGGCATGAATATCCACACCAAAATGCTCCTTCAACAACAAGTCAAGATTTTTTATCTCAGGAATAGTAAACGTAATCTCACTGCCACTCTCACTACGAGAAATTTTCTTAGCAGAGCAACCAATAAGTCTGGCAAACCGTTCTTGAGATAAACCAAGGGCTTCTCTTAAGCGCTTCATAACAGGCCCTGTAATTTGCTCATTTGAACCATTCGGATCTAACATAGCATGTATCAGGCGATTCGTCAGTCGAAGCGCCCGGGTAGACAACATGCAAAGGGGTTCTTGTTTGGCGACACGATCACCCCTTTGCCTCTCCTATTTTCCCGCGTCAGACGATACGTCTAACACCCCGAACGCATGAACTACCCTACGATGCTCTGCTCATTTTTCAAAATAAATTGAAATTGAACTCACATGCGTATTAACCTCCTAAATGACCCGCCGCCGAGCGATTTAACCGCCAGGCGCTTGTGTGAAACATTTCATTACAGATGGCGAACGATCCAACGTACCGACAATACTGAATGGATTACTCACTCATTCCCAATGCGCCCGCGTGCTCTGTGGTCAAGATGGCAGGACGCGGGCGTTTTAGTAGGTGTCCGATTCGCTAACCAAACCCGTTACGCCGTTATCGATATTGACGCTGGTGGCGATTATCACAATGCCGAAAGCCTGGATAAAATCCGAGAAGCCCTAGAAACCATAGGCATCGTACGTACTATCCTTACCCGATCATCCTGGTCGGGTGGCTGGCATCTCTACTGCCCATTGCCAGCGCTGGTGAGCACGTTCAACCTGGCATGCACCTTAAAACATGCATTGGAAGCCCAAGGCATCAAGGTAAAGCCTGGTCACTGTGAAACCTTCCCTAATATCAAACCCTACGCCCGTAAGTGGGAGGTCACTGAATACAACGGTCACCGGCTCCCACTACAACCTGGTTCGGGAAGTTGCTTAATGGATCACAATCTTGCTCCCACTGCTGGAGACCTGGAACGGTTTTTCTGGCAGTGGGATTTTTGTATGCAAGCCCAGGATCTGTCCTTACTTCAATCAGCATTGGAGCAAGGCCGTGAACTGCAACGTAAACGACGGCGATCGGTCGCAGGGAAGGTTGAGCTATGGGTTGATGATTTACGCCGTGAAATCGACCTTGGTTGGACAGGCCAGGGGCAAACAAATGGCATCCTCAAAGCGATCGCATGCTATGGACGGGTATTTGAGGGCCTGGCAGACGATGAGCTGTGGACCTATGTAGAGCAAATGGCGGTGACCCGTGATGGATATCACGAGTGGTGTCGTCATCAGGGTGCGATCGCAAAAAAAAGCCGAGCCTGGGCGAGATGGGCCACACGCTTCTGGTGGCCAATTGGATCTCAACCCACGACTACAGCTGTGAGCACTATTCAAAACCTAAACGACGAGCGCCAGCTCGACGCCAGGAAGCGGATATCTCAAGCCATCACTTACTTAGCCAAAAGAGGAGAGCTCTTAGAGGGTGTTACGGCAAGGATGACTCAATTATGCAAGTTAGCGCAGACATCCGCCCAGACCCTTTACAAAAACCTAGCCCTTTGGCATCCCGACCATTGGTGTGTAATGCCAGACTCAGAGCGCGATCAACCGCGATCTCAGGCAAGTAAAGAACCGTTAAGTGATTCTGCAAAATCCTTGGTATCAGAGGGATTACACACCTTTGGGGGGTTACTGAGGTGTGTTCCCGTGACGGACGCCCAAAAAAATCTTTACCCCAGGGGAGGAGGAGGGGGTTCAGGGGGAGGAGAGGGGTTTTCCACAGGCTTGCAGGGATGTTGAGCTGTGGAAAACCCCAAGAGTGACTTGGCTCTCAGAGAGGGTCCTATCGACTTCTCAGATCAGATAGCGAAGGTAGAGGTTTTGATGACTATTGCCGGACTGTCGTGGAGATCTCCACTGATAAATCAATGGCTAAACCAATGGCTAGACTGCCCCACAAAGGAATGGTGTAGCTTTAACGACCTGTTGCTGCTGGAAGAAAGGCTGTGTATTGAGCTGATAGATGGAGGATTGGCGCGTGCTTAAGCTACTGGATGCATTAACCCGAATTGCGATCGCCTTGGAGCGCCAGGCCGAAGCTCAAGAACGGATAGCCACCACAATAGAAGAGACAGAACTGCCCGAAACCATCGACAAACAACAGGCAGCAAAGTTGTTGTGTGTTTCCCCCAGAACAATCGAGCGATACCACGAACACTGGTTAGAGGGGGTTCACTATTTCAGGGAGGGTTCACGCATCACTTACAATCGCCCATTGTTGCAGGACTGGCAAGCCAATAGAGCTAATCCTTTAGTTCATCAACGAGCCATTAAGAAATGGCTAAAAACATTACCCAGCTACAAAAGTTATAAGAAAGGGGCTTAATAAATCTCCTTACCCATAGAACTTGTCCGAACTGGCATCTCAGTGAGTTCTACACTTGGACGTTTAAACAAGATCTTAAGTACTATCGGAAGGTACCAAAAGCTTGAACTAGTGAACGATGCAATTCCAAGCCAGTCATATTCCCGCCGATATCGACACCTACGAAAAGCTAGCCGCCTGGGCATGCACCATCCTCAATGCTCACGGGTTTGCCCTCGATTACAACGAACGCCCCCCCTCTGTCGTCACTGGCGATAGTGGCATTCAATCGCAGTTTGAGCGGAACGGCCCATTCATATCACATCAGAAGGACCAAAGATTAATCTTCCGCTGCGCCTTCCTTCTGGAGGATGACCACGCCAGTGCCGCTTATGACATGGAATACAAGGCCGTCAAGGAAGTATTAACAGCTCCAGTGAATGTTGACTTCATCCAAAGCTAGTCATGCCAGATTGGTCGCGCTACACCGTACAGGGGGGGCAGCTCCCTGCCGAAGCACTTCAACACAAACCCTATAGCCCGCAACCAGCAGACCCTAGGCCCAATCCATGGACAGCCAGGCAAAGACCGGGGTTTCAACGAGCCGCTAATCACTTTGCGTCAAAAAATCATGCGGCGGCACCAAGGCCCTTGAATGTGAGGATGCCATTGAACCTTAAGCCCGTGTCCCCAGTGAGGGCGGCGGCGCAAGGGATGAGATTACAGGTCCCCAGAGCTAGAACGGCCATCCAATCCGTAAGACTTCCAGCCCCCGCAAATGTTCTTTCAAATCTATCCGGTCCCCAGAAAGCTAGCGCGGCCTTAGCTACCGCCACAGCCGTAGGAACAGCGGCCTACAATCTCGGTCAAGGCCAAGGGCCTGCCCAAGCCACAGCCAGGGCCTTAGCTGACCCGTTTTCAAGTGCCGCAGGAATGATCAGCGAAGGCCTACTCAACGCCCCTGCTGGACTGGCATCCACATCAGCGGCCCTCATGAGGGGACGTTCAGCAGCTGACGCCGTTCAAGCGGGCAGACGGTTCGACAACTCGCTAGGCGCTGATGCCGTTTCCGGGAGAGTCAATGACTTCTTCGGCAATATAGGTTCAGGGATAGACAGCTTTTTCGGTTGGAGCAGAGCACCACACAGGCAAAGCCGGGAAACGCCTGATCCAAGCTACGGGACTGAGCCTGACTTCTGGGGAGAGGCTGGAAAGAGGTACGACGTCACGTACGAGCCATCCAGAAAATACGGCGAAGACTCCTCTCAAGGGGCAACCGACTGGATTCCTCTAGGGCCAAGAACAGAGAGAGGGGTAACCGGACCGATCGGAAAGACCAGCTACAGTGACCCCGACAATGTCACTGGAAATCACAAGTTTATTGGTGTCACCTCTCCTGATGGCGCGTCCCAGACATTCGATAAATTCAGAGAAAGACATATCGTATTCGGCACAGGAACGAGCAATTCAGAGATTATTGACGTTCGACTTGAAATTATTGATGTAGTCGAAGTCTCTAGCGGGAAATCAGCAGGCAGAAAGCCGAACCCATACGTTCCTCAACCAGCCCCCAGGACACCGGGGTATGGTGAGGGTCAGTCATCGCCTGAGCCAAGTACGTCAACACCCAGTCCAGCCTCACTCGCCCTGCCCGCAGCAGCTGCAATCGGTCTCGGTGCCGCTGCTGGGCTTGGGGGACCCGGACCCGCCAAGCCCAGCACGCCAGCGGGTGGACCAGGGGGTAAGCCGAGCACGCCGAGCCTGCCTAGACCGGCAAACAAGCCGAGTGCTGCGCCTGGCAACGGTGGGGGTGGTCAACCGAACCTGCCCCCTGGAAAGAAAGGCGACAAATGTGGCTGTAACAAAGGGATCTTGGATGGCGTTAAAAAGCTTTTTGCCAACAATGCCACGGATGCCGCCCAGCTGGGGCTGTTGACAAAAATTGATGCAACCACCACGGCCAATAGTGTTGGCATCGCTGCTAACAATGCGCAAGGCGTCACGATATTAACCCGGTTGCAACAGGCTCAACAATTTGCCGAAAAGGCCTGGCAAAACACCCATATCGATAAGCTCATTAATCTCATGACCCTTGTCACCGTGCTCCACAATGGCGCAATGATCAGCCGTGACATCGGTGAAACGCTGGGCTATGTCGTGAGTAATGCCTTAGCCGCCGTTGGGGTCAAGGACGAGGATGGCAACGCATTGGATATCAATGGCTTGGTGGGTGACAGCGTTACCAATTTCATCAAGTCAGTAGTGGGTGAAGACGTTTATGAAGACACCCGCACTTCATGGCAAAAGGCAAACCGCGTGCTTCAGGCTGGCAGTAACATCATTTGGACCATTCGCAACATCAGCGATACCACATCAGACCTGATGGAGTGGACCGCTGAAAACACCGGCAAGATTGGCAACGCACTTAAAAAATATGGAGTTGTAGGAGAGCGTTCATATCCCTGGATGACTGAGCGCGCCAAGGTACAAGATGCCTACCGCAATAAGCTAAGCCGTGTGTTTGAGGGCCTGGAGTCAGTCGAAGACACCGCTGATAGTCTCGCCGTCGTCACCTCCAATGTTCGTGAAATTCAAGAGGAAGTCACCGAACTGGGAGAAGCAAGACAACGGTTTAAAGATGCGATCTCAGATGTGGGACCCGACGATATACCAGGGCAACCAGAGAATGAACCAATAGCCACCGCTGCCACCAATGAACAGCAAGTCAGTCAAGGCCCAGATGTAGTTATTGGAACCGACGCTGCTAAAGGAGACCCTCCAGACGATGCCACTCCCTGACAACTTCAGCCCAGTTGAACACCTTCAAGACACCATCCGCCGTACGTTTAAGCGAGAAATACGTGAATGGTTCAAAGATATGGACCTGGATGGTGATTTAGATATCAGCACTCCCCGGAGCAGCCTGGCGCTAGCCTGTGACCATCGTGATGATGACTCATTCAACATGACTATCGGTCGAATGCTGCTATTTGAAACATTGCGCGGGCGCTTTGCAGATCAGCTTCTACGTGGTGGTTCAGATGGTGTTGACGTTACCCGCTACAAAGCGGCTGTCCACCGAAAGTTAAAGCCTCAAATCGTACTTAGATTTGCTGAAGATGTTGGCGACACAGACGCGGGTTATGCACCGGTCGATGGTCGAATCTCCTTCAGATTAATGGATTACGATGCATCTACCATCACTGAGCCGATTGCTTTAAACTATGCCAACCGCATTAAAGCTAATTTCATGCAGGCTGAGGGCTTTGTGTGGAAGAAAGGGCGAGAAATGTGCTCATATTCTGATTGGAGCAAGGGCTACCAGCTTCAATTGCTCTGTCGTTCAGAAACTGAGGGCCGTCGAGTAGTCGAACAAGTTCTCGATATCCAACAGGAAACACCCGACTGGTCCTTGTTTAATCATGAGGTGAACGCAGAACCAACAGAGGCGTATCCAATAATCCCAAAACTAGACCGTGTGTATGGACAAACCCGACGCCTTCCTCGAACTCGCCCAGTCGCAGACGTACGTTTTCAATGGGCAAAACTACTGGTACACGGTCTACCGAATCCTATAGTTTTGGCAGACCGATCAGGCATTTTGCCTAATGCACTCGTCAATTAGCCTAACTCTGAGCACTAGAAAACTTTAGCTAGAAAGGTTAAACCTTTCCGGGCAAAAACTTTCGATATTTCAAGAGCTATAACGGGGGTGATTCACCTCAGATAATTCACTATGGCCAGACGATTACCCAGCTGGGTATTGCGCCGTCGCGCTGCTCAAGCTGAAGCCCGAGAGAACTACTACGCGACGCGCAACGATAGTAACGATACGTTTAATTCCAACGTAGAATCATTGCCCCGAATCCTGGTTGGGTATCGTTCACTGAATCAAAAAATTGGGGCAACGCCAGTCCATGCCAGCCTTCTTGTGCGTGCATCAGAAACCGCTGTCAAGTGGTTTGAAGGGGTTGCCGATACCGGCGAGCTGACCGCTGCCAACACCCGATTAGGGTTGGAATACGCAGATTTAGCAGACTATATCGAGGTCACTAAATTTGAGATTTCCAAAATACACGCGGTCTTGGGGGCGACCACACCCACCGCTAAACGTACACCTTGGGGTACCCGGTACCTCTCGTACACAAAGTCCGGTGAGGGCAGCGCTCGCAGCAGCTATACGGCACCCATCTCAGTCAAGACTGGGGATTTCACGGCTGCTGACCTCAGAACTGCGGCTCAAGCAATTGCCTCTCTTGCCAACATCCGTACGGAAATCAAAGAAAACGGTCGGATGTGGATGGAGCCCGAAAGTGAGGACTACACCCTGGATACCGACTAATGCAAACGCTCTCGCTAGACAGGAAAGACCTAGCTAACCATTTGGCCACGCCGATGATCATCTTCGACCACCAAACACCGGAGGAAGTCATGATAGCGGCGGACCAAATGGTGCAACGGTCATTTGCACTCCAGCAGTTCATCCAAGGACAGCTCAACTGGGATGACTATCTCATGCTGTTGGATGACCATGGCATAGACGCCATCCACGCCCACGACGATTGGGTCAACGGCATCACCTACCTATGACGCTTAAACTTGACGTTACGGGAACTGGAAAATGGGAGTTAGCCTATCTCGATACGGTTGTCGCAGAACCAGAGCGGCTAAGGTTTCGTAAGAACCACCGCCGACTGATAGACACGTTCGACATCCCGCTAGTCTTTGATACGCACATCCTGGCAGTTGCCGCTAGTTATGCCCAAGCTCCAGCGACTTGGTACAACTGCGCGGATATCATCCAGGTGGCCATAGGGGCCACCATTGATGATCCAGACATCTGGGAAAGTAGTACCGGCACTGAAGCGATTGTGGTGGGCCGTCAGCGACTCCGGCTCAACCAATCCTTAGAGCTGTTTGTCTTCCCCCCAGTCTCATCCGACTTACGCATTAGTTTCTCTCCCCTGCCGTGGATACCTGAGTTCAGCTTTGGCATCTATGCCTTTCGGGGCCAGGCCACAAACAGCATTGAGGAGAAAATCGACGCCGCCAGAGCGCAACTTGTGACCATAGAGGCCAAGATTGACTTGCTATGACATTTACCCGGTCTGTCCAAATCATCAAAGCCTTTCGACCAGGCGTACCGATTGCTGAGCTACGGTTCTACCAACCTGGCACGCTGGAAAGCTCCAGTTTGAGGTTTAACACGGTCTATAACGGCAAGATCGTGGAACTGGCGATTTTTACCGGCCTCAAAACGGTACAGGACATTAACATCTGGATTGAAGACTCAGACGGGGAACGCTTCACCTTGGTTCAAAACCTGAGGCTAAAGCCCAGCGTCAAGCGCGTTGATCTATTGGAATTGCTGGGCGGCGGGGAACCGCTAAGTGTCTCCCCCAATGCCATCCTAGGAGCCACCCTGGTTACCCCCGAACGCCGGGCGACTACCGACGACATCACTATCCTGGGCTATGCCGATGAAGTGGGTGAAACGGCGACAGCCCCCGGCACTAGCCCCGATCAGGAGGTCTATTTAACGGTCCCTGAGCAGGCAAGCGATTTATTTATTTCGACGAAAGAGACCAATCGAAAAATACCGTGGACAGCGTCCCCGAGGGCCTCTGATGATGTTTGCTATCGAATTGGTGACGACATCACGTTATCGCCAGATGGCAAAGACATCACGCTACCGATTGGCACCTTCGATATTTGGTATCGCATCCATTTTTCCACCATGGAAGGCTATGCCGTGGTGGCCATCTTGGATTCCGATACGTTAGAGCCACTGAACAAAAGCTCGGTGGCCGTAGCTGAACCGGGCAGAGAACCCGGCAAAATCCGGGAAGCCATAGGCAGGGCTGTCTTTTTTGTGACGTCACCGATCACCATTAGCGTCGGAGTTGAGTACGCGGACTCGACTGAGGATAAACGGCTGAGTTGGTGGGAATGCTGGTGTCACATACAGAAACGCTGATGGGCTCTATTCCCCCTGGGCAGATTGCTCCGATGGGGACGGCAACCTTGCCTGTCAAGCAGCTGCAAACGCTCCTGATTAGCCTTAACAATCAGGCGGTTGAGATTTCTATCCAGGATGGATCTCTGGAAATAAAAAACCTCACTGACCACACGGTTTTTTATGCTGGCTCCTGTTTACAGCCAGACGATTAAGCTCAAGTGGCACATGGCAATGCTACAAATCCTTGAGTACAGGCCAGGGCGCGATCAGCCCATTAGACACACGATCAATTTGGCCCGACTACCGGCCACCATTGGGCGATGGGACCAGGCGACCTACCCAGTGGCTGTTGGCATGGATCCACGCCTCGTATTTGTGCGCTCGATTTCTCGTATCCATGCCACGGTGTACCGCGAGGGGGACCAAATCATGCTCAAAGATGGGGGCGACCAACCGAGTCGCAACGGCCTCTGGCGCAATGGGGTGCAATTGAATCGCCCCGTGCGGATCTATGAAGGCTGTGAATATGCGCTCGTGCCCAGGACAGGGGACTATGGCCTACTCCTGAAGTGGCCTGTCACTGAACCGAGCACTGACTATCCCACCCTGGGACTTGAAGATGTGGATAGTTTGAAAGCGGAGTTGAAGGACTCTGACGAGCAAATAGCGACCCTGACGACGCAAGTTGACCAGCTGACGATTCAACAGGGAGCCACCCGTGATACAGCGCTCTCGCTACAGAAAGAGGTCATTACGATCAAAACTGAACTCAGAACTGTGAAAGCCAAAAATCTGCGTCAGGACTCACGGTTGAAGCAGCAGAACCGATGGTTATTAGGCCTGGCTATCGTGGTGTTGGGCGCTACATCGCTATTGCTGTTTGGCGATTCCGATACGCTGGAGCTGATTTGCAAAACCGTGCTGTCCGTGATCGGCATTGTCAGCGCGATCGCAGGGTTCAATCATGAAAAAACATCCCAGAGTTAATCCGACTGGAGGTGGTCGATGACAGACCAAAGAAGCCCAGATAGACGATCCACAAGGCTCTTAGAGATGGCACTCAAAATATTAAAATTCATCAGAGGGGTTAGGATTTAAATATCCTGATGCTAATCTGAGGGGGTTAGACGAACCTTGAAAACCTAATTCTTCCGTTGACCCCCTCAGATTGATTACTGTGAGGGACATTCAAGCGTTTTTCACAGGGTCTTATTGGGAGTCATTTTCGATTGTGTGGGGTCAGTTTTGCCCCCCTCAGATTTAGGTGTCTGGAAAGCCCTAACCACAGTAGTTTCAAAAGGTAGGGGTTCAGATTCCATTACCCCGAAAGGGGACGGAAACCATTGCAGGCTTCTGCTTCCTCAATAGACATTGCATACTGTTCAGATTCCATTACCCCGAAAGGGGACGGAAACGGTTACGGCTTCTGTTACTTGCGGGGCATCAATAGGGTTCAGATTCCATTACCCCGAAAGGGGACGGAAACCATTGGTTGGCAATTCAAACCCTGACTGATTCAAAATGTTCAGATTCCATTACCCCGAAAGGGGACGGAAACATGAGACATGACCCCGAAACCCGGGAGCACGTTCCACTGGTTCAGATTCCATTACCCCGAAAGGGGACGGAAACCAATATTGGCGCTCAACCTCGTTCGCACGGGCAACCGTTCAGATTCCATTACCCCGAAAGGGGACGGAAACGTTCACCTTCGGCGTCATCCAAGCGGGAAGCTGCTGGTTCAGATTCCATTACCCCGAAAGGGGACGGAAACTACAGTGTGGTCAAGACCTGGTATCCAGATCCAGAGTTCAGATTCCATTACCCCGAAAGGGGACGGAAACTACAGATCATCGGCGTTAATGTGGGTTGGTCGCACAGTTCAGATTCCATTACCCCGAAAGAGGACGGAAACCGGTTGAAGCAGAGTTCTTTTTCTCCAACCATTTTGGTTCAGATTCCATTACCCCGAAAGGGGACGGAAACCTTAAAAGTATCAGTCGAAGCCCCACCACCACATGCGGGTTCAGATTCCATTACCCCGAAAGGGGACGGAAACATTGATTAATTGCTGTAAAACCTCTCCGCCCACCGAGTTCAGATTCCATTACCCCTTTGAACATACAAAGGGACAGAAACCGGTCCTGTTCAATTTGTTAGGGGATTAATTCAGAGGTTGCCAATTCCATTACCCCGAAAGCGAACAAAAACTTTACTGCTGAAAAAGACTAAGTAAATAGTCGATAACTGGACCACGCTTGTACGTTATTTTGCTCAATCACATGACATACATACGTTTCATGCAATATCGAGTAATTTTGGGGTAGTAGGGGTCGTGGGTTCAAATCCCGCCGCTCCGATTGATTGAAACCTCCCATGTATGGGGGGTTTTGTCGTATCTAGGGTCAGTGGCTTAACACTTCATTTTGAGTATGTACTACCCGATATGACACGAAAAAATAGGGTTTTTAGCTTTCTATTGGTTGCGGATTGGTTGCGAGCATGGCCTGAATAGTACAAAAATAGGTCAGTTCAATTTTTTATTTTTTACTGTATACCTAGGAGTATAGGAAGGTCCTACACAGTCCTACACGCCCTACACAGCTCTTTCACTACAAGGGTTTCAGAGTGTAGGACTTCATTTTAAGTCCTACATAGCGCCCTACACAGTCCTACACACCCTTTCACCGTAAGGGTTTCAGCCTATGCCAAGAACGTCCAAAGGTGAAGTTAGTATCCTGGATAAGGATGGGATGATACAGCTTTACTGGAGATACCAGGGCAAACGCTACTACTTCAGTCCTGGGTTACGGTATGACTCCATCAATATTGAGGTTGCAAAAAGACGGGCGTCACAAATCAAGCTCGATATGCTGTCGGGTCATTTCGATAAGTCCTTGGATCGCTATCGCAGTGATCGCCCACCGTCTAAAGGGTTAGGCGCTGTAGAGCTGTTTGAGAAATTCATTGAGTGGAAAGTCCAACGGGTACAGCCACGAACACTAGACAAGTACCGAGGCTTGGTTACCTGGCTTAGAGAATTCTTTGGTAATCGCTCAGTCGATGAAGATAGTGCAACAGAGTTTCTTGGCTGGCTGCAGGAAAACATGGAGCCTATCACCGTTAGAGAACGCCTGGTCTTATTGCGAGCCGGTTGGAAATGGGGACTTGAAAAGAAGCTGGTCAGTAATAATCCTTGGTCTGATTTACAGATACGCAAACCACCAAAACAACCTACCAGGCCATTCACCAAGGAGGAGATTAAACGCATTTTGGAAGGCTTCGAAAATAGTCGCTATTACAGTTATTACACCGACTATGTGAGATTTCGTTTTAGCACTGGGTTTCGTAGTGGAGAGATTAACGGCCTACGCTGGCGGCATTTCAACTCCGATTGTTCAGTGGTTTGGATTGGTGAAAGTCATACCCATGGCGAATTCAAGGACACCAAGACAGGTAAAGCTCGTGAGGTAAAGCTATCGGTATCACTCTCAGAAATGTTGCGATCGCAACTAACAGAAATTAGCCCTGATCCTGATGATTTGGTTTTCCCAGCTCCAAAGGGTGGGCCTATCCATGAAGGCAACTTTGCCAAACGCGCTTGGAAAACTGTTCTAGGAGATGCAGGGATTGACTATCGGAAACCTTACAATACCCGTCACACCTTTATTAGTCATGCCCTGGAAGCTGGGATGAGTCCGATGGAAGTAGCCAAAATTACCGGCCATGATGTGCGGACACTCTATGAGGACTATGCAGGGCTGATTAAGTCTCATCCCACTACACCAGACCTGTTTTAGCACCTACGTTTCGCACCGCTGGGAAGAGAACGCCTAAAGTTCTCTATAGCTGTTTGGTGAGTTTCAGGTGCATCCTGATTGACTAACCAATCAAGGATCATTTCTTTGATATAAAGGATAGGAGCTGTGGGACCTTTGCCACGCCGAACATAGTGAACCCCTTGTATCCAACTGTCTCGTAGTCCTTTTAACGAATCAGACTTACATCGCAACAATTCACAGGCTTCCTCCGTAGTTAGAAGACTAACTTGCATTTACTGGATGCCTCCTTTTGACTGCGACCTGTTGACAGAAAAACTCCATCTGAGGTTCGCTTAAGCGTTCAAATTCTCTGTCAAAGGTGGGGCTATCCATTTTGAGTAGGTTGCTGAGCCGTTGAATAGCTCTGTCAGATAGTGGTCCTTCTTCACCCTGGCTATGAGTACCGTTCAAGGCTTTGGAAACAGTTTCTGGCAAAACAAAGCTGTCAGGCTGGCCAATAGAATCAGTACCCACTAATCGAATCCCTATGAAGCCTGCTCCTCTATGTCGATCTTGTTTGCGTTCCGCATCTATGCCAAGTTGACTTTGCAATAAGTTCTCCAAATCTTTTGAGAAGTTATTGAGAGAAATAGGTTTGACGTTGGCAGACTCACAATAGTCAACATAGTTGGGATAGAGACAACTGACTTTGTCGTTTGATTTATTACCCGTTTTTGTCCAGCATTCGGCTTCTACATCAACTCGATCATTTACCCACTGAGCTAGGCTATTAGTATTTAGTAGGGTTGTTGCTTGGAAGTCTGCCATTGAACCTACATACTGCCGTGGGTTGCGGATATAGGCTTCCATGAGTTCGTCAGGCATAGCCAGCACCCAGTTAAAAAGACCTGGTAGATGATCTGCAAAATCACCTCTTAGTGAGCCATCGGGCGCAAATTCCATCAATGATCGTCGTTGGCCATTGGGAACGATGCGATTAAAGTAAATTGGTATTCGTCGCCTGAACAAAGCATTAGTGTGATCGGAGGCAATTACTTCTTTGTTGGTGGCTACCATGACCCAGCCTTCCAAAGTGAAACCATTGGTATAGTCTGGATTCTCTCCTTTTCGCTCCCATGGAATATAGTCCTCACCTGTGAGCTGCTTAAGCACATCAACAGCAGTAGGGTTGTAATCAGCATCGGGAATAAAAACCAAGCGCTTACCCATAAAACGGGAGGTTTCAAAGCGACTGCTAGCTATTCTAGAAAGGCTTGTACTGACAGTATTTGAGCGTCCTAGGAGGGCCTGAATTAATCGAATGAGTGTCCCTTTGCCAGTACCGCCAGGGCCAATAATCTCCAGATACTTTTGGAAGTCTGTCCTGCCCATTACTATTGCTTTTAGGCAAGCTCGAATGAGCTGAACAACCGTTTCATCTTCATTTACTGCCCAGCGCATCCACTCAATGATCGGGTCACCCGTCGCACTTGGTAGATATTCGTAAGGCAGTTGCCAAGTAAAGCCATACTTGGGGCTATGGGGCAGAAGAGTATTGTCTGAAAGGCGCAAGACTCCATTTTTGAAGGGAACCAGATCACGTTCCACGGGCCATTTCCGCACCGACACTCGTTGAGCAAGTAATGTTGCAGAAGACTCTACAGAAGTAAGCCCATAAAATCCCTCAGCTCCAGTAGCATCCAGCTCCCGTTGGATCAGTTCCTTTACCTCTCTATCCGATACTCGCTCCCATTTGCCGGGGGTACTTCTCCCATAGGCATAGAAACTACTGAAATCTAGGCGATATTTCAGCTCATCACCCCAACTCACTTCCATTAGGCCAGCGATCGCTCCAGATGGAGCCATGGTTGTCTGTCCTGTGGGTGAAATGGTTACGGCATCATTTAGGCAGTGTTTAACAGGCCAAGAACCACGAGATACGCTATCCTTTGCAGCTTCCTTACGTTTCTCTATCTGGGCTTTGGCCTCATCCTCTCGATAGGGCCTTTCTGCGTCAGCTTTAAACTTTCGGATTGCTGGCAAAGATAAACTTTTGCCGATCCATTTCTTACTGTGAGCTTTGACAAATTGCTCAACCTTAAGGGCTAGAGTTTCTCCGTTGCGATCGCACAGATATGCCAGCTCAAAAACTTTTCGGTACAGCTTATCCAGGGACTCAATTTGTTTAGGTAGCTCCTGTTCCCAGGCCAGCAGGAACGTTAACCAACGTTCTAGAAAAACCCTGGGAGATACCGCTGCTTTTAACAGGTCCTGGAAGTCATCAGCGGTTTTACCAACCTTGAAGAATTCCTCACAACCAGCTTTCGGACCACACTCCAATGGGATTAACTGAATCTTTCCCCTCAGATGCAGACCTGCCTTAATCAGAGCTTGCATTACCCCCCCATTGGTCATGCCGTCTGCATCAAACAGAACAGTTTGACCTGTGCTCGCTGGCAAGGTGCTGGGGACGTGAGAAACACCTGCCGTTGCTGCAACATTTACCTTCCCTCTCTGAGTGCCTATAAAGGCATCGCACCAACCTTCGGTAATGGCTTCACAGTCTTTTATGTTGCCAGTAGGACTCCATGCAGTTGGAGTACATTTCTCTTTTTTAGGATTGTGGTATTTGGGCTTGGCTGTGTTGTACCTTAGTTGGCCATAACCACCACCAAAAGGAAACCAGATACCAAAGTCCAAGGCTTTGAAGCCTAACAGCTGAGTCGCCTCTCCTTCGGTGACCGAACGAACACCATAGTTTTTTGTTGCCAGATCGATTTCTTGATCAATCCAGCCACGCTTGGCTAGCTTTGTCCTAATTTCTAGCATTCTTCGCCCCCCATGACTCAATTAACCGTCCCTCGGTCTCTTGGTATTGCAGGGATGAGCAAGTATGCGATCGCCATTGATTTAATTTCTCAGCATCGCTCAGGTGATCATTATTGACTGAGCGATACGGAATTTTGCGACCCATATATAATGGGTGTACATTTGTTTTTTTTTGCTCTATCATTTTATTGAGTTGACAACTGTGGTTGACTCATAGCGAATACGTTGCTCGGTTTGGCAACTATCAACGTGTCGCTTATTTTTTGATTCGAGGCCGCTTAGTGGATTATCTCTAGGCGGCTTTTTGCTGGGACTGTCGCTCAGCTTCTAGACCTAGAAGAATGAGATGGGTTAACTTAGCGCTTTTTGTTGCACCAGGTACGCCTAGCAAGGCCCGGTGAAGATCGGGCTTCAATCGCGCTGAAACAACAAAAACGTTGTCGCGTCGCTCACGTTTCTTGCTCATTTCAAAACTCTCCTCAATTCAATCAAGCATATAACATTTTTCAAAGCCATGGGTATACCTAATCCATCAAAACGCCTACCTATCAGTGATCGTGTACTTTTTCGACTTGTACGCGACACTTTATATTTTCCTGTTTCACTGAATGTTCAAACCAGAACTGCGACAAGGGTTTTCACAACTACAAGCAACAACTACAGGCAACAGATTTTGAATCCCCATCTATAAGATCAAGCTATTCTTACGGCTAATTCATTTGTACTTCTAATCATTTCAAGATATTAAGAGGTGATATCGCACCCTCTACTCATCACTATCTGGCAGCTGCCAAGGTTCAATACCAACGTCCCGTAACTGCTGTCGTAATCTTTCGTTTTCCTCACGCAGTAGATCGGGCTCTGCGTAAGCACCACCCAAGGCTTCGAGGCTAGATTCTAGTTGTTCAATTCTCTGGGTGAGCGCCTGATTGTATTCATCCTCAGAACGTTGTACGCCGAATGCGGTATCAAAGCGTCGAGCTAGTGACTCCGTAGTCAGTGCAATGACTAGTGTCAATGCCTGTTTATTGCCCTTGCTGCACTCGTACACCCAATAGGCGGTTACTACCTCCAGAGTTAATGCATTGAATCGGGTGCTTCCTCTTCGTCCTTGAGCACCTTCAGCTTCAATACTGTCGGGCGTATAATACTCACCCAGCAAGGCTTTAGACCCCTTTGACCCTAAAAAGCGTCGGGCGTTAATTTCAGGTTTTCCGATGATGTCAGCTGCTTGGGTTTGGCTCATGCGATAGGCCCCATCGGGTAACATAAACCCATCTAAAATTAGTTCCCCGATTTGGATAGCGGCTCGGGTAGCTTTTGCTGATGATTCACTCATGGACTTTGTGGCTCATATTTTGCGATATATGACCGGCAAATCAATATGTGGGTCATATGTGAACAACAATGCTCAGAAGTCGATACAGATGTAGCGATCTCAACCCTCAGTTTTCTTTCCCTTCGCTTGACTGAGGCAGTTCACCTGAGTGCTTTGCCCTTGCAACATCTTGCCGGATCAATTGAATAACGTAATTGCTCACTGACCGATCAGCACGTTCAGCCAATATCTCAAGGGCTTGCTTGAGATCGCTATCGATATACAGCGTGACTCTGGGCTTGTCTGACGGCACAAGACATTCATCGTTTTGGACAGTCATAAGTCTACTTTGGTACACATTCTTTTGCTAAAAGTACTTGCACAGTACATGTACTTTAATGCTACCTTAGCAGACGTAAGGCAAAAAACGGTTAGTCAAACCAGTCGCCGCAGATTTAAACCGCTGATTACCGTCGCTGTCGTTTTTCTCTCATCGTCCGTAAGAATGCAATCAACCCCAGGCACAGTAATGCTTACAACAGAATCTACCCAACAAATCACTTCCCAATCAGTCGGTTTACTCAACCTCTCAGGACCGCAACAGCCCGAGACTATCCCTATGGGTATTGCAGTCGGTGCTGGCTGGGTAAAGGCTACAGATGGTGTCCAACGTGTTAAGGCTCGGTCCCTAGTTTTAGAGGCTGAGCCCACTGATTTTTTTGGTGTCAACTCTCAAAACTGGCGCTGTGAACTTCTCAATTCTCCTGTCGGCCAAGGTGTTTTTTACATTGGTGACAAGTTGGATGACACCACGGGGGTTAAATCACTGGCCAATGGTGAGAAAGGTAATTTTTACCCAGTGCTGGCGTTAGCTGCGATCTCGCAGTTGTTGCCAGAGCAGCCGCCCTATCACGTTCATACCGTAGAGATTGCCTGTAGCATCCCCACTCAGGCAATGAAGGGCCAGCTAACCAACCTGAAAGGTCACCATCTGGTGAATGTGAACGGTCGCAATGTACAAATCAATGTGACTCGCGTGGTGGCCCAGCCGGAAGGATTCGGTACCTGTGTTGCAATTGCGACAACGCAGAGGGCACGGGGTGTTGAGGCGGCCTCGTTTGCGGTGCTAGATATTGGCTTCGCGAATACGACCATCTGCGGTCTGGATGCTGAAAGTACGCTGCTTGGCTTTCATAGCACGACACCAGGCGTTGCTAAGCTCTACGAGACGATCGCCCAGCGACTAAATACTAATGGTCACGCGGCAACTGTCGAAGAAGTGCGGCTTGGTGTGGAGACACCTGGGGGCCCAACATTTCGACTTAAAGGGCATGGCAAAACTGACTTTCAGGCTATCTACTACGAAGAGTTAGAGCGCTGGTTTGATGCGCGGCTATCAGCTATCCAGACGGGAGCTCAGTCGATCCTGGACAAAGCTCAACACAAGTTTGTTGCTGGTGGTGGTGGTCAGCTGCCAGGGGTCAACGATTTGGCCAGAGCTCGTGGTTATGGCATCGCCAGTGACCCACAGGGGAAAGAAGTTCATGGCCTATGGCTGTTAGCTCATTAGGGAGGCGCGACCCATGGCAAAACAAGAAAATCGGATCACATTACCCCTACACGTTCGTAATCGTGCCCAGCAAAGAGCTGATGAACTGGGCTATGGCACGGTGCTGGATTATCTCGTGGAGCTGGTGGTGGTGGACACGTCGCCACTAATCACCCGCCAACTCGCACAGGTAAGCCCACCCCCACCGGCACAACAACAAGCCCCCGTAATCACAGCCACTGCTGGTAGTGACTGGGGAGAGGTTTAACTTACTCAAATCTTTAGACACCAACCCAACACCAACGACAAAACTATGGAACTACAACGACTCCGACAACTCAGTCAAGGCATCCCCCAGGCTCAATACAAGCTTGGCCAGATTGTTGAAATCACACCGGTTGAATTCGACACGTTCGGCAATGACACCTTGGCCCTAGTCCTGGCTGTACATGCCTTCAATGATTCTGAGGGCAACATCCCTTATGTCGGATATAGCGTACAGGTTACCGATAGTGAGCCATCTGAAATTAATGATTTCTTTGATGGGTTCGACTATGAGAATGTTGAGATCATTTTTGAAACTCAAATCACACGGGTACTTGACTAATACAACAAAGGGATAGGAAGCCCTGAGAAAGCCCTATCCCCTCTATCCCATTGAGAAACAGGATTTAAACATTATGCACATCAAACCCCTGGAATATCGGGTTCATATGGCGTTGTTGGGCTGTATCAGCGTTGCCAGCCTGTTTAGCACAGTGAAGTTGAACAACACGATCTCAGCTTGGAATGACCAGCGTGACGCTAGCGCAGCGCATCAAGCGCAAATCAAAGCTATCGAAAATAGGGCTGATATCGCCCAGGCTGCAATCGACAACAAGGTGGACCAGTACGACTCTGTCAATCTGGGTTGGTACACCTGCGATCCAACTGATGAGCCCATTTTCGTTACGACTGCTTTTGTTGATGACGAGTATTTAGAAGTCTCGGACGCCAACGACCGGATCATTGGCTATCTCGAATACGGCACCTTTACCTTTCAGCCCAAGAACTGCGCGTAGGAGCTCTAACAATGGTTGCAACACCCAATAGCAAAAAGAATTCAAGCCCTCCTAAAACCGACCCTCAACCCACGCCTCAACCCACCATCCGAGACGAACATGTCATTGTTTCCATGGTGATGAGCCTTCCGCGCTGGGGCCAGCGCTCCTATCGGCATCTATCCAGTGTGAAAGGGTTTGGCATTATTGCTAGTCTGATGACGCTTTACTGCGCGGGCCTGTCGATTGAGTCGATCATGGTCTCCATGCCCGCAACGATGCGGATGGGAGACTATGCCGGTATCGCTCGGGGGAGGGGGTCCAGAACTCAGCTAGAGGCTATTAAGCGCCAACGCCGCTTTATTCCTAAGCCCTACGTGGATGATGGGGCAGAGTTAGGCCGACTGAACCCCTGGCCCAATCTCCAACGCAGCATCCTACAGAACTATTTTCAGTGGTTACCGATGTGGATTAAGGGGCAAGTTGCGTCTGACTATTGGACCGTCTGGAATCAACCCGCCATTCTTGCCTTAGCGGCTGTTTTTGCCATCACAATCCAACGGTTTGAAGGGATGATTTGGCGCAAGAAGAGCACGATGGAGACCTATAAGGAATTTATCCAGGCCAATGCTCAGAAAGAGGTTGAAGCTGACCCCAAGGCGATCGCATTGGCCCAGTACAAAGCTGCTCAACACAACGCTCAGGGTATAGGCGGTATCGTCGGTACCTTTATTGCTGTGGTGCTGCTGTATGGCCTAGAAATTGCGGCCTTTGTGGGAAGCTTTGCCGGTGCGGGTAGCTGGGTGGTCAACACCATTTATGGATTCCTGAATATCTGCGGCTTTGAGCTGTTTGATCGGATGGGGGATGACCAATAATGCAATACCAAAACGGGTTTGTATCAGAATCACGGCAGCTCAGAAATAAAGGCCAGCAACTCAGCCAGCTGCACCAGATATATAAAACCTTAGGCCTGGTCACCACTGGAGTAAGTAGTTTAGCGCTCGTTACCTCTGGCGGTGCCTTACTACCTCTCATCATGGGTTTGGTCACCTATGGGGGCTCGGTGCTTTCTGAAAATCAGCGGACTAAAAAGCTGAAGCCGTTGCCCTGGGTATCAAGTGATCTAACTGCGATCGCATCGGGAGCACTCCATCAGGAAACCCAATCCACACTGGGTACCCAGGCTCATCACTATCTAGACCCTGAGGATAAAGCGCTCTTCTACCTCACCAACTTTCAGGGACACAGGCTGACCCAGCTGGCAGACCAGATGGAGCCTGACCAGGTGATCCACCACATTCTGACGAATCTGGTGGATCACCTGGTCACAGCCCATGAGCCAGCATTGAACCATCCTGAATTGCTGGGACAGGCTCTAAAAACGGATTTCTTTGACAGTGCGATCTCAAATCTACCCAAGGCTGCAGCCCAGGTCGTTGGGGCTAAAACTCAGCTAGCGGCTATGGATGTTCAAGCGCTACCGGTGAGCCATGAAACGCTGGGTCAATCCGCTGAAACCCGCATGGGTCAAAGTGACCCAGAGACCCAACCCAGTCACCCAGCGCCAGGCGGCTTACCAATTCGTGATGATTGGCAAGCAGTATTCTCTCGTGTCGTCAATCAGGCTGAATTTCCCAGCGTGTTTATCTATGGCAGACAGGGCAATGGCAAAACGACGATGGTTAATTACCTGCTAAGCCTGATCACGAACCGCAAGGTCGTCTTGGACCCGCATTACCGTTATGGCGCTTGGAAAGGTTGCGAGGTAAAGGGTAAGGGCATGAACTATGTCGAAATAGACGAGTACATCACGGAATGCTTGGACGATATCCAAAGCCGTTATCAGATGTATGCCACGGTGCCCCACTATCAGCCTGATATCGTCACCATCGTTTGTGAAGAGCTGACTAACTGGGATGAACACATCAGTAAAGGCAAAAAGTTCACTAAGGCATCCCTAAGCGACTTTAGAAAAGCTGGGTATCAGTCCATCAGTGTTTCCCATGGTGAAACGAATACCGCCCGTGGGGGTGCATCCGGTACTCGCAAGATGCGCGATGAAGGGGAAGTGCACATCAAGTTAATGGCCAAGGGCAACGCGCGGATCACGTTCCCAGATGAAGCGCCGTTCATTCTGCGCTATCCCAATCTAGAGCCCTACACCCAGGCGGCTGATGATGAACCGCCTATCGTCGATATGGGTGCTATTCGGGCTGAACCTGACAGCTTAAATGCACTGCTCGAGCAGACGGTTCAGCATCCGAATGAGCCCTCAGTTTGGGACGCTGCTAAGGCTCAAATGGTTAAAGTAAACAGTCCATTACTGCCAGTAATTGAGTGGATTGAAAACCGTGAGGGTAAGGAATTCACCCTTACATTAGCCAAGGAAAATAAACAGTTAAGAGCGGCTGTTGATGGCGTAATTGGACTTGATGGAGATAGTCCTAGGGCAAAGATTGAATGGGCAATTCAAGTGCTGCTTAAACGTGAGCTACTTATCTATTCTGATAGCCGCTATAAACAGATTTAAGGATGTCTTGGGTCAGTGGGTTGGGTCTGGGTTGGGTCAAAAATAGTTGCCTGGGTCAACGCTGGGTCAAGCGACCCAGTGACCCAACCCAGAAACCCAGCGACCCAACCCAGCGATCGACCCAGCGTTGACCCAGCAAAATAAAATGCTATAAAACCGTTTGATTCTTAATAGGGAATACTGGAAAAATCTGGACAATTAAAAGTTCAAAATCTGCCAAAAATACTCACCAATTAAGATGAGATCGATCTAGCCGCTAGTACCTAACCTTTCGTGGCTCTGGGCACGCTTCCAATACTGCCCGGTGCATCACTCAGGAACAGCAAAGCCTCAGGGTTGCCGTCGAACTCACCCCTGAGGCCTCTATCCAAAAAGGAATAACCAACTATAACAATGAATACATCACCAGACGAAGCTAAACCACCTGTCGTTATCGAGTATCACCCTAATGTGCCTGGCTGGACATGGGAAGTTCAGACTCCAGATGGCCCGGCAAAATCAATGGACTATTTTCCATCTAGCAGCGAAGCCATGATAGATGGACTAGACGCCTATCGACTAGCCCAACATCAGCATCAGGCAATGTTAATTCTCTCTAGTGCTGTCTCGATCGCAAGGCAGCAAGGGATAAGCAACTATGACTTGATTCAAGGATTCGCTTCACTTACGTTTGCCAGTGACGATAAAGATTTTAAGAAAGCGACTGGCCACCTAGAACGCGCAGCTTATGCAACTATTGGTGAAACATCATTTCTGGATGATCCAGAAGCTCTGTATAGCCTGATGGAGAGGATAAACGAACAGAGGAGCTAGTTAAAAAGACAGAGTGCTATATCACAGCACTCGTTGTCGCGGGCAAGTTGCGTTTGCCCGCGACAACTAACTATTAGGTAGCTGGTTTGTTGCTTTCAACCATCGGTGAATGTAGTCCTGATGGGTTTTATGATCATGACGATAAGTAAACCAATGATCCACAATGGCATGGTTATAGCCAACTCTGGATTTCCAATGGACGCCTTTAAGCCAGCAATATGAGCCATCCGTCCATTCCTTATATCTATACTTTCTTAAAGTGCTCTCACTAAGATTCCACTCGATTGCAGCATCCTTGGGCTTCAGCCACTGTATAAGCATTGGACCGTCTGATTGATGTCCGGCTAAGAGCTGTGTCTGTAGCTGATGTATTGCATCTAATTTTTTCTCCATTCGCTGCTGCACCTGCAAAATGTGCTGCAGTAAGTGTTTGTCAATCATGGGAATTTGAGAAAGACCATCTCTTCTCAGACTCTCATGACATTAGTTTCCAGTATTTGAAGATAATGCTGTTTAGTCACATGCAAGCTGGACGTACACACGACAATTAACTCAACTGTAGTGTAGAAGTCCTTACGCACCAGCCTAGAAACGACAGATGCCGCACAATCTGCTTCATCCTTATGACTATCCACCAAAGCATTACCACTCACCTTTGTGGTGGGTCAGTCAGCAGTAAATCATACGGTTTCTGTTCCTTAAGCCATGCGATCGCATCACAGCATTCCACAACTGGTCGTGTCTCAGCTGTCGTTACCTGGGCTGAGATCGCATGCTCACGCTGTTCTTGCTTAATCTGTTTGACAGCTTTATTGACGGTCATCTTGCCATCGCGAATCGCGTCAATTAGCTCAGGCTTTTCTTGCTGAACCTTTTTTACCTTTTGCACTATTTCTTGACCAACACCGACAACGGATGCAGCTTGCTTTCGCGAAATCGCGGGCGTTTTCTGACCTATAGCAGCCTTGCTAGTGCGTGGTTTGGTTGCTACTGCAATTGGCTTTTCTGACACATTTTCGCGATCGTTTGTGTCGGGCGTAACCTGTATAGCTGGCGAAGTCTCTGGGCGCTGCGTGGCTAGATTATGTCGGGCGTAATCCGTTTCTTCTTGTTGTGACGAATTCGTCACAACAAGGCTTTTAGCCTTAGCCCTGTTTTCCGCTGTTCTTAACTGCCGCTCCTTCGCCAGCTTTTCAAACTCTGGCATGACCTCCAAGGCCAGCACCGCCCGCTGACTCGTTGTTAGATGACGTCGCTCCAGGTTCCAAGACATGACTGCCTGCAACGCTTGCTCAGGAGTGCCCCTGAACTCACGAAACTGAGGCATAACATCCGCCTCTTGACAGGCTAGATAGCGATTGCGGCCATCAAGGATCTGTTCCTCATAAAGCCAGATCTTGTCTCGTAATCCATGTTCTGAAATGTCTGTTACCAATGAGGCAAACTCTTCTTTTTGCATCATTGGACAAAAGTTTGCATATCGATGAAAACTGTATTTCACGATTGACTACCAAAGATGTCAATGAAGAGCATTAAAAGCTATCTCCTCCGACCTTTATTCCGCTTTTGCAGGTGTGCTGGTAGCTCATTACTAGCTTTGAGCCACTGGTGAATGTAGTCCTGATGCGTTTGGTGATCGTATCGATAGGTAAACCAGTGGTCAATAATCGCAAGATTGTAACCGCTACGTTTTTTCCAATGAACACCTTCAATCCATTGAAATGATCCATCGTCCCATCGCTTAACTCGATACTTCCTGAGAGTGCTAGTGCTTACATTCCACCGCTTGGCAGCATCTTTAGATCGTAACCATTGGCTAGGGATGGGGCATTCTGGCTGTCTTTGAGAAAGGATTTGTTGCTGTTGGAGTTCAATGCGTATGAACTGTCGCTCCATCCGTTCCAGCAATTCCAGAATTTGCTGCAATACCTGCGTTTTAACCATGAGGACCTGGGGAATGACTTTCCTAAGGGTCTCATGGTTGTAGCTGCCAGATTGGAGGTGCATCTATCAGCTGTTGCATTACTGCGGTCCGTCGCCTTAACTCTTGCAAAGCATTGCGTCGTTGAATACGTTTCTGCCAATCCCTATGGTTGTGGCTGCCGGTTCTTCCCAGACTCATGGTTCTTTTCCCATTGGCTAGGACCCGATCGCAACGTAACCGGGCATAGACAGTAGCTCTACTATTGGGACTGTAAGTATCTATCCAACAATTTGCTGGGGCCACGGGGCCATCGTCACGGATCGTTTGTTCCAGATTGCTCAATTCGGAAAGCACAGCGTATAAAGATTTCATGGTGGCGTGAGGTCTTCAGGTTTACCTCCATTCTCTCTAATGTCGTGAGGTAATACCAAATATCTCACGACATATATACGTACTATTCACATATGCCAAAAGCCTGCGATCGTTTGGATCGTGTACATTTCTGATTTGTACACGATCATCAGCTGCAACTCTACTCACCAGGAGGTTTCAACTGATTTCAGTTAGAGCCAGACTCCATTTTTATTCAAACTTATCAACCGCTGTAGCGACTTCTTCGTAAGCTTCTTATCGAAATTAAGAGACTTAGCTTTCAACAGATCGTGCATTAAGATTGTTTATTGCTTTTTTCACTGCCTTGGAACCAATGGTCAAAACAGTCCCTCGCTACAATCCACCGACTGAACTTAACCGTGAACAGCGCTCAGCCTCGATCCGATTTGACATCCGGGTCATGACTCGGACTGGTGAGGTGCTAATCGATTTTGGTGAATTCGGGGATCTTATCTCCTACAACGATGCTCTTAGCGTGGAATCGCCTGCAGGTTCTTTCAACCTTAAGATGCGGGCAACGCTGGCTAATGAGGCGTTGTTGAAAAAACTTCATCCTGGAATGTTGATTGAGGTTTACTGCGCCCGTAACGCAGACCCACTAACCAATGTAGAAGCGTTTGTGCCATCTCTTGGAACACCGCGTGTATTTCAGATACAAGAGGATGGTTCAGGGCTGGCTGATGAATTTAAGCCGGTAGAAGGCGCAGTGCAACCTCCACCAGAACCAGAGGAAGCTGATTATCTCGACAATGCACCATACCTGCTGATGCGTGGGGTGACTACAGCCTATGGCCGATCTACGACCGTGGCATCTGGATCGGGTGCAGAAACACTGCTTACGTTGTCCGGCGAGAGCTATGGCAAGGTATATAGAGATGCCCAAATCTTGGTGGATGAGAAAGCACCAACGGCATTGGGCAAAGCTCTGGAGGTGCGCAACAGCACTCAAGCACCCTGGACTGTAGTACCCCTTTATTACGGGATTTTGCGCCATTGGATAGAAGACTTTTGGGAAGAACCAACCGGATGGGAAGCACGCACCAGACCTATCCCAGTTCCACCAGACATCATGGCAAGAATTTCGGAAGGGTCTGCCTGGTCTGCACTGAAATATCTCAGTGTCCAGGGTTTGTTCCATATGTTTGTGGATCACACTGGTGCAATCTGTTGGGAAAAGCTACCGTATTCGGCTAAATGTGATGCGCTGATTGATGAACCGCTAAAAGCTTTGGGTTCCGGTGAATTGCGTAACTGGGAAGATTTACCTCTGATCGAAGTGCCCAGCTGGATGATTACGACCTGGGCTGATCGCATTAGCGCAGATAGATTAGCTAATTACATTCGCGTCAAACTAAATGAGTATGGCGGTGCAGCGGTCGGTGGGTCTACCTTGCACGCTGGCCAGGTTCATAACATGGGCTCTATTCGGCAGTATGGCGGCCCTCGCAAAATGGAGATTCTCTATCCTGCCAGTCGAGGCACTATCCCCCTGGAACAAGTCACCGGTCTAACTGATAGAGATGTTCGCATGCGGTCATTTATGGACCGCTGCGCCCTAGAGGTTGTTCGATGGTATGACCGGCCCGTTCAACGGTGCATCCTGGGATTGAGAGGAGATGCGGTCTGGCGGATTAATACAAAAATCTCACTAAAAGAAGATTGGGCCAGTCGTGATGCCCGCCCTGGCGAGTATTACATCATTTCTCGTGCTCACAACATCAACCTGAAATCCGGTCAGTGGACCACCCAGTTGGAATGCTTACGAGATCGCAGGACTCGATATTTAGGAATTGGCCTAAAGCCAGTCGAGCCAGATGAGATGGGGACTGCGGCAGATGGATTGGAATTACCAACAGAATCAGATGAGTACTGGTGGTTTGATGTCAATGCCCAGGGTGGCAGCAATATTGTGAAAATTGAAGACTGGCAAGCTTTGGTAGGACCGCTCAGACCCGTGTGCGAAGTCATGGAAACAGCGTGATCGTGTACCTTTCCGACTTGTACACGATCATCAGCTGTAACTATAGTCATCAGACGAATCTGGCTGACTGCGATCGGTGCCAAAACGCCATTGCCGTTCAAACTCATCAACAGCTGCTACGGTTCCTTCATACGCCTCTTGTCGCGCATTTCCGCTAGCCCCATTCACATTAACCGTGATATTGAGAGTCAAGGGACCACCAGTGGCAGATGAGCCCCTTCTGCCAGAGCTAGCACCGTCGCTTCTTTCCCAGGGTGGAACATAGGGGGTTACGTTGTTACGAGCTGCACTGCTAGTGGCGTAAGGTGTTCCAAGATATCCGGTGTTGATCCCAGAAAACGCCTGCATCAAGTTTTGCGCTTCTTGGACCCATCTTCTTGGGGCATCAGGATGAGCGCTGCGTTGGGTGAGATGGGACTGAATATAGACATCGCCCGCAGCCCGTGATCGATTGTCCAGCATGCCAGGGTTTGAGCCACGTCCATGGAAGAACGATTCGATCGCAAAGTCTAAATCCTGGATCTGCCCTCTTGAGCCCCATTCCATCGATGGCCGTTGCTGGAAAATCCCTAAACTATCTCGATCTCCACCACTCAGGTTAGTTAAAACACTTTCCTGAATAGCGGTAGCGATCGCAGCCTGAATCTCATCGTCGGTGGCTCCAAATTCATTGCCACGCTGATAGATACGTTGAGCGATCGCGAATTGCTCTGGGGTGATGGCCTGCCCTTTAACCGTTAAGCCCTCTGGCATTACACCATTTGGCATGGGTCTTGGTGCAGTGCCACCAGCCGGTAAACCGCTCAGCATGGTTGTGGGATTCACCCATTCACCATCCACCCGCACTCGATAGTCTAAGTGGTCTCCAGTGGATATCTCAGCAGCTTTGGCCCTGGCGCTAGTATGGGCAACCTCAGCAATCTTCTGACCTGCCGTTACCCGGTCCCCTACTTCGACCAACGCATCAGACGTGTGGATGTACCATTCTTCAATCTGTTGGCCTCTTTCATTAACCGACTGAATAGCAATCTGTAACTGATCCGCCAGTGGCTTAATCTGAGATACCGTTCCACTTCTGGCAGCAAGGACGTCAGTTCCCCCGCGAACTCCAATATCAATACCCTCGTGAAAGTCACGTCCCCAGGGAAGAGTGCGCCACCCAAATCCGGATGTGATGCTGGCATCGTCCAGGGTTAGACCGCGAATCGGGAACTGGGCCACCCCTGATCCACCGCCCATGGCACTGCCCCCCATGGTCCCACCGCCCAAGTTCTGTAGTGTATTCACCATCGTGGCAATATCTACCGTTACTCCGATCAAATCCCGAAGCGATTGATCAACGGCTGGCATTAAACTGGCTGCATCTGCGATCGCACCGAGATGGGCTTCCATGAGTGGAAATATCTTTTCAGTTTGTTCGGCTTGATATTCGGTTATTTGAGCGTGATATTCAGCCGATAGGGCGAGTACATCAAACTGTTCTGTGGCCAGGGTTTGTTTTTCTTCGTGAAGTTCTTTGGTGAGTTCTGTGTACTCGGCGCTAAACCCGATGAGATTTTCTAACGCTTGGAGTAAATCGCCTAGAGTGTTGCCACCTCCCTGGATAGCAAAGACCTGATCACCTTCGGCAAACTGAAATGTGTTGTATCCCGGTTGGGCGGTGACCCCATCACCAGGGGTATCGTTAAATCGACCATGGATAGCCCTACCTAATTTCCGAGTGACATTGAAAGCACCGATTGGGCCACCAATAAAATCGAGGGGACCCAGATTAGCATCCTGAAGAACTTGGCCAACAGCACTATTTCGTATGCCGTCAATCATGCCACCGGCAGCACCCCCAATTGCGCCAAGCCGTTCAGCAAAGTTGTTGTCCTTCGCCCATTGCGCGAGAGACTTCGCCGTTTCTAGTCCTTGTTCTACAAACGGAATCGCCTGATCCGTGATGAATGGAATGGCTGTTTCATTAATGAACGTGCCAAATCGGTTCATCACAGACAGGATGGTCTCTTCTATTGCCGCCAAGTCTAAATTCTCAGATATCCATCCATAGATATCGGCCATCCATTCATCCGTCTTGGTCATTAAGTTCTGGAAGTTGGCCATGACTTCCATTTGCTTATTGTGTCGGTCTGCCTCAGCCTGTCGCGCCTGGTCCGCAGGCGACATATTCAATTGCCCCAATAACTCTGCAACTCGCCCAGAGCCATCCGCTGTTCCCGTCGGTAATTGCCCACCGTTTGCGATCTCAAGGTTAGATAGTTGTTCGAATGCCCGCATATCCTGAGCAGTGGCATCTCGACCGATGAGACCGGGTAGGAGCTGGGTACCCATCAACCGCTGAAGGTTGACATTGCCAGCCATCTGAGAGCGAACAAAATTCGGATCGGCAGCTGCCGCCGCTTGAAACTGCTCGCGACTCATGCCGGAATACTGCATCATCTGATCACCCAAGAAATCCATGGCCAAACCAGCGTTTGCCATTTGGGTTTCTTGGTTAGTAAACCGTCGGTCAATTTGATGTTCGGCTACGCCAGCTAGCCGTAAATATCCCGCTTGAGTGGAGTATGGATCACCCGCCCCACCCATCGACAAATACGTATTCATCCCAGCCTGAGCAAACTGGGGATTCTCTCTAAAAAACCGGGATGCTCGTGCATCGGTTCCGGTCAGATTCGCCAAAATGCCTTGGAGCTGACCAAAGGCGCGATCGCTCATCAGTGAGCCAGACTGAGCCACTGACTGTGTACGAGCCGAGTTCATCAACTCGCCATACATCTGGATATTGCTCTCAAATCCAGCTGAGATAGCACCGCCCACCACCTGCGCCATGTAGTCGCGGAATTCTGAGCCACCGCGATCGCCACCGGTTTGGACATAGCCCTGGTACAGGTCGATGGTCGCTTCAGCATTCAGACCTAGTGCCCGAGTCAGTTGTTGGATCGAAGGGACCAGTTCAGCCGCTTCACCTGCACTCCCTGCAATGCGAGATGCCTGTAATCGGCCCATCTGCGATAGGGTTTCTTCTGCTTTAAATCCTTGCTCAGTACCTAGGCCATAGTCTAATAGTGGCGATAGTTGGTCTATCCCACCAAAGCGCCTGGCCAGATCTGTTGCATCGGCTGTGTAAGCACGGGCACCACCGGCACCAGTCGATAACCCCTGCAAGAAATTACCAGCCATCCCGCCAATGCTGGCACCGGCAGCCATCCCACCAAGGCCAAACGGCAAGCCGAGTACCCCACCGATCGCACCACCGGCAGCCCCAAAAAAGTTACCCTGAGCAACTTGATTGACAGTTTGATTGCCTAGATTTAGTAGTGCATTGGCTTGTTGCCAGGCAAGATTACGCTGAGCCGTTTCATTTGCCTTGCGAGAGGTTTCAGCACTCTGTGAGGTAATCTCTGTGAGCGATCTCACTGCGGTGATCAATTCTTGCCACGGCACATTGTCACCCGGAGTCCCCAAAGCACCCTGCAATGCATCATGACTGGCTGATGGTGATGGCATCGGTGGAAAAACACCGCTCATGCTAGTGCCGACATCGATGCCAGCCTGCATTCTTTGCAGAGTATCTTGATGCCGTCTTTCTAATTCCTGGCGATCCGCATCATAGGAATCGAGATCGATACCAAAAATTAATTCGACTTTACGTTTATCCATGGGGTAGTACACAAGACCTATCCCATTATGAAGCCGATACAAATGTATTGATAAAAATTAGGCAGCGTCTTTCTTAAACGGGTCCTCAATGCCACTAAAGCGATTTGCGTCTAACTCTGTATATGTAACGGTGTTTTGAATATTCTTATGGCCCAGGTATCCTTGAATCACTCGGATATCATGCCCCTCATTCACCAACCAAAACCCGCAGCTGTGCCGCAACATATGGGCATGGATGCCACCTGGTAACCCACGAGAGAACGCTTCATCCCTCAGCCGCTCTACCATCCTGCTAAAGGTAACCGGAGTCATGCGTTTTCCTGATTCAGTAACAAACACATACACATTGGTCCGTAGCATCAGGTTCAATAGCTCTAGCTCACCTTGGTACAACATGTGAGTTGCGCTAACGCTTCCTTTAGATCGTCGTACATAAATAGAACCCTGAACCAGATCTAAGTCATCCCAACGCATACTGACCAGCTCATTGGCTCGCAAGCCATGATAAAAGGTCATCAAAATAGCGAGCTTATTTCTAATTTTGTTCTGACCGCGAGAACAGTGTTCAGCGATCTCGGCTAAGGTAATCACCTCATCCAACTTTAAATACTCTCGACTGCGGTAATAGCTGTTCTCTTTTCTCATGGCGTGAGACTGCCTTAAACTGTGCCGACATCTCTAGTGTGCATAAAATAATTGAAAAATGCACACTAACCCAAGCAAGTTTAACGAGATTTCAGGGGTTTCAGCGAACAGCCTTCAATTCTGTCCGTAGGATGCTACTTCTTGGGCAACTGTCACACTCAAAAGATGCTGTTTACACGTTATTTTAAGTATTTTTAGTCTTACTTCAAGACTGGGTGAGACAAGCCATGTCTACTTGTAAACCAGTTGGTTTCGTCATAATGGAGCAGGTAATAGCACATCGGTACTATCCATGGCCTATACGAAGCATCTATTTAAATCTGAGCAGCCCAGGGGAAATCCGATATCGTTTCGATTGCCGGTCAGCATCGATGCCCAGATCAGAAGCGCTGCTGCTGGCGATTTATCTGGCTGGCTGTGCCAAGCTGCGATCGCATACTTGCATCGCTCCATAGAACTCGATGCTGTGGCAGCTGAACTGGAACGCCCATGGACCAGTAACGAATTTCGTTTAGAGTTGCGACGTTTTCTGATTGCCAACGGTACCCAGATGGATCATGGGACAGCTCTATGGCAAATTTGTCAGGAAGAAGCTCAGCCTTAAGAATTTTGAGTACCACCCCACTCTTCTATTAAGAGCTGAGCAAACTTCTCAGGCTGAAAACCTGGTAACGTTACCACCCATCGTGCTGCCTCACGCATTGTCTGTGGATATAGCGCTCGTAACGCTTTCAGTGCAGCTATTCCTGTGTTAGCAGCTTCACCAGCAGACCGAAATGGCTGTTTTCGCGCCTCTATTAAGGCTATATAGGCTGTCTGTTGCAGCATATGGCTATAATCGCGTGCCAGTCCTTTTGTGTAGCGTCGGACTGTCGGTTCTGAAACACCATATTCCTTTGCTAATGCTGCCTGAGTTTCTCCACCAATGTAACGTTGACGCAACTCGGCTAGTTGTTCATCATCCAGCTTTCGGGATGGAGCCATGACCTATTTGATCCATATGACACAGTAATCAGATCGATCATATCGGCTAAACCCCTATGTAGCAAGGTTTTTAACCGTTCTGCACCGCCGTTTATAGAGAAAGTGAGATCGCATCACGACGCTCACAGTTCCTAAAATTCGGTCTATTATCGCTGCCGTTTTAGGGTGATAGGGTAAAGTTCCCAGGCAAAGCCTGAGAACCAGAAGGGTAAGAGGCTACGGAAGAGAGCCTGGGGGTGCGCTTACAACTCGAAAACCGACATCGTAGTTGCGGTAGCCGGGTCGATCGTCGTCGCGACAGGCAGAGCGGCAATTCTCTGGATTGAGGAACCAGGAGCCGCCGCGCAAGATACGTCCGGCCTCATTCCCCTCAATCATCCAGGCCCTGCCATCCGCGGGTGCGCCTGCATAATGGTCATGCCAAATATCCTGACACCATTCCCAAACATTGCCATGCATATCAGATAGACCAAAGTCATTAGCAATATCAAAATGAGCCACAGGTGTCGTTTCTTGTTGGTATTCTCCTTCGGGACCATTGCCATAGGTGCGCGTTCCACGATAGTTGGCCACTTCAGTAGTCAGAGTTTTGCCAAAGTGAAACTGCGTCGTTGTGCCTGCACGACAGGCATATTCCCACTCCGCCTCACTGGGCAGTCGATAGGGTCGTTCTGTATGAGCCGATAGCCTCGCACAGAACTCCACAACGTCATACCAGGTCACACGCTCTACAGGTCGATCAGTCCCTTTGAACTTGGATGGATCAGCCTCTAACTCTCGTTCCACTATGGGCATCTCCGCTACCGCTTTCCACTGAGCCTGAGTTACTGGATAACGGCCCATGAAAAACTTAGATACCGTCACCTCATGCTGGGGACCTTCACTGTCTTGTCGCTCCGGTTCATCTTCTGGAGAACCCATCGTAAACGTACCACCAGGGATTAGTAGCATCTGCAATGGTATGGCATCACCCAGGCCCTCTAGAGGCTCAGTGTAATAACTCGTCGTCGCCGTTGTCCGCCGCAGGGTAAGGGCCATTGCATAGAATTCTGGGTAGGGCCAGTTAAGTCGTCGGTTTCCCTACCAAAGTAACTGACCCAGGTTGATTTTTGGATACCTCAATGGGTATCGCCGGAGTAGGCTCTGGACTCTTCTGGGGCACACCCGACAGATTCCCATCTGCCAGTTCTGGCCAGCCTTTCGGCAATAGAAGAGTGCTGGGGGCGCACTCACAACTCGAAAACCGATATTGTTGTTGCGGTTGCCGGGCTGATTGTTGTTGCGACGGGCGGAGCGGCAAAACTCTGGATTGTTGATCCAGGAGCCGCCGCTACGCGGCCTACCCCACATTCAGCATACACAGAACCCTGGTGTGGCACACAAACCTACAAAGCTAGCTGGGCATTCTGCAATGGGGTATCACTGCAATCTAGACCGCCATGGCCATTGAGCTGCCTATCATTCAAAAAACCTACGATCTGATCAAGTGGTACATACCAATACTCAATAAGCTACCTCGTGATCATCGGTTTTTATTGGGCGATCGCATTATCACCACCCTCTACGAAATCCTGGAAGAGCTGATACTCGCTCGCTATCAGCGCCATAAGCTTCCCCAACTCCAGCAACTTAACAGCAAGCTAGAAATCCTGCGCTATCAAACCCGACTGCTGCTGGATTTTGACCTGCTTTCCCACCGACGCTATCAATACGCTAGCCAACTCATCAATGCCATTGGCACAGACCTCGGTGGCTGGATACGTCAGCAAGAGCAGAAACCAAGGCCAAGGGGCAGAAACTCAGACACCAGAAGCCCTCATCACGCCTAACGTCTGACTCCCGTACCTGACCCCTGATTATGAAACGTCACGGCAATCTTTGGCCCCAGGTCATCGCCTTTGACAACCTGCTGCTGGCCTCACGACTGGCCCAGAAAGGCAAACGATACCGGCCCAATGTACTCGCCTTTAATGACCGGCTAGAGGCAGAACTGTTAAAGCTCCAGACTGAACTCACCCACTTCACCTATCGACCAGGTAACTACCGCACCTTTAGAATCCGCGATCCAAAACCGCGCATGATTTCGGCAGCTCCCTACCGGGACCGGGTTGTCCACCATGTCCTCTGCAATGTGATTGTGCCATTGCTGGACCGCACATTGATTCACCATACCTATGCCAATCGCCTGGGCTATGGCACCCATCGGGCGCTAAAACTATGTACCGACTGGGCACGACGCTATAGCTACTGCCTTCAATGCGATATCCAGACGTACTTTCCATCAATCGATCATGAAATTCTCAAGTCCATTATTCGGCAACGGATCAAGTGCCCATCCACCCTATGGCTGATTGACACCATCATCGATGCTAGTAATGAGCAGATACCCGTCATTGAATACTTTCCAGGGGATGATCTGCTCACCCCGATAGAGCGACGGCGGGGGCTGCCCATCGGCAACCTGACCAGCCAATTCTTTGCAAATCTGTACCTTAGCCCCTTCGATCACTTTGTTAAACGCCAGCTCAAGCTTAAACACTACCTGCGTTATGTAGACGACTTTGCCGCCTTCTCAGATGACTGTCAGGAGCTGGCTGATGCTCGATTAGCTATGGAAGAGTACCTGACCACCCTACGGCTAAAAATGCACCCTATTAAAAGCCAGTTGTTTGAACCTCGCTATGGTGCCAATTTTGTCGGCTTTAGGATTCTGCCTGATCGCATCCGGGTTCGTAATGATAATGTGCGCCGTGCCCGGCGACGGTTGAAATACTTGCAAAAGCAGTATGCCGCTGGGGCAATTGAACTAGAGCCACTGGTACAGCGCCTGCAGAGCTGGGAAGCCCACCTTAAGCATGGCAATACCTATCGCCTGCGGCAAAAGGTATTTGAACGCCACACATTTATTAGACATGCAGAAGAAACGTGATGCTCTAATACCCAGTCTCCGGCTAGGTAAGAGGGTAATGGTTCCAGGCAAAGCCTAGGAACCAGAAGGGTAAAGGGCTATGGAAGAGAGCCTGGGGGCGCACTAACTACTCGAAAACCGAGATTGTCGTTGCGGGCGTCGGGCTGATTGAGGTCGCGACGGGCGGAGCGGCAATACTCTGGATCGAAGGCCCAGGAGCCGCCGCGCAGGATGCGATATTCGTCATTACCATTAGTCATCCAGGCACTGCCATCTGTGGGTGCATTGTTGTAATTGTCATGCCAAATATCCTGACACCACTCCCACACATTGCCATGCATATCACATAGGCCAAAGGCGTTGGCTATACCAAAGTGATCGACCGGAGTGGTTTCTTTTCGATATTCACCTTTGGGACCAGCATCGTAAGAACCTGACCAGCCAACCTCTTCGTTGTCAGTACCCCGGTAGTTTGCAAAATCAGTCGTAATCGTTTCACCAAAGTGAAAAGGCGTCATTGTCCCAGCACGGCAGGCGTACTCCCACTCTGCCTCACTGGGGAGTCGATAAGGGCGGTCTGTATGGGCTGAGAGTCTTGCACAAAACTCCACAGCATCTTCCCAAGACACCTGCTCCACAGGCCGATCAGTTCCCTTGACCTTGGATGGGTCAGCCTCTAATTCCCTTTCCACCGGGGTCATCTCCGCCACAGCTCGCCACTGGGCCTGGGTCACCGGATACCTGGCCATAAAAAACTGGGATACCCTCACCTCATGCTGAGGGCCTTCCCTATCCATACGCTTTAGCTCATTCTCCGGAGACCCCATTAAAAACTTCCCCGCCGGGATGCGCATCATCTCCAAGGGACGCACACCAGCAGCAATCGGCTCTTCGTAATACTGATTTTGCCCCTGACGTTTGTTAACGGTGACAGCTTGAGCCTGCATAGTTGCAAAGGGTAAGAGGGCAATGGTTCCAGGCAAAGCCTGGGACCAGAAGGGTAAAGGGTTACGGAAGAGAACCTGGGGGCGCACTCACAACTCGAAAACCGATAAAGTAGTTGCGGTAGCCGGGCTGATTGAGGTCGCGACGGGCGGAGCGGCAATACTCTGGACCGTTGATCCAGGAGCCGCCGCGCAGGATGCGATATTCGTCATTACCATTAGTCATCCAGGCACTGCCATCTGTGGGTGCATTGTTGTAATTGTCATGCCAAATATCCTGACACCACTCCCACACATTGCCATGCATGTCACATAGGCCAAATGCATTGGCAATCTTGAATTCCGTTACTGAAGTCGTTTGATTCCGGTCTTTTCCCTTAGGACCATTGCCATAGGTGTTGCCATTGTAGTTAGCAACTTCAGTCGTTAGGGTTTCGCCAAAGTGAAAAGGCGTTGTTGTCCCTGCCCGACAGACATATTCCCACTCAGCTTCGCTAGGCAAACGATACAGACGGCCCGTCTGGCTCGATAACCGTTTACAGAACTCCAAAGCGTCTTCCCAAGACACCTGCTCCACAGGCCGATCAGCCCCTTTAAAGTTAGATGGATCAGCGTTTAGCTCACGGTCCACCTGGGACATCGCCGCGACTGCCCGCCACTGGGCCTGGGTTACCGGATAGCGCCCCATCAAAAAGCCTGCAACCGTTACTTCACGTTGTGGACCTTCAATATTAAGGCGTTTAAGCTCATGCTCTGGAGACCCCATCAAAAAACTACCACTGGGAATCGCCACCATCTCCAGTGAGATATCTGCTCCCAATTCCTCCACAAACCGATAGGCCTGGCCACGGGTCTTGGTCACCACCCAGCGCTGCCGCCGTAGAAAACCTGTACGTTTACGCTCTAACGTCGCCACCTGAAACTCAAACAGCTCCAGCCCATCATCAGGCAAACTAACTGTGACAATCTCAAAGTTAGCAGTCTGCAACGGTGGGTACTCCACACCCAGCTCATCGTCAGAATCCACCAGTTTACCCTTAGTAAACTCCAACACCTCCAAGGGCGGATACTCCACTGCATCCACCTGAGTGGCAGGCCGCACCTCCTCCTCTTCTGTCTCTACCGCCTCCACCAGCTCTGCATATTGCCCTCCCAAACGGCGCAGGGCCTGCTTTGTCACATTGGCAAATTCCACAAACTCGCTGCCTGCAGTCTCCAACTCATCCTTCAACCGCAGCAGCGCCATAAAGCTGTAGATCGACCTACCTAACTTGTTGCCAATGTAGGCTGATACTTCATTCAGCACCTCTTCAGCCGAGTCCGTCCTCACCGTATCCACCAACAGCTCTCGCACACCAGCCACAAACTGATAATGCCGCTGCTGGTCAAACAAACTCCCCTGAGATGGTTGTCTTGCCCTTTCGCCGCCATCACCATCAGGCTTTACCCGCTCAATCAGACCACTTAAAAACACCTCCGCCACATGCAACGGTGACGACTCTGGCAGCAGCTTCGCCTGGATGATATACACCAGTGACAGCTCCACTGGCACCAACGCCATTAACGAGGCCAACTCTCTGGCCGTTTGCGATGCCGTTTGACTAAATTGGTTAACTAATTGCTCTGCATAGTCTGGTTCAGTCTGGTTAGCCACGGGGGCATCGGCTATCGATTCTGGCTCGTCTAACTCATCCAACAGCTCATCTAACGGATACCAAATGCCCGCCGTTTGAGTATCACCAAACCCAGCTAAAACCCTGGCCCACTGAGCCATTGATGATGGGTCTAACGTGATTACCGGCAGCTTTAGCCCAGATCCATACTCCCCATGAAAGTCCTGCGGCAGTGGGTCCACTAGCTGGGCGTTGGTCCTCCCTGGCCCACGAGCTGAAAATGTGGTTTGTAATCCAGCCTCCAGAGCCGTACGTGACCACATGCGCGACGGCAGCATTTGCAAAATCGCCAGTGGGCCATGTTTAGCCCACTGATTCAGATAGTCAGTCTGTAACCGCCCCTGCCGCCATGCCGGAGAAATGCAATCGCTGATTACCAATATCAGCCGTCTCCCAGAAGCATCGATCAGTCCCTTTGGATTTCGGGGTCGAGGCATGGCCTCTGGAACAGGACGCTTGGCATACAACGCCATAGAGCCACCAGCAGAGGTTTGCAAGTACCACACCGTCACGGTACGAAACGCCCCTTGCCGTTCTAATACCTGCTGAAAATCTCGAATCGTATCGCGCCACAAAAAACTAGAGGCAGAATCTTCAATAACCAGGGCCAGCTCCAGCCATCTTTCTCGGGCAGGCTGCACCATGGTCATACAAAACTGACGCTCGGCAGTTTGTTCCGCCGTCGCCTCTTCGTCCAACTCCGTTTGGGTGTAAGAGTCCACTCGCCGCATCAAGGGTCGTAGTGAACGCCCCAACGCTAACGTTCTACGCAGGGCCGGAGACGTTGGTGTTGGAAATGGGATGCCCTTATTGGGGGCTTTAGTTTTCTTAGTCTGAGTCTGCTGGGTTGTTTGACTGTAGAGAGAAAACTCAGCAGCTGAGGAGGGCGGAGCTGGCGGCGCATTATCGATCTCAATTTCCACAGTATCGCCAGGCTCTGGCTCTGGCTCTGATTCCTGACTTTCACCCGACTCTGGTGCATCAATGTAGCTCGTCAACCACAATAAATCGGCAATATTCTCCCCATCCCAATCAATACCCGCATTTTTCACACAGGCAATCAACGTGGCTAAGTTATTAGAAGAGAATTTCTGCTGCACCAATGGTTTGACTCCTAAGCCCCTAGACCCGATAAAGGCTTCAGAATCTTTTTGAGTAGGTCACTATTAGTAGATAGGTCCGGAGTCCCCTCTTGCAGTAATAGATAAACGGCATTGAGCAACTGATCTGTCGCCAACGATTCTTGATCCTGATCACGCTTCTCCACAAAGGCCTTTATCACTGGCTCTGCCTTCGTCAGCACTTCAGGATCTAACGCCTCCAAGTGACGCTTCACAATATCCGCCAGCTCATCCTTTGTAGGCTCACCCATATCCAACCGAATACAGCGCCGCAAAAACGGTGGTGGAAAATCCCGCTCACCATTACTAGTCAAAATCACAAACGGGAAAGCATTACACTGCACCTGCCCCTTCTCGATAGTGGCCGTGACATCTTCTTCGGCATAGGACGTCCCCACATTCACCGTAGGCAGCACTTCTTTAATCCGCTCCAGCTCATCAATACGAAAGCGACCTTCCTCAAAGGTGTGGAGCAAATCATTGGGCAAATCAATGTCGCTCTTATCAATTTCATCAATCAGCAATACCCGAGGCCGCTGACTCCCCTCAGGCACAGGTAACAGCGCCGTCCCCAATGGACCCAAGCGAATGTACTTACCAATGGCCTTGAGTGCATCAGCCCGATCTCTGGGTGGATCATTGGCCTGCTCAAACTGAGAATCTTGCAAGCGACCAATGGCATCATAACTATATAGTCCTTGCTTCAGAGTGGTACGTGTCGTAATCGGCCAGTACAGCACTTCCCCCAGCTTTAGCTCATGGGCCACTGCATAAGCTAACGACGTCTTACCCGTCCCTGGTTTACCCGTAATCAGCAACGGTCGCCGCAAATAAAGTGCCGCATTCACCAGCTCAATCTGATCCTCACGCGCCTTAAACGTGGTTCCCTTTTGCTCCTGATACTGACCCACATCTTGAAACGCTCGCCACCCTGGTGGAGGCGGCAAACGGTCTAGATCATCATGAGGCTCTCCAGTCCCCTGATAGATTTTCCAAGAGGTCATAGGCTGGCAGCAGATAAAGGGGCATTTGTCGTCGGAGGCACTCGATTGGGATCATCCCACAAGATTGCTAAATGATGCCCCAGCTCTGGCGATTGAGCATATTCCGCCTCAGAATCTAAAGTATCTGTATTACGACGTATCTCTAACACCTGCTTAGGCACATTTTTGAGCGGAGAAGAAAGCACTTGATCAAGCAGCACTGGAGCCCAATCCTTATCAATCTGGTTATCCCGCACCCAAACGGCTAAAGGAATACCTTGCTTAGCCAGTAGTTGAGGATCGCTCTGAGGATTCAATGACGTTAACTTTTGGAATCCTATAACCCCAGCCTCCTTAAGTCCTTGACCATCAGCAAACACATCATGGGCTGGCACATTGGCTTGAACGTCTTTAAATTTCCATGCTTTTTTCCAGCGAGAATTGGCCCTGAATCCGCCCAGACCAGAACGGTTTTGCAACGCCAACATCACCTGTGGACAATCCTCATATCCAATCCCTATAGGATCTTCTTCTTCTCCCGGTATTAAGCGCTCCCAAGACTGATTCAACAACGATGGCGGCAATACAAAATACAGCGTTAAGTCACTAGGGTCACATTCATACTCAGACCCACCACACAGCTGCATTAGATAGCTTTCAATCAAAATCGGTAAGTCCCTATAGGAAATAGATTGCTCTGAGAGATGGGCACAGTCTTCGTCTTCTGGAGAGAACAAAAGTCTACGGGACCCCTGAAAAGTTTTGGAGTTGTACTTTTCAGGATCTAATACGATCCATGCTTCAATCGATAGGCTTTCCCGACTAACATCCTCTTGAATATTGACTAACAGCATCGGATGATTGGGCGCAATCCTCTGCTCTTGATGCTTTATTTTTAATGCCTGCATCATTGCCTTAGCGACTTCAAAGTCCTTTGCAAAACGAGCACCCCATTTTTCTAAGGATTCTCTGGGTGCCGTTATCATTTGACTATCTAGCTCAAGCCATAGAGCAGCTACAAACTGTACTAGTTTGTCTTCATCCTGTTGAGCACCAGCCGTTGCATTTGCTAACTCATCAATAATAGCTGGAATACTTTTCTGCACTGGAGTAACGGCATTTTGAGACCGGCACAAACCATAGGCAAATTGGATCACATTGCCAGGGATAGACTCATAGTCTTGGAAGATATCCAAAAGCGTTTGCTGACGAATATAGTTCAAAGGTCGTCGCAGCAGTTCCTGCGGAATCATATAAGCGGAGTTCACCGACTCGCGTCGCTTTTCAGCGGCTACAGCCATCCCAACCACAGCTTTTAGCGCCTGATCCCAAATTGGAGCACCACTAAAGCCTTTTTCCACCGGACGGTCCTCACTCATGAGTGAGTCAAACTGTATCCAGCCTTTATCATTAGGACCACGAAAAACACCAGTCGCCCAGATACCTCGGTCATGGCCCTGGGGAAATCCAAATATTACTAATGAATGCTCCCAGTAGGATGGGGCTGGATGTAATGACGTACATTTTGCCTCTGTAGGAGTTGCTGCCGCTAACCTCAAAACCGCCATATCTTCCACAGCTTTTACATGGGAAACCGGCAACCAAAAAACGACGGACGCCTCCAGCTTTTGCCCAGGATCCAGCAACGGAAAATCAACCTGTACCGACTGCTCAGGCGCAACTTCTGTATTCTCAGGCAAGGTCAGTGCTGCTGCCACCACATGGGCACAGGTGAGCACATAGCGATCAGCCACTAAAAACCCAGCACCCACTACATTGCCATTAGCATGATAAAACCGAACAACGGAAGACTTTAGCGGTTCGACAGGATCGGACATCAGTCAGTCTACGACTGCCCTCCCCACTTAAGCTTCACCTCAAAGGTGACCTCACTACCCACCGAGCTAAATACTACACCGGCCTCCGCACTCAACTTGAGACCAAAGGTAACCTCCACCTCATCAGCAGGCGTCGTTAAACCCGACTTCAGTTTTGAGACCACTGTTGAGGCAACGGGCTTAATCGCATCCAGGGCCTCATCCAGGTTTTTCTTGGCCTTGTAGACCATTTCGCTAGTTTCGGTCAACGCTACGCGCTCAATAGCATTGGAATTAGGCTCATCAATCTCAACCAGAAAAGGAGTACCGTCTTCTAAGGTGAACTGAGCTAACGCTTTATCCATGAAGATCCAAGATTTTGAGTAGCAATACTAAATTAGCAACAATCCTGAGTGCATAAATTCGGGAAACTTGATGTTTTATTAAAAATCGGATATTAATACCCCATTATCAATACCTGATTCTTTATCCATAGCCTATTAAAACCGGATGGATGGATGGGGTGTCATAGTCAGTGTTGATGTCTGAGAGTAAGAAAAGCTAGCTAATCCTGGCATAGTTAGACACCAATTCATACCAAAGACAATGAGTTGAAAGTTGACACATCAAATGTCCACCTTCAAGCACCTAATCGTTCTGATGGGTTCCTTTGATTTAGCTCTGGTGCAAAACAACGATAGGCAAACGCTTCGGCCCGATTCAAATAGTGCGGCTCCACCTCTACCCAGTCAATGGTCCAATCTAAACCATACTGAGAGACGAGTGTTGGAAAGAGATGGTGCTGCTGCCAGCGTTTTTTAAGGTTGATAGCCTGACCAACATAAATAACGCGATCGCAATGCCATACCCGATAGATCGCACTTACCTTAGGTAAACTGCCTATATCAATCATCATTATCAGCAGCTTGATCCATAGCAACACGCTCAGGATGAAAGACTAATGAGCTCCGATTTGGCTTATTCGCACTACATTCCCTAGTAGCACGCTCCTCAATATCAGAAATACTCAGCCCTATCCAATCCCCATCCTGTCGTAATTTCTTGAGAACGTATTCCCACGTTTTACGGCGGCGGAAATCACGACCCTGACATAAAGTTTTGTACTTTCGCTTCAACTCTTTAGTAGTAGCTGCTCCAGAAATGGCATAGCATTCCTGCTTAATAGCTACTAACTTCATGCCTTGAAGACCAGACCGCTTCTTATTCTGAGTCCGAGCAGTACTCTTAGCCATCAAAAAGCAACTCCTGAAGCTCATCGAGTTTTGCTTTTGAATTTGCGCCGTAAATGGCCTCTACCTTACGACGAATTTCAGGATCGGCAAATTGAACTACCTTCAAAACCATTTCCTTCTGACGACGATATCGTTCATTCCAAGACCTATACATTGTCTGAGATTTCTTGAGGGTCTTGGTTGCGTCATGAATAGCCTGCAAATCCACACCATCATTTAAACCCAGAATTCGAGAGATTGACCGTGCAAATTTAGCAAAGAGGGTATTGGATTTGCCACTTAGCAAATCGATATTTTCAGCTCGAAAAGCATTAATAATTACATCTGCAGCCCCTTGCGTCAAAGCTTTTTGCTCAGCCGGAGCAACATTGCCATATTTTTTTCTATGCTCCTCAAGCAAAAACTCATAGTTAGTCGCTCGATGACGTAGGTAGTTGAAAGTTTGCCGAGAATTATAGTCATCAGGAACTTTAGCCAACAACTCAGGTTTTATTAGTTTTACTGACGCCCGCAGCTGTTGGGCAATAGTTAGTTGAGTCATCGACTAAATCTCAAGAATCAGAATACGCAAAGCAAAAAAGCGCTCACTACTTTATTAATACGCATCAGTACCAGAAAGATTCACTACAAGTAAATGTTCTTCATTAAGGCAATATTCATATCTAGCAAAGCTTACAAGGCCTTTGTATAAGCATCCGAAAATTGTTCTAATGTATTACGCTAACCCCGGCTCATTCATCAAAACTCGAATCAATCATCTAGATAAGCTTCTATCAAAAGCATTGACTTATATAGGGAATCATTCATGAATTCTCTATATAAGTCAAAGGGACTTGATGACGAGGTTTTCTAGCAGGTCGCTCAGGCTGAGCTAAAAGTATGGACATGACGGACCCGTGTTGAGTGCCTAGACATGTACTACAGACTATAGGCGTTCCTATCGCCCCATGGGTATCGCCCGCTAATGTGGCCACTATTCTAAACAACAACAGCAGAACAACAATAATGTCCGAAATTGAGCGTGCTGAAAATGCACGCATCTCTAATACGTCTACCGACCTCAAGTGGGGTAAACACTATCGCAAAAGTGGTACATATTGGCAAGTCAACGCGATGGATCTGGAAAAAGTTATTTTTCTCCCTCCAGAATATCGTCCGTAGACCGCTCTGCCATCCTGATTGGCTGAGCAATACTGAATCTAAGAAGCAATAAAAGCATTGCTGATGCAAGTCAATGTGATGTATGTATGACTTTGTCAGCAGCATAGACCCGTTGAAGGAGTAGGGCTCAACTATGATCCAAACTGAGGAGGTACTGAGCTAATGGTTTTTCAATATCATTACGACAAATTTCCTCCTACCAACCTTGACTGGGCCAAACTCGTTCCCTTTATCGGCCCTGCCCAAGCTGCATTAGCCCGATATGACGGCATCCTAAAGGCCGTACCCAATGCCCAGGTTTTACTATCGCCCCTTATCTTTCAAGAAGCCGTTCTGTCCTCACGGATCGAAGGTACCCAGGCAACACTTGGTGAAGTCCTGCGGGTAGAAGCTGGAGACGACGAGCCAGACCTCACACCAGACAAACGTGATGATGTGCAAGAAGTGCTCAACTACCGCTCTGCCATGTGGCAATCGGTACAAGACCTTGAAAATTTGCCCCTTTCCTCACGGCTTCTGTGCAATGCCCATAAAATACTGCTCCAGGGGGTACGTGGACGCAATCGCAGCCCTGGTGAATTTCGCCGTATCCAGAATTGGATTGGCCCCAGCGGCTGCCCCCAAGAGCAAGCTCGCTTTATCCCCATTGCCCCTCAACAGTTAGCCGAAGGTATGGGCAAGTGGAATGAATTTATCAACGATAAGGATTTTCCAGATCAGCTAGTGCAACTTGCCATCGTCCATGCCGAATTTGAGTCTCTGCATCCTTTCCTAGATGGTAATGGTCGCTTAGGACGGCTAATTGTTCCACTATTTTTGTTTGAAAAAAAGCTGCTCTCATCCCCATCTTTCTATATGAGTGCCTATCTAGAGGCCAATCGTGACACCTATTACAATCAGCTGCTAAACATCTCTGCAACGGGTGAATGGACCAACTGGTGTAATTTCTTCTTAAATGCCCTGAGACTCCAGGCTGAAGAGAACGGCATTAAAGCAGAAGCTATCCTGGGTCTGTATGAGCAATTGAAAAAAGAAGTCCTAGAACAGCTTAATTCTCAATACGCCATCCAGGCTCTGGACTTTATATTCCAAATGCCCATTTTTAAGTCCACTGACTTTATTCAGAGAGCTAACATTCCCGATTCCTCCGCCAAACGCATACTTCGGCTGCTTCGCGATCGCCCTGAACTACTGCTGGTCCTAAGAGAAGGTTCTGGACGTAAGCCAGCTATTTTAGGATTTGGGCCACTGCTGAATATCGTTGAAGACGACTTCGTGGTTTAAAGCCATGGGTACCTACATCAACCCTTTAGAAAGAACACTTGTACTTTTTTTGTCGGTTATTTTTGACCCACAAATAAAATGGTCGGTCATGCTTTTGAATTTTTGACCCACAAACTTAAAAGCATTAGCACCAGCCACCTGTTTAGATTTCAACCCATTTTTCTAGGCTAATTTCCACAAACGTCTTACAGTTCAAGGGTTTTCTGCTTTAGATGCAGATTCCCGATCCATTTGTGGGTCACCTGTTAACCACAAACTCATTTGTCGGTCATTTTTTGAGATTTTTGACCTACAAATTCAGGAGTAGTTAATCTGAACCATAAAATCCTGTTTAGATACAAGCTGCTTTCTCTAGCCTAATTTTTGCAAAACTCTTGCCAAATAAAGGTTTCCTTCTTTAGACGCTAATTTCCGATCCATTTGCAGCTTTTCATAACAGAGACTGAGATGCCTTCTGCTCAGTTAGTTCAACCAGTAGCGGGCAAAAACGCCGCAACCACTCCAGTAATGTGATGGGCCGGAGACGTCCTAAGCTCTTGCGGCGAATGAACTTGCAGAACTCAAGAAATTTAGTAGGCAGAGTTGCGATCACATCATCAACTATCAGAGGCAGTTCCTGCACTTGATCGATTGACCCCTTTATTCACTGACCACTTTCCTGGCTTGGACCGCTCCTTCCACAGTCGATATAAGCCCATGAGCATACGGATCGCCATACTCACTCTGCGTTGGAGTCAAACCGAAACAAACACCAGCAGTTGGGGTCGAGTAAAGCAACGCTACCGATTTTCTAAGAGTGATTGAAGTTCCAACGCGCTCAAAATATCGTCCACGACTTTGAGTTTGAATCCTTCAAGATTAGTGGCTTTAGTTTTTGCTGCCATGTCAACGATGTCTCCACAGCTATGTATAGGGCTGAAACCTATATGGTGAAGGACTTTCAGAGATGTGGAGGACTTAAAAAAGAGTGTGTAGGACTACGTGTAGGACTGAAACCCATGTGGTGAAGGACTTTCAGAGATGTGTAGGACTTTCCTATATGCTAGGTTTGGTGGTGAAAAATAAAAAACGACTAACCTATATAGTTGCGGTTTGTCAACTCACTTTCAATGAATTCCCCTGTAATCACTGCTATTAAAGACTTTTAAGTACATAAGCTTACGCTTTTGGGTAGTAGGGGTCGTGGGTTCAAATCCCGCCGCTCCGATTAATGAAAACCGCTGGTATCAGCGGTTTTTGTGTTTTTAAAGCCAGGGTTCGTCAAGTATCAATTGGTCGACGGTGACGCCTGAAAGCGTCATTGTCACGTCACAATACGCCATAAACTGGTCGATAGTTGGTCGACGAAAACTGGTGATTGAGCCTAAGCAAAAGAAAGCCCGTAAGGGGCAAATCGCACTACATGTAGATAAAGGGTGGCTTCGACTGCGGTGGAACCACCAGGGAAAGCGTTACACCATGGCGGTGGGCTTGCTCAATACACCGGCAAACCGCAGCTTGGCAGAGGCTAAAGGGGGCCATCATTAGAGCAGACATCCTGTCTGGTCAATTTGATAAGTCTTTGGTCAAGTACAGATATGAGTCGGTCGATAGCCTGACAGTCGTTGACCTCTATCAGAAGTTCGTTGACTGGAAACGTCGATAGGTGACAAAACGCTCACTAGATAAGTATCTTGGGTTGAGATCGCAACTTGAAACTTACTTTGGTAGCCGCCAGGCGGAGCGGGTTATTGAGGACCATGCTTTAGACTTCCGTGATTGGCTGGTAAAACGCCTAGCCCCGTCAACAGCGAAGGAACGTATCGGCATGATTCGCAGTTGCTGGAGCTGGGCGATCGGCAAGAAGCTGGTAGCCGAAAACCCATGGGTCAATGTCAGGGTGAAGGTGCCTCCGAAGCAACGCCCCAGACCCTTTACTCAAGATGAATATGGCCGCATCCTCGACGAGTTTGAAGCTAACCATGCCCATTACTTGGACTTTGTTAAATTCCTGATGGGGGTTGGTTGCCGGACGGGTGAAGCTGCCGGTTTGAGGTGGAAGCACCTATCGGAAAATTGCGATCGCGTCTGGATTGGTGAGTCGTGGGGACGTGGTGAGCGGAAGCCGACTAAGACCAATCGGAGTAGAGCATTTAAACTATCGCCTGACCTGGTCGCTATGTTTCGAGCCAGGCGATCAGCCACGGTCCGTGACGATGATTTAGTGTTTACCAGTCCCAAGGGTAACCCCATCGATGACCATAATTTTAGAAAGCGACATTGGACACCGGCGCTGGCCGCTGCCAATGTGCCCTACCGCAAGCCGTACAATACGAGACACAGTTTTATCTCTCAGGCAATCGACCAAGGTTGGTCTATAAGCGAAATAGCCTCCATCACTGGCAATAGTGAGGAGACTATTTTGAGGCACTATACGGGCAGTGTGAGAGGTGAAGCGGAGCTTAAGTCTGTTTGGGGTTAATTGACTCTTGTCTGGAGTTTAACAAACTATCCAATACCCATGAGCATCAGCGTACTCGTCGAATATAAAGTCTGAAACTGCAGTGTCTACAACCAAGTAGTTAGCAACAGATTCATGTATTTCAAAACGGGATTCTGTCATATCTAAAACTAACCAGAGAAATTGGTGCTTAAGTCTGTTTGGAATCTAGTTAATCCTGAAGTGATTTTAAGATAGTAATAAATTCAACAATAAGATGATGCTGTGCTTGCAACAGCTTTCTTTGGGCAGGTTGAAAATTACTATCAAGTTCTACTTCTAATCTCGTCTTTCTACTTTCGTATCTCAGTAAGTATGAATCAATCATATTCAGAAGGTTTGCGGGAGGATGCAACTAGTCAACGTAGTTACGCCCGTTTCACTCATAGCCCCCAATGAAGGAATGGGGCTTGACCTGTGTGACAGTTAGCTACTTTAGGCCCGACTTAGTCCACTAGACTTTTAATCCAGATATTGCCTTGAGATATTGAAGATTTTCTAATCTCTTCAATACAGGCATCGGAGTTTTCAAACCAAGTTTGTTCATAAGTTGCTCTACTATAACAACGGCATAAACTGTTGTCTGCTGTAGCTCCAACAACGCCTGGTATAAATCTCTTTGGCCGGATGAGAGTGTGCCATCGTATTCAGACTCAACAAAAATGCAATAAATGTTTTCTTGTTTTTGTTGTTTCTCGCTACTGGATGCATTAAGGAAGGGCGTATCTAAACCTCCTAGCCAGTTCCATGAATGCGATGGGGTATTTGAAAATGATTTTCCAGCCGTATCCCAATACCAAACTCGCACACCTTGTTTTTGAGCTTCAATCTTGATTTCATCATAATGTCCCAAAATCCTGCTATCGTGCGTGAGAGCCAAATCGTTAATTATCAGTGCCTGTGACGTGAGAAAAGCTACTATAACCGAAGGCAAATTGCTCCCCACCTTCCCCTTCCCTGCCGAGGCTCGTTTGTTTGGCTTGCCGCCCGACCAGGGTCGCTGGCTGTTTATTCCGCTCGGCTTAATGGTATTGCTCTGTTTAGGTACGGTTTATTCCTGGAGCATTTTTAGCGGACCCTTTGAGGCAGAACTCAAAAGTCGTCCGGGTACGATTTTACTGCCATTTTTGGTTTTGGGAGTCACCTTTACCCTGGTGATGCCGATTGCCGGCCTGTACATGAATCGCTGTAGCCCACGCATTCTTGCCAGTTTGGGGGGAATCTTAGTGGGCCTGGGCTACCTGCTGGCCAGTCAAGCATCTAGCCTGCTCTGGCTGGTGCTGAGCTATGGCGTAGTGGCCGGTTTGGGGGTGGGCATGGCCTACGGCGTGCCCCTGGCAGTGGCAGCTCGCTGGTTTCCTGATCGCAAAGGATTGGCCGTGGGGTTGACGGTCGTGGGATTTGGCCTGTCGCCGCTGGTGACTGCACCGCTAGCCTTCAATCTGATTAACGGCAATCCCGCCTGGAATTTACCCGCCCTGGGAATACGCCAGACCTTTGTTTTGCTGGGCATTGTGTTTACGGTGCTAATTGTGGCGATCGCATCTGTCCTGCGAATGCCGCCGCCCCGCTGGACTCCCAGCAACTTTGCGCAGACGCTTAATCAATCGGTCGAAACGGATGCCAGTCTGCCCATGATGCAAACCCAGACTTTCTATGGGCTGATGTTTTGCTACACCGTCGGTACCTTTGTCGGGCTAACGGCGATCGCCACAACCGCCCAGGTCGGGAGCGAACTGGTCAACCTGGAGGCCGAGGAACTTGCTCTGACTGTGCCGCTATTTGCAGTCTTCAATGGGCTGGGGCGACCGCTGTTTGGATGGTTGAACGATCGCCTGCGCCCTAAGTTCACGATTATCATCATCAACAGTTTGACTTTGATTGCCTCAATTTTGATGATTCACACCAGCCCCAATGAACCCGGTCAATTTCTGGTGGCGTTTTCCATTTTCTGGTTTTGTCTAGGGGCGTGGCTGGCAGTCGCACCAGCGGCAACCTTGAGCTTTTTTGGGTTGCCCAACTACCCTAATAACTATGGTTTATTGTTCCTTGCCTTTGGCGGCGGTGGCCTTTCGGGAATTTTTATGGCGATCGCCCTGCGCGGCATCACGGGAAGTTTTGCGCCTTTTTTCTATGTCACGGCGACGCTGGCGATCGCGGCAATTTTAGTGGCCTACTTTGGCCTCAACGCACCCCGAAAAACGCGACTGGCGGATTGGCTATTTCGCTATTTGATTAGCCCGATTACGCCTCTGCTAATGACATTAGTAGAGGGTTGGCTGGCAGTGGTAAAACCAAAAGAAATCAGGGAAAAAGGGGATGGCAACTAATCCGCGTTCGACTCCAGCTATGCATCGTTTTGATAATCGTTTGGGAAATGATTCTGCCAGCTATTTTTCAACCAAAGAACGGTTTGAGCACACCGGGTTAATCGACTATAGCCAACTGCGATCGCTTCCACAGATGTGGGAGATTACAGAACAATACTTTGGCAATGTGGAGGCGCTGATTGACCCCCACAGTCGTCCGGCAGTATCGCTGACTTATCGGCAGGTATATCAGCAAATTCGACAGTTCGCGGCAGGGATACAAACGCTGTTGTCCCCTTCGTCGCGCTTACCGCAAAATCCACCCATCGTGGCGCTCTTTGCCGACAATAGCTGGCAGTGGCTGGTGGCAGATCAGGGCATCATGCTAGCGGGGGCAGCGGATGCGGTGCGATCGGCGACTGCAGATCCCGATGAACTGCTCTACATTTTGGAGCATAGCCAGAGCAGTGGGCTAGTGGTGGAAAACGCCAAAACGTTAGATCGGTTGGGTGATCGCATCTGGACATTGCCAGTGGAGTGGGTGGTGCTTCTGTCGAACGAACAGCCCGACTTACCCGGTCGCCCCTCCCACGTCAAACTACTCACGTTTGACCAACTGCTGGAACTGGGCAACCAGCAACCGCTACAATCCGTCAACACAACTCCAGACACCCTCGCCACGCTGATTTACACCTCTGGCACCACTGGCCAACCCAAAGGGGTAATGCTGAGCCACGCCAACTTTATCTATCAACTGGTAGCTTTAACGGCGATTATTCAACCCCTGGTTGGCGATCGTACCCTCAGCATCTTACCCACCTGGCACAGTTTTGGGCGGGTAGGCGAATACTACACGCTTTCCCAGGGCTGCACTCAGGTATATACCAATCGTCGTTATCTCAAGCAAGATCTGAAAACCTATCAGCCCGCCTATGTGGTGGGAGTGCCGCGATTGTGGGAGTCTATCTTCGAAGGTATTCAAAAGTCTTTTCGAGATCGCCCACCTCGAATGCAAGCATTCATTCAATCGTTTCTGGCGGTCAGCAGTCGCTACATTCAAGCGGTACGTACCTGGAAGCACCGCGATTTGCTCAATTTACACCCGACGCGCTCGGCAGTCCTGCGGGCCTGGGCGACCACGCTGTTGCTGGCTCCGCTGCACTACTTGGGGGAACTGTTGCTCTACAAGCGAATGCAGCAAGCCCTGGGTGGCAAGGTCAAGCAACTCATCTGTGGCGGCGGTTCCTTGGCTCAGCATTTAGAAGACTTTTTTGAAATGATTGGCATCGAAATTTTGGTCGGTTACGGTCTGACTGAAACCTCCCCCGTACTCAGTGCGCGACGCTATTGGAACAACGTGCGCAAGGCTTCTGGTCAACCATTAATCCAGACCGAATTTCGGGTTGTCGATCTAGAAACCCGACAAGCCTTGCCCGCCGGAAAACGCGGCTTAGTCCTGACAAGAGGTCCCCAAATCATGCAGGGCTATTATCGCAATCCCGAAGCCACCGCCAAGGCCATTGATCCCGAAGGCTGGTTTGATACAGGCGATATTGGCTGGCTAGCAGACGATGGCAGCATTATCCTGACCGGCAGAGCCAAGGATACGATCGTCCTCAGCAATGGCGAAAACATTGAGCCACAACCGATCGAAGATGCCTGCTTACGCAGTTCATTTATCGATCAAATTGTTCTGGTTGGGCAAGATCGAAAAGCACTGGGAGCATTGATTGTGCCTAATCTGGAAGCCCTGCAAGCCTGGGGATTAGCGCAATCACCTCCGTTGATGATTGGGGAGAATGAAGCGATCGCACCCGACAACCTCATTATTCACAATCTCCTGCGCCAGGAACTCAACCGAGAAGTGCGCGATCGCCCTGGCTACCGTTCCCAGGATGAGATTGCTGCATTTACGCTGTTACCGGAGCCAATGACGATCGAAAATGGTCTGCTCACCCAAACGCTCAAAATTCGCCGCAATGTGGTTGTGGAGCGTTACTCTGAGATGATTCAGGGGTTATTTTAGCGTTTTGCGCCGAGGCTTGGCGAAAAACTCAATGCCCCACTCTTTTAAGAGTTTGAGTGCCAGCTTTTTACCCACATAGCCTCGAACGTCCTAGACCCTTTACTCAGGATGAATATGTCCGCAGCCCCGAAGAGTTTAAAGCTAACCATGCCCATTACTTGGACTTCGTTAAATTCCTTAGGGGGTGGGCAAGGCTTGAAAAGTCTCTTCCACTAGCCGCTTAGCTTTTTTATCCAGGGCAATCCAATCCACATCACCCATTTCCAGGTCCAATAGACTTGTATCTATGGTGATGGGGCCAGTATGATTTTTTGTATCTGCTGTATCCGCTGCATTACAGAGCCGATAGCACAGCTGCCAAACATCGATTTCCTGCTGTTGATCTTGCTTTTTAAGGCATAGGGTATACCGATGGTCAGGAGATGGCAACTGGGCAAGCGTGGCCTGAATTTGATCATGCTCTTCAGGCGTTGCTTTTTCTAACATCTCTTGAAGCGCTAAGTATTGTTGTTTTTGTTCAGCCGTTGTCTCTGCTGGCCATCGCATATCGTCTCGATAAGACCCCTCCCAAGCAGAGACATCTAGCTGTTTACGAATATTGTCAATAATGCGAATTAACGCAGGCTGCATTAATGCTTGGGCGTAACGTTGATCTTGGGCAGTGGCAAATTGAGGCATAGAACGGCCAATGCGATATGGAGACTAAACTCTAGTGTATGGGAAAGTGCTCTGTTCTTCCCCATGGCTTTTCTGCCTGACCTGGTTTATGCCTCCGTAACGGTCACGAATTATGCTAGCCCTGTAGAAGATGGCTGCTTTAACCAAAGTTGTAAAATGTCATTCACCCAACTGATTTCTGACGGAGTTAATTCCAGCTCTTTGGCTGAAAGCGTATACTTCAGCTTGCCAACGATGGTGCGATTATTATGTAGGAAAAACTTGATGAGAGAGCTATCTTTTTGGAAATGAATATCTTCAATATCGCGTTTATAGGTATTGATTTTATAGTCAACTGGCCGACAGGGGAACCGATGCCCTAACAAAATAATTTCTGGCAATAGCTGAATGCTGATCTGTTGGAAAAGACTAGAACAGATAGATTGCAATCCTCGGTACCCAGAGCGTACGTTAAAATATGTCCATCCTAGCCCGATGATAATAATAGATAACTGTTGCCAAACGTTGACCAGCTGAGGCCAGAAGTATAAAAACCCTCTAAACGTCAGCCATACACTTGCTGCGCTCACGATTGTCTGGAGCATTGCCAGGCAGAATTTTCTGCTTTTCCAGCCCAATGGAGGAAACAAGACCTCCAACATTTGACTGTACTCAAGAATCTTTAGCTGGGTGTTGGCTGGGGCCATTGTTTCTAAAAACGTGCGTTGCAAACGATGGCTAAGACTGTTGAAGGATAGCCAGTGAGATGAGGAAAAAATCTCATCAGCTTGCTCTAATCCTTTCAGGGCAGATTTTGCGGATATGGGTCGTTTATGTTGCTTGGGTTGGGTGAGCCAGCGTAACCAAGATTTGAGGGGCCGACTCATATGCTCTAATTCTTGGCTAAACAACAGACGTAGGCCGCTCTGGGGCAACGTGTTGGGATGTTTTCCTGTAGCAAGATGGATGAGTGTGGCTCCCAGGCTGTATAAATCTGTGGCAGGCATGGCCCGATCTCCCAGTTGTTCGGGTGGGCGGTAGCCTGGAGTCCCTGAGATGAGAATGGGGGTATCTGTATCAGTTTGAGTTGTGCTAGCACATTGTACTAAGCCAAAGTCCACTAAATAGAGATCACCTGGCGTAGAATTAGCGAGGGTATTCAGCACAAAACTGCTAGGTTTGATATCACGATGAATGATCGGTGATTTTTTGGTGTGTAGATAATCAAGGATCGCTAAAATCTGTTGCGCCAGTTTACGAATCTCTTCTTCGGTAAAGACTCTTTGAGTGTTGATCAGGGTATATAGTGATTTACCCTCAATGTATTCTTGTACAAGCATGCAGCCGTGATAGCCATGGTCTTCGATCTCAAAGCTGTCGTAGTAAGCTGGAATAGCTTGATGCTTCAAATTTTTAAGGACTGTAACTTCTTGGTGAAAACGTTTGATATCGTTTGCTTGAAGTGGATCGTCAAAACATAAATATTTGATGATAACCCAGCTATGGCGGATGTGGTCGTAACCCAGCATCGTTCTACGACCAAGGCGAGCCCCTAAGTTTTGTTGAATACTGTAGCGATTGAGAAGTCGAGGAGTCGTCTTTAAAACGCTGGGGGAAACCATGAAACTATTGACGGGGTTGCAATTATTCATCAGAATTCCCGATTGCATCCCCAGGGTAGCGGCATAGATACTGAACAATGCTGTTTGATATTAAGCCAATGACCATGGTCCACCGAATCATGGCCCTATAAAATGACACAGACGGTTTAAGAGAGTAATCAGGAGTTGTCCCATGGTGCAGCCCAGGGTTTTTATTGATGGTGAAGCAGGTACAACCGGGCTGCAGATTTATGCCCGCTTAGCCCAGCGAGAAGATGTCACGGTTGTCAGTATTGATCCTGCTAAGCGAAAAGATGTGGCAGAGCGGGCAAAGCTGATTGATTCTGTGGATGTGGCGATTTTGTGTTTGCCTGATGCCGCCGCTCGTGAGGTGGTTGATCTGGTCTCAAGTCCCACGGTTAAAATTTTGGATGCTAGCACAGCCCATCGTACCCATCAGGATTGGGTGTATGGATTCCCAGAGTTAGCACCGGGGCAGCGGGATGCGATCGCAAAAGCCCATCGTGTTAGTAATCCAGGCTGTTACCCTACCGGATTTCTAGCAGCCATCAAGCCATTAATGACCTCTGGTCTAATTCCCGCTAGTTTCCCAGTCACCGTTAATGCGATTTCCGGCTATTCCGGTGGAGGCCGTAAGCTGATGGAGACCTATGCCGGGTATCGCGGTGAATCAGAACCACTTTATCCCTATGGTGTGTACGGTCTAGCCTTTGACCATAAGCATGTGCAAGAGATGCATCAATATTCTGGGTTGGCCCATGCGCCCTTATTTCTGCCAGCGGTAGGTACGTTTGAGCAGGGCATGCTGGTGCAAATTCCGCTGCCGCTGTGGACGTTGGATCATCCACCCACTGGTCAGCAACTGTGCGCTGCCCTCACGGATTACTACGCCGATGAACCCTTTGTGCAGGTGGCGGCTCTGGCGGATGAAGCGGGTCTGCGTGATGGCAAGTTTCTGGATACAAAAGCGGCTAACGGAACTAATCAGGTCCAACTGTTCGTCTTTGCTAACGACGATACCCACGAGGCATTGGTCGCAGCACGATTGGATAATTTAGGCAAAGGGGCTTCAGGGGCTGCTGTGCAAAATATGAACATCATGTTGGGGCTGCCGGAGCAGGCAGGGTTGAATCAGGGAGTCTAACCATGGAAACCTTTACATTTGGAGGGCTAGGGGGCTGAGTAATGGGTAGCGTCTTTTCTAGACACATCCTTATACCTAAGACAAAGGACCTCAGATAAAAAAGGAGCCGCTTACAACTAGCAACTCCTCACTTAGAGACTTATTCCCACTGTGGAAGACACGGATTCTTGCATGGCAAGAACCGCCAGGGGAGAACGATAACTCCCCAACCCTGATGCAAGTTTGAAAGATCAGTTAACTGACAGTGTCAGACCAGCCACACGCTGCTTCACTCTCAAGGCAAGCTGTTGTTACTTTGGCTTAAAACCTTTGAGTTTGGGTAGTACCCTTTTGTGTACTCCTGCAAAGGCATGACACAGCGGTATTAGTTTTCCAGGACTGTCCGGAATTATGAATATTGGCGGGGTAACAATTCAGAGGTGTCTAAGATCGGCGGTGCTGCTCCTCGGTATGGTTTCATCTCTCAAGTCTTGGTTGGTAACCTGTTGGGGTGATCGGTTTCTATACTCAGACAGTAACGGCTGAATATTTACAGCGGCTCTGGGAGTCTTTTCATACATTATTTTCTATGGTTTTATCGTCGCCTAGTAATGCCGCTCGGTTTCAATTTGAACCGTATTCCCACAGTTGGGTTGCCCTCCATCCCCAACCCAAAGGTGTGATTCAGTTTGTAGGGAGTGCTTTATGGGGGACATTTCCCATCCTCGTGTATCGTCATTTTCTCAAAAGTCTTTTTGCCGCTGGCTATACCGTTGTCGCTTTTCCGTTTCGGTTTACGTTGCACCATTGGTCCACAGCCATTGACCTTTTAGATGAGCACTACACGTTACGGGGCTCGATGGTCGAGGCGGCAATGGCTAAGGGGTATGAGTCAGCGGTGTACTTAAATGCGGCTAACTACACTTGGATCGGCCATGGCCTGGGCTGTAAGTATGTAGCCCTACTAGAACTTTTGTCCTCTACAGAGGTGTTAACAGAATGCTGGCAATCGTTGCCGCCGCACGCCCCTAGCACTCGGCAGCTAAAAGAGATTCAGCAGGGATTATCCTGCCTCAATGCGCGTCTACGTCTGATGGAACAGCGTATCCAACGGCTGACCGGGCAGACTGTTGATTACGGTCTACCGTCGATTATGCAACAGGCCTCTTTATGGTTGGCCCCTGCGATTAAAGTGCCTGTGCCTGCCAAATGGCTACGATGGGTTTTGAGTAAACTGCTGACGGCATCCCCTACCGTTGATCAAACCCATCAGCTGATTGCCCATAGTCGGCTATTTCATTTCACCGGGCTGATCCAATTTGCTCGCGATCGCAATACCGCCAATACCTGTCAACAGCTGATGCATGAACAGCCCCACATTCGGCGACGGTTTCTCAAAGGCAACCATTTAGAGCCAGTGGGGATTCAATTAGGCCAGTGTGTGGTTGACTTCAACCCACTGGATAAATTTATCCAGCCCCTCAGCTGTCGGGACTTAGAATTTAACGCCTTGGCCCTGGTCCATCGCCTCCGAAATACACCCGCTGTTGCCCAGCAGAGGTGTGATGAGACGTGTGATGCCAGTAGTACTACCAGGCATCGAATCGCCGCTTGAGAGCGGACTTAACCGCTCCTGATTCCTCAGCTTTCCCTAACGCTTCCAGCGATCGGCTATAGCCTGAACTATGTGCGCCAAGCTATAATCAACCATTTAGGCAAGCATACTGGGGATGTAGATGGATAGCTGGATAGATGAAGACGACGAGCTGCTCGATTTTGAGGAGCTGCGATCGCAACTTTTTACAACCTATCAGCAACAAACGTCTTTACGTAAAAGTATTGTCCAATTGCTCTCAATCTTTTACGGACCCACTAGCCTTGCAAATGCCACGACAGCCCTCAACTATGTGGGCATCACTACTAAAACGGGTAAAACCATTACCCCCAGCTCTCTAAAAACTCAGATTACGGGACTGATTAATGACCAACTGCTGATTTATGGTGCCGGACATTTACCCCAATGCCACCCCCTGATTGTGGAACAGGTCACTCGGGATGTGGTGCAATCAGGCCCGTTTGAGCCGATGCTTCAGGCCGTTAGAAATATCTTTCATCCACATCGCCAATATAGCGGTCGGGTCAATCGCATACGCCATATTTGCCGATCTAAAGACGAGCTATATCGTGAAGCGCGTTTGGCGCTTTACGAGCAGGACTATGACGCTTTGCCTCAGCTGTTTCTCGACTATAGCAACTATAACTACTACGCTACGCCCGTTGCCCTAGAAGATTTTCTCCTAGATGTCGTCAACAACCCCTTTGATGTGACCTGGTTGCAAAGACTGCCTGCTGAACATTACAGCATGGTTTTGAAAACTCTCCTGGTAGGGGCAACAGCTTCGTTAAAGCCCGCTGATCAGCTGTTGGACCTGTTGGAAAATCATCCCGCTGATTCCAGTGAGTTTAATGTATTGCTGGTGGAGCAATACCTGTTGCGCAATCGGCTGACTGAGGCTGAAGTCATCTTAGACAAAACCGTTGACGAACAGTCCCAGGTCTATGCCACCGCTTTAAGAGGCGCACTCGCATTGTTGCTAGGGGAGACCAAACTCTCCCTGGAGTACTATGCAACCGCTACCAAGCTAGCCCGTAAACAGCTCAACAAAAAAGCAGTGATTGGTGGTATCGCTGGCTTGTTTTATATGTTGGCTTTGCTGAAGTCCGGGGATGCCAAGCATCTAAAACAAGCGATTGCCATTAGCACCCCACTGATGCAAAACTCTGGCTATTTAAGTAATGCTTACGGCTTGCTGCATGAGATGACAGTGCTCCAACAAGGCAATCTCGCTGCTCGTCAGAGACTATTCGAGCTCATCGAATGTTATGGGGATGATGCAGAAGATAGCTTTGGCCGATTTTTTAGCAAGCTCTGCCTTTACTGGCTAGATTTGGATGAAGCTAGGGCAGAATCACCCCGTCCCCTCGGGATATTTGCCGAAGAGGCAAACGATGCAGGATTCTATTGGTTTGCCACCGAAGCGGCTGAGATTCTCAGTCGTTTAATTCCGGATAGTGACTATCGAGCATGGGCTGACCAGCGAGTGGGTGTTTCAATTGTTGATACCCTAGAACCCCAAAGCACCTGGGAAATCAGCTTAAAGGCATTGACAAAAGTGGCCGGTGTCAGTAGTAATGATGCCAAAACAGAACGGCGTTTGGCCTGGTTTTTGACCCTGTATACTAAGCACTGGTTGCTACAGCCTCGAGAACAAAAACTCAGCGCCAAGGGAACGTGGACTAAGGGCCGCGTTGTTGCCCTCAGTCGCCTGGCCAAGAATGCCTCAGAATTTGATTACCTAACAGCTCAGGATCTCAAGGCTTGCAACCATATCAAATATGACTACTATTCTGGTTCTCAATACGCCCTCAATCGAGACGCCATCAAGGCTTTAGTGGGTCACCCCCTCGTATTTTGGGAAGATTCTCCAACGGTGCGTGTGGAGATTGTTGCCGCAACACCAGAGTTGGTGATTGAACAGGCTGGTGATGGCACCCTCATACTTAAGATGGAGCCTGCCATTAGTCCAGGAGATGGCATTACCTTGTTGAAGGAAACCCCCACTCGGATCAAGGTTTTGGAGGTTACCTCCGAACACCAGCAGATTGCCGAAATTTTGGGTAAGCGTAATCAATTGACGGTGCCTGCTGCCGGGCATGAGCAGGTGCTGGCTGCCATTCAATCGGTGTCGAGCTTGGTAACGGTGCACTCCGACATCGACGGTGATATGGATGATGTGGAAGCAATTGAGGCAGACGCCAAACCCCATGTGCACCTGATGCCAGCCGGTGATGGTCTGAAGTTATCAATGTTGACGCGACCTTTCCCCAATTCTGGGGCTTACTATCCGCCGGGAACTGGTCGCAAGACAGTGATTGCCGAAATTGATGGCAAACGCTCCCAGGCAACTCGCGATTTAGCCATGGAAAAACGCCTGGCCCAGGATATTCAGCAGGCTTGTCCAGCGCTACAACTGGGGGAAGAAGCTGAAGGAGAATGGATTTTAGACGAGCCCGAAACCTGCCTGGAGCTGTTGTTGCAGCTTGAGGCCGTGGAAGAAGATATTGTTTTGGAGTGGCCTGAAGGAGAGAAACTAAAGATTCGCAATAAAGCCGGTATCGATGGCTGGCGGTTGCACATTAAGCAGGAACAGGATTGGTTCTCAGTCAGTGGCGAGCTAGAGCTAGATGATGGCAGTGTCATGGATATGCAGGCTTTACTATCCTTATTAGATCAAACCTCTAGTCGATTTATACCCATCGGGGATGGTCAGTTTTTGGCCTTGACTCAAGCCTTTCGTAAACGGCTGGATGAATTTCGAGCCTATTCAGAACGTCACGGTAAAGGGGCTCGCTTTCACCCATTAGCGGCCCTGGCTTTAGAAGAAACTCTCGATGAAGTGGGACAGTTAAAGGCGGATAAAACCTGGAAATCCCACATTAAAAGACTAAAAGAATCTAAAACTATCGCTCCAGAAGTTCCCTCCACACTGCAGGCTGAGCTAAGAGACTATCAGCAGGAGGGGTTTCAATGGTTGGCCCAGCTTGCCCACTGGCGGGTGGGTGCTTGCCTGGCTGATGATATGGGCTTGGGTAAAACTCTCCAAGCACTGGCGGTGATTCTGATGCGGGCTCCTGGGGGACCCACACTCGTTGTTGCCCCCACCAGTGTGGGGGCTAACTGGATTAGTGAAGCGCAGCGGTTTGCGCCCACACTCAATGTATTCCAGTTGGGTAGTGGTGATCGTCAAGCTGTGGTTGATCAACTGAGTGGGTTTGATTTACTGGTGTGCAGCTACGGTCTGCTACAGCAACCGGAGGTGGCGGTACTGCTGGCGGAAATTGAATGGCAAACCATTGTGCTAGATGAGGCTCAGGCCATTAAAAACAGTGCTACGAAGCGTTCCCAGGCGGCGATGAAGCTCAAAGCTGGGTTTAAGGTGGTGACCACTGGTACCCCCATTGAAAACCACCTGGGAGAACTGTGGAATCTGTTTCGATTTATCAACCCCGGCTTGTTAGGCTCGTCAGAGAAATTCAATGAACGATTTGCGATTCCCATTGAACGTCATCAAGACAAGCAGGCGCGTTTACGGCTTAAGAAACTAATTCAACCTTTTATGCTGCGGCGTACTAAGGCGCAGGTGTTGGATGAACTACCCTCTCGTACTGAGATTACTCTTCATGTAAAACTGAGCGGTGAGGAGAAAGCACTGTATGAGGCGCTGAGGCGGGATGCGATCGCAAAGCTTACGACAACTGATGCAAAAGCTGGAGCTAAACACCTACAGGTTCTGGCTGAGATTACTCGATTACGACGTATATGCTGCAATCCCAAGCTAGTGATGCCAGAGATGCCTCCCACCAGCGCCAAGCTACAGCTGTTTGGCGAAGTGTTAGAAGAATTGCTCAGTAACCGTCACAAAGCCTTGGTGTTTAGCCAGTTTGTCGATCACCTAACAATTTTACGAGAGTATCTGGATAAACGAAATATTACCTATCAGTATCTGGATGGCAGCACGCCAGTCAAACAGCGTAAACAGCGAGTCGATGCGTTTCAATCCGGTGAGGGTAATGTGTTCTTAATCAGCCTAAAAGCGGGTGGCACTGGCCTTAACCTGACAGCGGCTGACTATGTGATCCATATGGATCCATGGTGGAACCCAGCCGTGGAAGATCAAGCTTCAGACCGAGCCCACCGTATTGGCCAAACTCGCCCAGTGACCATTTATCGTCTGGTCACTGAAGGCACTATTGAGGAAAAAATTGTTGAACTACACAATAAAAAACGAGATCTAGCTGACAGCCTTTTAGAAGGCGCTGACATGAGTGGTAAGCTCTCTACTGATGCGTTATTGCAACTCATGAGCGAAGCATAAGATAGCCCGTTTATGGAGCCCTGAGGCTAAGGCAGAGCTCGCTAATATCCACTTAACAAAATACGAGGTTCTAGGTATCGGTCTATAAGCTAAAGCACCCAACACTTAATATCCAGGTAAAACGGGTATTTCATTTAGCGACAGTTCCCTACCCTCAAGAGGTTACTGTTGATTAGTCAGGCTCCTCCTATATCTTCCTTAAAATGATGTATCTTGAGTAAGGTATGCGAACTTTTAGGGCCTTTAATGCAGAAGAAAATTGCATCGCGATTTTAACCCTAGGTCGGGTGGTGTAGGTTGAGACTTTGTGTCAGCGAAATCAATCATGCTTTAGCTGTGACTTCAAAATTAGCGTGACTTTATAGTGAGTGAATCGATTCCAACAATAAGAGTCTCCTTTGCTGGTATGTGATTTAGAACATCCACTGTACGCTCACTTATTGATTTGGATATTTTTGCTTGCATATCTGATTGAGATAGCTGATGAGTATAGATCCTGATAATAGTGAGCTTGCCATCCCATCAACTGAGGGATTTAGTAATCGGATCGAATTTGATCAAACTCCTCTAATTGTGGAGCCCCAGGTTCCCTTAAGTCAGGTTTTATCATGGATGTCCCAAGGGGAAGATGGTCAGGCTGATGAGGCCGAGAGCCAGAGTCAAGATGCTGTTAGCGATAGGCCTCGCCCATCCAGTTACTGCCTTGTCATGTCTGGCGAGCAGCTACTCGGTATTTTCACTGAGCGTGATGTTGTTAAAATCATTGCCCAGGATATAGATTTGAGTGCTTTCACCATTGCTGAAGTGATGAGTCGTGGGCTGATTACAATTTCGCCTGGAGAATTGGAGCGACCATTTAATGTAGTTGCTCTTTTGAGGCGACATAATATTCGCCATTTACCTGTGTTAGATGACCAGCATCATCTTGTGGGAGTTGTTACGCATACCAACTTACGTCAAGCATTAAAGGCCGCTGATCTATTGCATTTAAGGCGGGTTCATGAAGCGATGTCTACCCATGTGGTAACGGCTCTTGCCGACGAGCGACTGCTAGGTGTGATTAGACTTATGGCTACCCATCAGGTTAGCTGTGTTGTCATTGTTGACGTCAATGATGGGAAAGGTGCTCAAGTGCCAATTGGCATTGTGACCGAGCGTGACATTGTTAAGCTACAGGCTCAAAACATAGATTTATCTGCTCTGGTGGTCGAGGCTGTAATGAGCACACCTTTGCAATGTGTTGCTCCTGAGGATAGTCTTTGGACTGTTCAGAAACAGATGCAAACCATGGGTGTACGTCGATTAGTCGTTGCTGATCAGGGTGCCTTGAGTGGGCTTGTCACCCAAACCAGCATCCTGTCAATGCTCGATCCATCAGAGATGTATTGTACTATTCAAGTTCTGAGGGAAGAGCTCAATCGATTGCAAGATCAGCGTTTAGATCTATTACAGGCCAAAGCATCTCAATTAGAGCAGCAAGTAAAAGTTAGTGAATCTCGATTTCGGGCAATTTTTGACCACACATTTCAGTTTATTGGTTTGCTAGAACCTGATGGAACTCTGATCGAAGCCAATCAGGCCGCACTGGATTTTGTTGGGCTAAGTCAAGAAGATGTCATCAATTTACCGTTTTGGCAGACACCTTGGTGGAGGTTATCGGCTGCTATTCAGGCCCAACTGCGTAAGAATATTGAGCGATCTGCTCAAGGTGAATTCATTCGATATGAGGTGGATGTCATCGGGGGGAATAATCAAGTTATTACAATTGATTTTTCACTGAGTCCGGTCAAAAATGACGCAGGTGAGGTGACTTTAATTATTCCAGAAGGACGAGATATTAGCGATCGCAAACGTATAGAAATTGAATTAGAGGAAAGTCAGAATCACTATGCTAGTCTGACGGCTGCCGCTCCTGTCGGGATCTTTCGTGCTGATCGATGGGGCGATTGCGTCTATGTAAATGAACGCTGGTGTAAGATTGCTGGCCTCTCGTTAGAAGACGCATTAGGCACAGGATGGGCTGAGGCAATTCATTGCGATGATCGTATGCGAGTATCGCAACAATGGCATCACGCTACCCAAACGAGTCAAACTTTTCAGGCTGAGTATCGCTTGCAAACCCCTGCTGGCAGTGTAACTTGGGTCTTTGGTCAGGCTGTTCCTCAGTACGACAATGACGGTGATTACATGGGCTACGTTGGTACTATTACTGATATTACTGAGCATAAACAATTAGAAGCAGCACTAGAGGCCGAAAAAGAAATGGCTCAAGTGACTTTGGACTCTATTGGTGATGCCGTAATTACTACCGATGCTGCTGGTAATGTGCGTCATCTCAATCCAATAGCTGAGACGATGACAGGATGGACTACCCAAACCGCCCGTGGACGCCCTTTAACCCAAGTCTTTCAAATCATCAATGAAACGACTCGAGAACCTGCCATTAATCCCGTAGAACAGGTGCTCTTAGTTGGTCTTATAACTGGGTTAGCGAATCACACTATTTTGATCCGACGGGATGGCCAGGAATTTAGCATTGAAGACTCAGCCGCACCAATTCGCAACAAAAGCGGTCAATTAATTGGGGTTGTCATGGTTTTTCATGATGTGACCCAGTCTCGTTCCATGGCACGCCAGCTCAGTTGGCAGGCAACCCACGACACATTAACAGAATTGTTTAACCGTCGCTACTTTGAGGCCGAACTCGAAGACATCGTGACAACAGCTGTGCAACAAAATCAGTCCCATGTGCTCTGTTATTTAGATCTAGATCAGTTTAAGGTGGTCAACGATACCAGCGGTCATTTAGCTGGAGATGAGTTGTTGCGCCAATTAGCTCGATTGCTCAAGCGACACATCCGAGCTGTAGATATCATAGCCCGTCTAGGCGGTGATGAGTTTGGCATTCTATTGGCTCAGTGTCCCCTTGATCGAGCCGTCAACATTGCAGAAGATTTACGTCAGGCAATAGCCGACTATCCATTTATCTGGCAAGAGAAGATTTTTCGTGTGGGTGTCAGTATTGGTTTAGTTGTTATAGACTCCAATAGTACTGATGCCATAGCTGTTATGAGTGCTGCCGATGCGGCCTGCTATGCAGCTAAATATCGGGGTCGTAATCGTATTCAGATTTATCAAAAAGATAATGCTGAACTTAATCAACAACGCCAAGAAAGACACTGGAGTGTTGTTATTCGTCAGGCCCTTGAAAATGATCGTTTCTGTCTCTATCGTCAACAAATTGCCCAAACGATAAACCCTCAGGGGACACCGATTGCTTTTTATGAAGTCCTGGTGCGGATGATCAGAGACTCTGGGGAAAATATCTCTCCAGGGGAGTTTATTCCAGCTGCTGAACGCTATGGCTTAATGCCAATGTTAGACCGTTGGATTATACGAAACTGTTTAGCCAATCTAGAACAGGTACTGCAAGACGGTATTGAAAACGTCCTCTACAGTATTAATTTATCCGGTATGAGCCTGAATGATGAGCACTTTCTTGAGTATGTGAGTGCTCAGTTTGAGAGATTTAATGTTCCGCCTGAATGTATTTGTTTTGAGATTACAGAAACAGCAGCGATTGCTGACTTTGAGTGTGCAATTTCATTTATTCGAGCGTTAAATCGTTTAGGATGCCGCTTTGCCTTAGATGATTTTGGTAGCGGCATGTCTTCCTTTGCTTATCTCAAAGCACTACCAGTTGATTTTCTCAAAATCGATGGTGACTTTATTCAAGGTGTTATTACTGACTCTACAACGGAGGCCATCATCGAATCTATTCATCGCATCGGCCATGTTATGGGTTTACAGACCATTGCCGAATCGGTGGAAAACGAGGCCATTCTAACTAAAATGCAAACAATTGGTGTTGATTATGTCCAAGGCTATGGCATTAGCTACCCATCTTTTTGGTGCTAAGGCGCTTGTGCTTCAATAATTACCCCATTACCCCATCACTCATCCACCCATCTACAAATCTGATTTCCCGCCAGTCAATTTGATACCCAGGCGGTTATAGTCAACTGCTGACTGCATATCCCCAAAGGAAAGGCTGCGCCCAGCTATATTTAATCGGTAGTGTTTAGCTGTGCCAACCCTGAAAGCTCCACATCTCAGTGTTTACAAAGACATGCCCATGTGGGGTTTTTAATCACTTACAATCAAATCTCATTGCGGACAGCTGATGAACTGATATAGTTTCTTACCGAATGGGCAAACTTTCCCGGAAAACTACATAGACACCTGTTAGACGCTAACCTTGTGTTTCCTGTAGCCGCACTTTTAGACACGCTATCTCCTACCCGCGACCCCTTAGGGATATGAAATCACTTCTTCGCCAACTCACCACACTGTCAGTTGTTGCTGCTACTGCTTGTAGTGCAGTGCTCACTTTGCCCTCTAACGCATTGGCAGCTCAATTTGGTCAGCAGCCTATTTCAGACGAGCGTGTCGTCGCTGTCGCCGAACCCATAAGCAATGGTCGGTTTTATAAATTGTTGATTATTGAGCAATTGAGCTCTGTCAGACGTTGTTGGCAAGAGGAAGGCAGCAATCCGACGACAATTAATCCCCTGTTGCTAAACTTTGATTTCTCAGGGATTTGTGGACGTAGTTCTGACAGCAATGGATATTCTGTACGTATTGGCGGAGAAGATTTAGGGTCTCGCTATCGTCTGCAAGTGGAGAAGCAAGGGGATAGTTTGGTGCTGGTCGCCTCCCCGAGTCCGTTACAACGAGGGTTGCCACGGCTAGAGTTGGGGCGCTCTAATGGGAGTGCGAATGATTTTGTCAAAATTGAGTTAGATCCAGGGTGGACGATGACCCGACGGGTCTATAACGGCCAGCTTCTCGGTCACACTTACATCACCAATAATCAATCCTTAGATGCTGTGATTGCAGCGGTAGGGGCTGAGCCCCCTGCTCCTCGGCCCTCCACGCCTGCGCCTAGACCGCTGCCGACGCCCCCCGTTAATCGACCATTACCCCGACCCGGTACGCCTGCCCCCGGCAATGGGTCTAATGTTGATTACCAGGTGATTGTGCCAGGCGGTTCTGCGATTTTGCGATCGCGTGTAAATTCCGTTGAGCCTGGTGCATTTCGCACTACGGTGGATGGCCGAGCGGTGATTCAGGCTGGCCGTTTTCGTGAGCGGGCGCGGGCTAATGAGTTACGTCAACGGTTGGTGCAAGCCGGTCTGTCAGCACAAATTGTAGAAGCCGGTCGCTCAGATGGTCCCAGCACGCCTGCGCCCACCACCCCTGCTGGCAATGTGGTTTACCAGGTAATTGTGCCGGGGGGCTCTACAGTTTTGCGAACGCGCGTAAACTCCGTTGAGCCTGGTGCGTTTCGCACGACGGTAAATGGTCAGACGGTGATTCAGGCCGGTCGTTTTCGTGAACAACGCCGGGCGAATCAGCTACTGCAGCGTCTGCAAGATTCAGGGTTGGATGCTCGCATTGTGCAAACAACGGGAACTGTGGCAACTCCTCCTAGCCGACCCTCTCCAGGACCCGCCACGCCATCTGCAGGGCGCGGAGAAGTACTGATCATGATCGATCCAGGGCACGGTGGCCGTGATCCTGGTGCCGTCGGTCGAAATGGTCTATTAGAAAAAGAAATTAATACCTTTATTGCGCGTCGTCTTCAACGTACCTTAGAACAGCGAGGCTATCGTGCTGCGTTAACCCGTACCCAAGATGTAGAACTCGACCTGCAGCCACGGGTGGATATCGCTGAGCGGGCCAATGCAACGATATTTGTCAGCATTCACGCCAACGCCATTAGTCTCAGTCGTCCCGAGGTGAATGGTCTAGAGACTTACTATTATTCGTCAGGTCGTAACCTGGCGCGGGCAATCCACAGCAGTGTTCTACGCAGTACCGATCTTCGCGATCGCGGTGTCCGCCAGGCCCGCTTCTATGTGTTGCGCAATACCTCCATGCCTGCGGTACTGGTGGAAACTGGGTTTGTTACCGGCAGTGAGGATGCAGCTCGTTTTCAAAGTACTGCCGCCCGCGAACAGATTGCCGATGCGATCGCCCAGGGGATTATTGATTACTTACGCTGATATTGCCAGTGCCAGGGTAGTGAGGGCAGTTTAAAATGTGGGGTCATGGGTGTGATCTACACATTCTTCTCGGGTCCAGACTCCTCCATTTTTTTCGCAGGTATTTTGCCCTTTGCGGAAGGGTAAAACCGTTGGGTGAACTGACGCTTTCTCGATGGGCAGAGTGGCCTTGGTGTAGGCGGCAATTTGATAGTCATAGCGAAATTTCATTAAGCCGACCATACTACCCATACCGATCATGCTAGCCATCAGGCAGAGTGCCGGTGCCAGCAAGCTTTGATTGAGCCGTTTTTTACTCCGCTTGCGACCGGCTGTGAGCGATAGACAAAAAGGCCCCAATGCCGTTCTAAAAATCGTTTTTTGTTGCCGTTCTCGCAGTACGCTTTGGATCGCTACCATTTGTTGTGGCGTAATGCTGTGACGATGCTCTGCCGGAATTCGATGGAGAATCTTAAGGGCTAAATCACAGGGTACTTGTCCAGGCAGACTAGGGTTTTGCTGGGAGGTTGGCATGGGTGATATTACAAAAAGTATGCAGTACTTATGTGCTGTCTGTACATATTTATACATAAGTTTTCTCCGTGGTCTCCTCACTAAAACTACCGAAGTTTCCATGAGGTTTATGTGAACCCTGCATATGTTCTGCTAGTGGCCTGATATCTACATCTGAAACACCACAAAAGTCCAAGGTCACGGGGTTAGGTGTAACAAAATGCACGATGCACCGTCCTACTCCACTGTGTGAGCTTGATGCCCTATGAGCTGAACCGATTGAGAGCCATAGCGTAAGTCATGCTGGCGATTTAACCAGGTTTGTTGCACCCACGACAGCTTGCCAATGATAGGTAAAATCTGTTGAGCAATGGCTAACTTCCAAGGAGAAGATCGCACCACTTTGAGGCCATTGGCTTCGCGAAGCTGTAAGGTTTGCGATCGCACCACTTCTGGCAATCGTTCTTGCTGAATTGTTGCCAAGGCTTCATCTACTTTTTCATCACTTTTGTGGAGAGCTGGCACCAGATGGTTCGTCGCCACAATGGCATCCCGCAGCGCTAAATTAATCCCTTGAGCTCGCACTGGAGACATGGGATGGGCCGCATCTCCCAATAGCAAAGCCCCCGGCACCCACCACTGTGGACATTTGCCCACCACCACGTTCAGTCTTACCGGTTCGCTGACAGAATCGCGGTGGGCGAGTACATGCTCAGCCAACCAATCGGGAGCAGAGGCAGCGGCCAGACTGAGCCAATCTGCATCCCCTAATTGTTGCAATCCCCCCTTGGGCAAAATTAACCCGTACTGTAGTTGACCGTCCCAGGAGGTGTAACAACTGGCCGGATGCTGCTGAGATTTCGCCATCAAATAAAACTGGCAGGTATGTTGCAATCGCTCCGGGGGCGGTAGCTTAAACCACAGGACGTCGTACTGATCAGGCTGTAGGTCAATGGTTAATCCAGCTTTACGGCGCACCAATGAACCGCGACCGTCACAGCCAATGACTAAATCAGCTCTAATGTCTGAGGACGTATTATTTGTTTTAATCCGCACCCCAACAACGAGATTCTCTTCCCACAGTAAATCCTGTACCTGGCAGCCCGCTTTAAACTCAAAGCCCTCATGCCCAGCAGCTTCATCCACAATGCCCTGTAATAAAGCAGGTTGAGAAACAATACTCAGGGACTGTTCTCCTAAGTCAGGCTCAGGAATCACAAAAACCTCGTTACCACCCAGATGAATATGCCAAGATTCAAGCCGACGATGGGGCACCTTAGTGAGCATTGTTGTGAGCCCCATCTGTTTCAGTGCGTCCATGCCTATAGGCATCAACCCTTCACCTCGAAAAACTCGTTCGAAGCTGGTGTCTTTTTCCAACAATGTGACATGAATGCCATTGCGAACCAGCAACAGCGCTAAACTGGTACCCGCTGGCCCTGCACCAACAATAATGACGCGTTTAGTCATAACTTTGATATCAGTTTGGTTGTGGTACTGCGCTTATAAAATCGAACTTTATTCGGGTAACCAGTCGGAAGACACAAGTTGCTCAAGTAGATAGGGGCATTTTTCTGGAAATGAAGTTAATGCCTTGTTAGTTTCCTGGGCTGCATCTCGGCGTGCTCGTCGGTAATACTTCTGACGCCATTCAGCATTATTGACAAACTGCTGCAAACTCGGTGCGTCTTCTAGGCAATCTTGGATGCTATCCCGACAATTGGTGATTGTTATTTGCCAGCTGGCCGTGCGGCGTTCAGGTTGATACTGCCATTTCAGCAGATGCATCATGAGTACCCTAAGATAGCTACCCAGTTCCCGTTGTTCACTACGCCCCAAATCTTCCAGTTCCTCTATTAGATTTTCAATATCTAAGTCTGACCAACGACCATGACGCAAAGAGTCAATCTGTTCTTGGGTCCATTGCAGAAAATCTTGACTATGGAGTGTTGATTTGCCCATGGCGTTTTACCCAAAAACGTTCGAGTTCTGATCTCTTATTTTATGGGTAGTCATTAATGATTTGCAGTCAGTGTCTTGGGTTCTACATCTGTAGAAAATGCCTGTACCTCGGCTCTAACAGCCCGAAACATGCCAAAACGACACAGGCCCGCTCCAAAAGCCAAACGCATTAACAAGATAGTGGGCACCTCGCGTAGAGATTTAATCAGCCCTGAAAACCCAAAGCGGATAAGACCTTGGGGACGAACAATACCTTGCCAAACTGAAGCCAACCAGGAGGGCAAGGTTTCCTGGGTCCAATCTGCGGTTACAACAGTGTCTTGCACCATGCCGGTTGCTTCTAAGTTTTCGGCAAAGCCTTCAATGCTGGCAAAAGCAGGATGAGACCACTGGTCTAGTAACTGTCGCATCACTGGTTTTTCCCAGACATTTAACGGCACCTGACGATCGTCTCGCTGGTTCCAGTCTGCCAAGACTAAAATACCGCCGGGTTTTAGTACCCGCATCAATTCTCGGGCAAACATCGCTTTATCGGGCATATGGGGGCCTGCTTCCACTGACCACACCACATCAAAGCTGGCATCTGGAAACGATAGCGCCATGGCATCATCAATTTTGAACTGGGCAGTGACGCCTGCGGGTGTCAGCTGTTGAGCTCGCATCACCTGTTGAGGGCTAATCGTGACACCCGTAACATCAAACTGATATTCCTTGGCCAAAATCCGACTACTGCCACCGATACCGCAGCCCACATCCAACAATGTAGTCCCAGGGGCTAGTCGATCCAAACCTCCCCAGGCCACCATTTCATGCACAAAATCTGCCTTGGCCTTTAGAAAATCCTTAGACCGCGCTGGTGAACCGTAATGCCCCAGATGAATATGCTCACCCCAGTAAAACTCTAAGATGCCGTCTTCAGTCCACTGGTCATAGGAGTTTGCTACAGAATCTGAGGACTGATAACGCCGGGCAGTCAAAAGATAGGCAACCACACCAAGCACTGATAGGGCCAACAGCAGCTTGATTAAAAACAGTAGATTCATGGGTGAAAGCGGAGATGTAAATAGCTGTAGTTAGGTTTGATTTTGCGATTCCAGACAATCAATCAAACCTTAGAAACGATACATTCCTTTACATCTTACTCCGTAGAGTTCTCCTGTGCTGCGTTGGACCGTAGAATCACAATCGCCTACCACTGTTGATTTTCCCGAGTATCCTTAACGGCAGCCATAAAGAAAATAACGGTAATGGGGATGCTTAAGGCCAACACGATACTGGTTGGAACCACACCCAAGTCAGGTTCACCATAGGCAAGCTCAAATACAGACCCGACGCCGGCAATGGCAGTGATACATGTGCCGGCTAGAAACAAACCACTTTTAGGGGTCACAGTTTTCTCCTGATAATGAAAAATGAGGCTTTAAAGGATATTGCTCTTAGTGGCGTTGTATGAAACGCCTCTACATATTCCTAGGCAACCTTCCTAACATCATTAGCAGAAAATCCGCCCTTCTGAAGTTCCTGGGCTAAGGCAATGGCATTATCAACCCGGTCAACAAACATGACTCCGTTGAGGTGATCCATCTCGTGTTGAATCACACGAGCTAAGAGATCATCAGCTTTAATCTTTTGAGGACGACCGTTTTCGTCTTTGTAACTCACTTCAATGGCCGCTGGACGAATGACATCTAGAAAAACGCCGGGAATGCTGAGACAGCCTTCCTGACCACAGGCCATTTCCTTGCTGTTGCGAGTGATCTTAGGGTTGATCAATATTAGCGGTTTGTTAGCGGCCTCTTCAGGGTCCGTATCAACCACTAAAATCTGCTTATGAATGCCAACTTGAGGGGCGGCTAGACCAATGCCATCTTCGCTATACATGGTCTGTAGCATCTGGTGGGCTAAATCACGAATGCCGTCATCTACTTTAGCAACGCGTTTGGTTGCTTTTCTGAGCACCCGATCTCCCAAATAGTGCAGCTCAAGAGGCGGATTTTTTAACTTTTCTTTGCTGACTGAAATACCCACGATTAAATTGATTAGGCTGATGGATCTAACCCTATCCTAGCAAGTAGGACTTCACCTCGTGTATGTGTACGGGGCTATGAACGCAAAAGCCTTTGAGATAATGGTTTAATCAGGCTGTTTGTGTCTTTGCATTGTGTTCCCAAAATCGTTATTAACTGTGATTAACTGCGCTCTCAGCGTGTAAGCCAGCATGGGGAAGTTTTTTACTAAAGCAAGCTATTTGTTGCGGGAAACCTTTTTGGGCCTGCAGCGCGGTGGTTGGATGAACTGGGCCGCGGTGAGCACCATTATGGTGTTGTTATTCCTGTTTGGGATTAGTTTGCAGGCAACCTGGCAAGTGGAAAGCTTACTCAATCAATTTGGTAGCCAGCTAGAAATAGCAGTTTATTTGGAAAGCGGTGTTACTGCGGATAGTTTGAGCCCTCGCGTTAGCAGCTTAGCCGAGGTGGCTGAGGTCGTAACGGTTACTAAGGAAGAGGCCTGGACGCAGCTGAGTCAGGAACTCGGAATTACTGATATCTCCGGCGCAACTGAACAGCTGAAAGGTAATCCGCTGGTTGATGAAATCAAGGTGAAGGTACGGTCATCTGAGGCGGTACCTGCTGTGGCCGCTCAGTTAGAAAGTCTGGCTGGGGTGGATGAAGTGCTGTATATCACGGAAGCTGTGCAGCGGCTGACGGAACTGAACCAGGGATTGCAGTATGTCAGTCTCGGTGTGTTGGCAATTTTAAGCTTGACTGCGATCGCAGTTATCACCACCACAATTCGCTTAATTGTCATGGCCCGACGGCGAGAAATCGAAGTAATGCAGCTGGTGGGAGCCACGTCCGTATGGATCTATATGCCCTTCATTTTGCAGGGTATTACTTTTGGTCTGATGGGGGCGTTTATTGCCTGGGCACTCTTGGTCGGTACCCATCAGTCACTACAGCGACTGTCAGCCCAGCAACCTGAATTCCTACAATTTTTAGCTGTTGGACTACAGTTTACGCCGAAACAGTTGCTGCTATTGCCAGCATCCCTCTTTGCCCTAGGTAGCTTGGTGGGATTGCTGGGCAGTTTAGTGGCTGTGCGCAAGTTTGCTGTGCGCGCCTAGTCGGCGGTGCATATTTCCATAAAAAAACTCCTAGCCCATACAGACCAGGAGATGTAAACGTTTCGAGTGAAAGCTGTTATCGAATCTGAAGTCTAGTAAGCCAGACCCATACTCCGAGTAGTCTCAGCACCCAGGTATACACGAATGCTCAAGAAGTCAGTTGGGCAGGCAGTTTCACAGCGCTTGCAGCCAACACAATCTTCAGTGCGAGGGGAAGAGGCGATTTGACCAGCTTTGCAGCCATCCCAGGGCACCATTTCAAGTACATCTGTTGGGCAAGCCCGAACACACTGAGTGCAACCAATGCAGGTATCGTAAATCTTGACCGAATGAGACATCGAAGGAATGCTCCAAATATTATTAAATGGTTTCAGCTATATAGCAGTTTGGCTATGACCTTGAATGCAAACAATCGCCTAAAAAGCGTTCAAAAAGATAGATAAATCACAATTCAGCGACGTTTGTTTACATTAGTCCAAACTAGCCAGAAGAGTTCTCCAATCAAGTTTCAGTCTATCAGTGCCATTTTTAGCGAACGGGGCAACATGTCAAAAGTTTATGGATTGTAATATTGTTAGGCTTCTGTCTTTGCCAGCCATAGGTTACCTAAAATGCGACCACTGTATGCCCATGTAGGGCGCACGCTTTCCTATAAGATGAAAAAATGCCTAAATCTGGACGGACGGTTTGCCATTGTGGCAAGGTCCGGTCTGGGGCTAGGGTATGTTCTTTGCTGCCGCTGAAAAGGAAATTTGGAGATTATGGCTGACGACATTTTAGGAAAGGTTCAGAAGATTGTATCTGAGCAGCTAGGTGTAGATGTAGCTGAGGTCAAGCCTGAGGCCAGTTTCGCCAACGATCTAGGTGCTGATTCCTTAGACACCGTGGAGCTTGTAATGGCTCTCGAAGAAGAGTTTGATATTGAGATCCCAGATGAGGCTGCTGAGGGCATTGGCACAGTTCAGGCCGCTGTCGACTTCATTCAAGAAAAGTCGCCTGCATGAGCGCCCCTGTCTGTTTGAAAATCTGTTTTTTAATGCCTTGGGACCGTCCCCCTTGTGTCGATGACCATGACAAGTACTGAAAAAAAACGCGTTGTGATTACAGGGATGGGGGCTATTACTCCCATCGGTAATACTCTAGAGGCCTATTGGCAAGGATTGCTGGCTGGCAAAAGCGGCATTGGGCCGATCACATTATTTGATGCATCGAAGCACAAATGCCGCATTGCAGGTGAGGTTAAAGGGTTTGATCCACTAGAGTATCTGGATGCTAAGGATGCTAAGCGGACTGATCGATTTGCCCAGTTTGCGATCTCAGCTAGCAAGCAGGCCTTAGCCAATGCCGATCTCACCATTACTGATCTCAACGCCGAGCAAGTGGGTGTCATGATTGGGACTGGGGTGGGCGGCCTCAAGGTTATGGAAGAACAACAGGCTGTTTACCTAAATAAAGGGCCCAATCGTTGCAGTCCGTTTATGGTGCCTATGATGATTGCCAACATGGCAGCAGGCTTAACAGCTATTCATACCGGTGCAAAAGGCCCCAATTCTTGTGCTGTGACTGCCTGTGCAGCTGGCTCTAATGCCATTGGCGATGCGTTTCGTATTGTCCAAAATGGCTATGCCCAAGCCATGATCTGCGGCGGCACTGAAGCTGCCATTACGCCCTTGTCGTTTGCTGGGTTTGCCTCAGCTCGGGCGTTATCTACACGCAACGACGATCCGGATCATGCTAGTCGCCCGTTTGACAAAGGTCGTGATGGTTTTGTGATGGGTGAGGGGGCTGGCATTTTAATTTTAGAGGAGCTAGACCATGCCCTCAGTCGAGGTGCTCGCATTTATGCTGAAATGGTGGGCTACGGCATGACCTGTGATGCCTACCACATGACTGCGCCAGTCCCCGGTGGTGCTGGTGCTGCCCGTTCTATGGAACTAGCCCTGAAGGATGCAGAAATTTCTCCTTCAGACGTAAGCTACGTTAACGCCCATGGGACAAGTACTCCTGCTAACGATCCCACTGAAACGGCAGCTATTAAGACTGCGTTGGGCGATCATGCAAAACAAATACTGGTGAGTTCTACGAAATCAATGACCGGGCATTTGTTAGGGGGGTCTGGCGGTATTGAGGGTGTGGCAGCTTGTATGGCTGTGGCCAACGACCACGTTCCTCCCACCATTAATCTGCAAGATCCAGATGATGAGTGTGATTTAGACTACGTGCCCAATCAGAGCCGTGCCCATACGGTAGATGTGGCGATGTCTAATTCATTTGGCTTTGGCGGTCACAACGTTACTCTGGTTTTTCGCAAGTATCGTAGCTAGTGCTACAGCTTGGTAGGTATAATGACCTAACAGGAAACATTAATTAAAACGAAAGGTTTGCTTATTTCATATAAGCTGCCACTCGTATCTGAGCATATTTAACTTAACCAATGGATATGCTCAATATTACGGTATAGGCTTAGGCCAGTGGCTCTCCTTGGACCAGGTTGAGGTAGTTAGCTCGTATGCTTAGTCAGCTGCAGCGAGCTTCTGTCACAATCAGCGTTTCAGGTGAGCGGCTAAGTGTCTGCTCCAGCCTGTTGTCTGTGAAAATGTTTTTGCCCCGTGGTTATGTGCTCAGGGGTGAAGGCTTGAGCTATTGCGTTCAGCTTTCTTCCGCTGTGGTGCACAGCTGCGTAGATTACGTACCTATCCGTTTTTAGCACATGCTTTGGCGTGTTGGGGTTACCCATCTGAGAGCTCCGAATCTCTATCACCATCAGCAAAGGTGCGTTCGTCTGCTTTGTTCACACCTGGACTGTACCGTCGTTAACTACTTGGAAGACTATGGCTGTCGCAACCCAATCTCTTGAAACGCAGTGTATAAATGCCATTCGGTTCTTGGCCATTGATGCCGTTGAAAAGGCAAAATCTGGTCATCCTGGTTTGCCCATGGGAGCTGCGCCAATGGCGTTTGTTCTTTGGGATCAGTTTATGCGCTTTAATCCCAAAAACCCCCAGTGGTTCAACCGCGATCGCTTCGTGCTGTCTGCAGGACATGGTTGCATGCTGCAGTATGCTCTGTTGCATCTCACAGGTTACGACAGTGTCAAGATTGAGGACATTAAGAATTTCCGGCAGTGGGGCGCAACCACTCCTGGGCACCCTGAGAATTTTGAGACCCCCGGTGTTGAAGTTACCACGGGGCCTCTAGGGCAAGGTATTTGTAATGGCGTGGGTCTGGCCATGGCGGAGGCTCACCTGGCAGCTCGCTTTAACAAGCCTGACTCCACATTGGTTGACCATTATACCTATGTAATTTTGGGCGATGGCTGCAACATGGAGGGTGTCTCCGGTGAAGCCTGCTCTTTAGCCGGTCACCTAGGTTTGGGTAAACTCATCGCTTTTTATGACGACAATCATATTTCCATTGATGGTTCTACCGATATCGCTTTCACTGAAGATGTGAGCAAGCGTTTCGAGGCCTACGGCTGGCACGTATTGCATGTGGAAGATGGCAATACTGATTTAGAAGCCATTGCCAAAGCGATTGAAGAAGCCAAGAAGGTAACTGACAAGCCCACCATGATCAAGGTGACTACCACCATTGGTTATGGTTCTCCTAACAAGGCTGATACATCTGGAGTCCATGGTGCTGCTTTGGGTGGTGACGAGATTGCGCTAACTCGTGAAAACTTGGGTTGGGACCACGCTCCTTTTGAGATTCCTGAGGATGTGTTAGGCCGTTTTCGTCAGGCAGTTGAGAAAGGCGCTAGTGCAGAAGCTGAGTGGAATCAGACATTGGCAACTTACCGTACTAAGTACGCTACAGAAGCTGCTGAGTTTGAGCGCATGCTCAAGGGTGAACTACCTGCAAACTGGGCTGATGCACTGCCTACTTACGCCCCCGGTGATAAGGCTATTGCCACCCGTAAGACCTCTGAAGCGACATTGAATGCGTTAGCACCTGCTGTGCCTGAGCTAGTGGGGGGGTCTGCTGACCTGGCTAAGTCCAACAATACCCTGATGAAGATCTCCGGTGATTTTCAGAAGGGAGCCTATGAAAACCGCAACCTACGTTTCGGTGTACGTGAGCATGGTATGGGCGCTATCTGTAATGGTATTGCGCTGCACAACTCGGGTCTGATTCCCTACTGTGCAACATTCCTGGTATTTGCTGATTACATGCGCGCGGCTATCCGTTTATCGGCTTTAGCTGAAGCGGGTGTTCTGTATGTGATGACCCACGATTCCATCGCATTGGGTGAAGATGGTCCCACCCACCAGCCAGTGGAAACGGTTGCTTCCCTGCGGGCAATTCCTAACCTTTATGTGATTCGTCCTGCGGATGGTAATGAGACATCCGGTGCTTACAAGGTTGCGATCGCTAGTCGTAAGACTCCCACACTGATGGCCTTCTCTCGTCAGAATCTACCTCAGCTAGAAGGTAGTTCCATCGATGGTGTAGCCAAGGGTGCCTATGTCCTTTCCGATGACGAGGGTGCTGACCTACTGTTAATCGGAACCGGTAGTGAAGTTTCCCTCTGTTTAGAGGCCGCTAAGCAACTACGTTCCGAAGGCAAGAAAGTCCGCGTTGTTTCCATGCCCTGCTGGGAACTTTTTGAAGCTCAAGATGCAGCCTATAAGGAGTCCGTTCTACCCAAGGCAATCACCAAGCGCCTGGTTGTAGAAGCTGGTATCGAAATGGGTTGGGGTAAGTACTACGGTGCTGAAGGTGACATGATCAGTGTTGATCGCTTTGGTGCATCTGCTCCCGGTGGACGCATTATGCAAGAGTTCGGCTACACGGTTGAGAATGTCATTGCTCGTGCCAAGGCTCTTTAATCTGTAGAAGATTTCCTGGGGGCATCCTGTCCTGGGTGCTGCATCCTGGACAGACTGACTCACCCAGGAACCTCAAAGGGCGCTTAACTGACTCCTTTAAACAAGAAATGCCTTAGAAACCAAGGTTTCTAAGGCATTTCTTGTTTAGTCTAAGAAATATAGCTTGGCGCACATAGTTCACAATATGAGTGTACGTGAGCGCTGACAGCTATAAAAAATAGCCCCTATTCTGTAGCTGCATCGGCAGGGGCTTCAGGAGAACCTAGTTCAGATGGAATGGTCTCAGCTGCGGGAGCTGGGGCTGTTTCTTCAATGGGAAGACTGTCTACGGAGGGAGATAGTTCAGATACCGTACTACCTAGCCAGCCAGCACTCAAAATTACCGTAATTCCCATAAACAAGATTGTCAGGAGCCAGGTAGCACGATTTAGAGCTGTTTCAGCACTCTTAGTACTCGTAAACATCTGAGCTTGTCCCCCTAAAGCCCCAAGGCCATCACCTTTGGGGCTGTGAAACAGCACCAAAATGATCAATCCAATGGCAGACACTAGCCATACCACCTGTAAAACCGATAATACCATTTCAATTTTCTAGCCTGACTGTTCCGTAAATTCATATTTGTTGAGTTTAAGAATACACTCTTAAACCCCAGCATCAAACCATCGTACCGCAGGTAATGGCACCATGACGAACCATCTAATCCACCCCAAAAGTTCAGGTTGATGATAGATTGTATCTGGAAATACAGTTAACGAGATACTTTGACCGGTGTGCGGTTACGCTTCACATCAACACGAGCCGGTTCAAGCATAGACTTACCTGTCATTTCCTCAGGTTGGGTTAGTTGCAGAATTTCCAAGATAGTTGGTGCAACATCCGCCAGGCAACCATTTTCTCGCAACTCTACTTCGCAACCGCGACCTGGAATCTTCAAACGCTCACCTTCGACCAAAATAAACGGAACTGGATTAGTTGTGTGGGCTGTCCAAGGTCTGCCCTCGTCATCCCACATATATTCAGCATTACCATGGTCGGCAATGATAATAGTTGTTCCTCCAGCTTGACCTACGGCATCGAGCAATCGACCTAGCTGTACATCAACTGACTCAAGGGCCTGAATAGTGGCTTCCATATTGCCAGTATGGCCAACCATATCTGGGTTAGCGTAGTTGATCACTACCAGACCATACTTATTTTTGTTGATCGCTGTGATTGCTGTATCAGTAACGGCCTTCGCTGACATGGCTGGAGCCTTGTCATAGGTTGCGACCTGGGGACTGGCGACTAGCTCACGGTCTTCTCCCTCAAAGGGATCTTCACGACCCCCATTAAAGAAGTAAGTGACATGGGCATATTTCTCAGTTTCAGCGGTGCGGAACTGCTTGATCCCATGGTTAGCAACCACTTCCCCCAGAATATTGCTCAGGTTTTGAGGCTCAAAAGCAATCTGCACAGGTAATGACCCATCATACTGAGTCATGGTGACAAAGTTGAGCGGGGCAATTAGCTGTCTTTCAAACCCTTCAAACTTAGGAGCGACAAACGCTTGAGTTAGCTGACGTGCCCGATCTGGACGGAAGTTAAAGAACACAACACCATCATTGGCTGCCAAAGTCCCAGATGATAAACGGACTGGTTCGATAAACTCATCAGTGATGCCTTCAGTGTAAGAAGCCTGGATTGCTTCTAGGGCTGTAAGTCCATTGCCAGCGCCTGAACTTGTCATCACTCTGTATACCTTTTCCACACGATCCCACCGATGGTCGCGATCCATCGCGTAATACCGTCCGCTTAAGGTAACAATCCGACCGATCCCGCTCTGTTCCAGATGGTCTTGCAATTTGCCAATAGCGTATTGCCCTGCAGTAGGCTGGGTATCGCGACCATCGGTAATTGCATGAATGCAGATCTCTTGGATATCTTGTGCCTTTGCCATATCCACTAGGCCTAGCAAGTGGTCCAGGTGTGAATGTACACCTCCCTCCGAACAAAGACCGATTAAATGAAGCTTGCCGCCGTTATAACGGACTTTTTGGCATACATCCAGAAGAGCCTGATTTTCTTGAATTGAGCCATCGTCGACGGCATCAGAAATGCGCACAAGCTCCTGAGGCACAATGCGACCTGCACCGATGTTTAAATGCCCCACTTCAGAGTTGCCCATTTGGCCATCAGGTAACCCCACCTGTTTACCTGATGTTTGAATTAAGGTATGTGGATAGGCGGTCCAAAGACTATCGATAACAGGGGTCCTTGCATTGCGAATTGCATTGCCATTGTCCTCATCGCGATGTCCCCATCCATCCAGGATGACGAGAACCATTGGAGAAACAGACTCCTGCGCCATACTTACAATTCCTTCTTCTGACTGTGAACGACTGTGCCTTTTGCCTAGCGAGATCATATCACTCGCCCTTTCTCAAATATTAAGGTTTTCTTAACATTTCTTTCTCGTACAAAAGTATAACTTGTTAGGCGGCTAGCAAAAACCTACTGTCAGTGCAAGACCTAACTGCTCTGGCGTATATTCTGAGACTGCTTAACTACATTTTGGTATCAACAGCTTCTTAATATTTTAGCTATTGATCAGAGTATTATCGCTTGCTAAAAATTATCCAGAATATAGAGCATCTAGCTATATTTTTTTCTCTGTTTACCCCCAGTTTGTCAATGAGTTGAATTACTCATTGGAATAACCACGTTGTCAATAGATTTTTCTATTTGAACAGCTTTACTCTGTGTTTTCTTAGCACCCCAAAATTAATGCTATTGAAAATAACTGTGGGCAAGGATGCCTATATACTTCCAAGTCTATGGTGTGCTCTTGAGTAACTGTCAGAACTATATAAAAGTTTTGGGAGCATGACAGAAGTACATCTGAAACCTTATATTAATGTCCGTAAGGAAGGATGCAGTGTCAATGGTTATCCCTTTTTCTTGGCAGCGGCCTTGGCCTTTTGCTTATCCTTTTGTTTCTGCCGTTTAGCGGCTGCTTTAGCTGATCTTTCGGCTTCTATTTTTTCTAATCTAGCCCGTTCCTTCTCCTGGGCTATTTTCTCAAGATAGTAGCTATAGTCACCGCGATACAGCCGTAATTCACCTTCTCGGATTTCTACAATCTTATTGGCTACCTGGGAAATGAAAAAGCGGTCGTGGGAAACGATGAGAACAGTTCCCTCATATTCTTTTAACGCCGACTCTAGCATTTCTTTAGCTGGGATATCCAGGTGGTTCGTGGGCTCATCCAAAACTAAAAGGTTAGCTGGGGCAAGTAGCATTTTGGCCAAGGCTAAACGAGCTTTCTCACCACCACTGAGAGCGGTTACAGGTTTGTTTACCATGTCGCCGCTAAATAGAAAGCGACCTAGGAGGGTGCGTACTTCTTCATTTTTCCAGGTGGGCACCTCATCATGAATAGTGGCCATGACCGTTTTATTAAGGTCCAAGGCCTCTGCCTGATTTTGCTCAAAGTAACTAGGAATGACATTGTGCTCCCCTAGGGTGGCATCGCCTTCTACAGGCTTTTCTAGACCCATGATTAGGCGCAGAAGCGTCGATTTGCCAGCGCCATTGGGGCCCACAAAAGCGATGCGATCGCCCCGCTCAATCAGCAACTCTGCCCCTAAAAATAAAATGTTATCACCGTAAGTATGGGTGAGGTCGCTGATTTGAACGACTTCACGACCGCTACGAGGGGCGGGGGGAAACTTAAATTGCAAAGTTCTAACGTCGGAAATGGGAGCTTCGATCAGCTCTATTTTTTCCAACTGTTTCTCACGACTCTTGGCCTGGGTGCTGCGAGTCGCACTGGCACGGAAGCGATCGACAAAGGTTTGCTGTTTAGCAATTTCTTTTTGCTGACGATCATAGGTGGCCTGTTGAGCAAGCTTACTTTCCGCTTTTTGAGCCAGATAAGCGCTGTAATTACCCAAATAGGTAGTGGAGACGCCTCGCTCAGTTTCTACAATCTGAGTACAGAGGCGGTCGAGGAATTCACGATCATGGGAAATGATCACCATCGGTGTCGTTAAGCCTTTGAGATAGCCCTCAAGCCATTCGATGGTTTCTAGATCCAGATGGTTAGTAGGTTCGTCCAGCAGTAATAAATCTGGAGCTTTGAGCATCACCTTGCCCAGACCCATGCGCATTTGCCAACCGCCACTGAAGGAGCTAACTAGTCGCTCTCCATCATCATTTTGAAATCCCATTTCGGGCAGAATCTTCTCAATTTTGGATTCCAAACCGTAGCCGTCAAGAGCTTCAAACTTCCGTTGTTCGCGGTCTAGGGCCTTAATCAACTTTTCTAGTGCATCTGGGTCGGCACTTTCCATATGTATAGGAATTTCTGCCAGCTTTTGTTGAACTGTGTTGGCTTCTTCAAAGACTGTCCAAAATTCTTCACGTACGGTGCGGCGGGGATCAACTTCAAATTCTTGATTGAGATAGCCGATGTGTAGTTCATTGGGGCGAATGACATTGCCGCTGGTGGGTTCAACTTCCCCCATGATGATTTTAAGCTGAGTGGATTTGCCAGCCCCGTTAACCCCCACTAGACCAATGCGATTACCTGGTTTGACCTCCCAGGTAACGTCTCGCAATACTTCTCCGGTAGGATAAACCTTTGTAATGTTTTCGAGACGCAGCATAGGTTAATGAGTGAGATTACCAACGTTGAACGCGTTTATAAACTTTAACAAAAATCAACGTACAGTTTGTTTACTGTAGGTTAAAGCCTTGGTTTAATTTGGCGATCAACAGTAGCTAAAACATTGCTAATTAGGGTAGGAGAGGGGCATCCGCAATATTCTCTAGCCCGATAGATTCTAGTAGGATTTGCCAGCTGGCAATGGCCTGACGGTCGTTGGGTTGCTCCTGTAGATGGTCCGTTAGAGCACGGGTGGTATCAAACCACAGGCTGTTTTCAGCTGCGATCGCAGCTCGACTAATTCCGTCACTATTTGCGAGGGCTGCCGCCAAAGTAGGATCAGGCTCCAATCGTTCTACAAACCCCTCCGCCATCATCACGGCAATTGTCTCATCGGAGCAGTAAATCTCTACGCTCCAGTAATAATAATTCTCTGCTTTGAGGGGGGCCAGACCGATATTACGAGGAAGCTCTAGAGTGGCAATGCCTGCTGTGGGGGCGGGGACAAAAGCCGTCTGGTAAATCGGCTGAAAGATGCCCTCTTCTTCACTAACAACTTCGTAGAGGTTAAATTCGACATGGCTAGCGTTGTTGCTAGGCATATACCACTGGAATGCTGGATAATTATCTGTGGTGTAGCCCAGATCATCGTCTGGAAAGATGGATGTCAGCTGAGGGGCTTGTGGATCACTAATGCAGCTAGCACCAGCGGGGGAACGGGTGCCTCCTGAAACGCGTACATTGGGAATACCACGAGGTTTGGGGATATAGCCAGGAAATACTTCGGCACTCGTGGCCATTACAGATAGCCCCAACGTCACTGGAGCTAATGCTGAGACAAGGCTAAGAATTTTCATGGAAACCTGAGATGCTTGATACTAGACTGAGGTGTTCAGGCGACTAGAGTTTTGAGGGCTATTGTTCAAAGATATAGACGTCATCGCTAAACACTTATGGACTTTGATACTAAGCAGACTGTAAGACAATTTGTATTGGGCATAGGCGCTTTAGGGATCGTCCTAGCCCCTGGCTCAACCGAGGTTGCCGCTGAGACGTTGGCTAATCACCAAGAGGTTGAGTTTGCTGCCGGTAATGCCGTTAACGTTAAGCAGGAACCGTTGGCCCCCAGTGAGTTTGCTCGTTATGAATCTGCTAAGTTCAGTGTGGATTACCCCAGGGAATGGCAAATAGCCTCCCAAGAAGATAATGGTGTGGCAATTGTCAGTATTGCCGATGGCGTCAATATGCCTATTCGCACCGATATTGTAATGCTCCGGGAAGATCCGCAGACTGCTGTGCCCCAAAAACTAGATCAAATCGTGGCTGACGCAGTAGCTGTGCAGCGCTACTCCCTGGTTGCTATCGATGGACAGTCGGGGTTTCGGATTTGGTACGAGCCAGAAGCTGGGCAACAAGCACTAATCACATTTGTGGGTTATGGTAACGAGCAAACAGTTGTCCTCTCCAGTCAGTATTCCCAGGTTGAGGATGCTGAAGTCCTGGTTACTCAAATTCATGATTCATTTGTGAATCATTCAATTGCCCGCGCGGCTAAGCCTGAGCAGTGATATAAACATCGTGGGCCTAGTGTCGTCGGGTGTAGTAAGAAACTTCTAAGTCAGCACACCAGCCAGCATTCGTGTTTTCGTATAGAAATACGGCATCTACACGGAAATAGCGGCCATCGTGAAAGATGCAGTCACCCACACGGGGAATGATGGGATACACCGCAAACCATAAATAGTCGCGGCTGGGCATATTGGTATTGGTGGGCATTGGGATTTTGGCCAATACCTGAACTTTGTAGCCATTCCCTGTGTAGCTTGCAGAAGGTGTTGGTGTAGAAGGCGGGCTAGTGTTTTTTTTGGCAGGGCTAGATCGAGTTTTTGTCGTTTTTGCTGTGGCCTTCGGTTTAGATAACGATTTTGATACTTTTTTTGCTGTTGGTTTAGCTGAGTTTTGAGGTGGGGCAACGGCTGGCGACTTGCTGAGTTTCTCTGGCGTAGCGAGGGAAAGATCCGTTGGCGATTTGTGTTGAGACTGGGGAGATACGTCAGGATCAGCGGGTGGTTTTTTTCTGCCCTTTTGCATAAAGGGATTGCCGATAAAGGGATTACCTTGCGAATCACCCATAGCTACTCCTGGACTTTGTTGTGGATAACCTAGCATAGGTTGTCGAATTCCATCGAGAAACCCAAGTTTTCCCATCGGTTATGGAAAAGCGGTGCAAAATATAGTCCAAGGGCAAAATCAGTCTTTTTAGGCATTCACATACGCTTCAGCATGCTTTATTCATCAGGTTCGCGTTCAGTCAATCTTACGTATTTAATTCTAGAAGCGTTGCGGATGTCTCCCGCCTCCATTCCTTACTACGTCAGTCAGTTTCTGGCAGAGAGCTTTCCTGAAAAGGAGATTTTAGAGGGGGATAGCTACTATTTTGATCTTCGTAAATATGCTGAAGAAGGACTGTGTACGACCCAGGTAATTAGCACGGTTGATTTGCCACCAGGCTATGCGGCAAGTGCCCGCGAAGCAGTTGTGCATAACCATGTAATGACCCTCTGGGATGCCAAGAACCAGAAACTGCGCTATGAGCAAAAGAATTTTTGTTTTGAGGTCCAGTGGCAGGAGCACATATTGATGGTTTTACAGCTGTCCTGGCCTCAGGGGTATTTTGACGATTGCCGTTATTACTGGATTTTGTCAGATACCCAGGTTGTTGCCGATAACTTTTTTGCTGATGTTTGTAAATGGAACTCCCAAGTAAGGGAAGAAGTTTTGGTGTTTGAGGGGGGCTTTTGGCAAAAAAATCGTGATTTATACGCGTCGATTAAAAGTGCCACGCTCGAAAATCTAGTCCTGGCTGGCACCCTCAAAGAAGATATTTACAAAGATGCTCAACGCTTCTTTGAATCGCAGGCTATGTATGCCGAGTACAACGTGCCTTGGAAGCGTGGCCTTTTGTTTATTGGCCCGCCAGGCAATGGGAAAACCCACATGGTCAAGGCGTTAGTCAATTCTTTGGGATATCCCTGTTTATATATCAAGAGCTTTAAGACCCGTCAGAGTAGTGATACTGATAACATGCGCTTGGCCTTTAATCGGGTTAGGGAGGCTGCCCCTTGCATTGTAGTGATTGAAGATTTGGATGCTCTAGTAGACGATGAGAATCGATCGTTTTTCCTGAATGAGTTGGATGGTTTCGCCCTCAACGATGGAGTGTTGATGATTGCCTCTACCAACCACCCAGAACGGTTAGATATCGCAATTTTGGAGCGTCCTAGTCGGTTTGATCGCAAGTATCATTTTGAAGCACCTGGAATGGACGACCGCGTGGCTTATTTGCAGCTTTGGAATCAGAAGTTGAAGTCAGAAATGCAGTTATCGCTGGATGAAATTGATGCGATCGCAACTACCTCTGAGAATTTTTCCTATGCTTATCTCAAAGAGTTGCTGCTGTCAGCCAGTATGGTTTGGGTTCAACAACGCACACCGGGCACCATGGCCAGTATCATGGTTGAGCAGCTTAAAAAACTTAAGACGCAAATGCAGAGCCAATCTTCCGAGTCTAAGGGCCAGGATGAGCACCCAACATCCGATATGAATGGGGCGGCATCGGATAAAGTAACCTCTGACTCTGCAACTGCTGAGACTTGAACCACCCCATTAAACTAGTACTCTGTGGCGTAAGTTTGCCCACTATAAATGTGGACGGGGGGATGCAATAGCTCCCAAAATTCTGCCATCGGGTACTAGGCTGAATTTTGTAAATGATTGACCAGGGCTCGTAGACCCAGGTAATAGCTATTTATGCCAAAGCCGCAGATTTGACCAATGGCAATGGGGGCAATGTAAGAATGGTGACGAAATGCCTCACGCTTATGAATATTGCTGAGGTGGACCTCAACCGTTGGAATATTTACAGCGGCAATGGCATCACGGATGGCAACACTTGTGTGAGTGTAGGCTCCAGGGTTTATCAATAATCCTTGATGCTTTTCACTAGTAGCCTGTACTGCATCCACCAAATCACCTTCGTGATTAGACTGATAGGTGCTAACCTGCACACCCAAAGACTCAGCCAGAGATACTAAGGCCTGATTGATATCATCCAGGGTATCGTGACCGTATATTTCAGGCTCACGTTTGCCCAACATGTTCAAATTAGGGCCATGAACTACGAAGATACTATCCAATGAGTCACCTAAAGCTACACATGGAATAGTATCAAAGACTAACCAGCGAAGCGACAGAGGTTAATCCTAGGACAATACTTGAAAGCCCATTTATAAATGATGCTGGGGCTTAACGACGGCGGCGATCGTTAACTGGAATAGGGATTGCTTCTGGCTCCGGTTGTGCTGAAGGGCCAAGCAAAGAGTCTAAAACCCGATTTACCCAGTTCTTCAACTTTTCCAGAATTTTGCCAATATCCATGAGCCAGGCTGCTCCTAATCTCATCTGGTGCGGTCTCATTTAACAAGACCATTATAAATTCCACAAATAGCAAATCAACTTGAAGTAAAGTTCAGTGAAGTTACTTGTGGAAGTATTCACCATAATAACGAATTAGCAGAAATGATCAAGGTGTTGTCATCCCGATGTCGGTACTTACACTGTCTGAGGATTACTGAGTAAGGTACGTCGGAGTATATCTAGCGCGGTGTTACGACTCATTAAACGAATCCACTCGCGGCTTTTACGATGGCCAAACCGGCATTCAATATGCCACGTAGTTGTCTGGTTTGCCACACCAATAAATACTAAACCAACAGGTTTCTGCGGACTGCCGCCACCAGGACCGGCAATGCCTGTAATACTGATGCCCCAATCGGTTCGCAGCCGTGCACGGACACCACCTGCCATTTGTTCAGCAACTGGAGCACTGACAGCCCCATGGGTTACTAAATCCTGAGGCGAAACTCCCAGTAGCCGCTCTTTAACGGTGTTGTCATAGGAGATAATTCCCCCCATAAAATATTGGGAACTGCCTGGAACGGCGGTAACCATGGCACCCAGCCCACCCCCGGTACAGGATTCGGCTACAGCTAGAGTGGCAGCTTGTTCTATGAGCAACCGCCCGACAGCATTGCCCAAGGTCTCATCGTCTTCTCCAAAGCAGTCGACACCACCAATGGCTTTGAGTTGTTTGGCGACAGGGTCGATGAGCTGTTCAGCAGCGTTTAAAGAGTCTGCCTTAGCTGAAATTCGCAGCTTAATCACGCCGTCGCTGGCGTAGGGGGCAACTGTTGGGTTTTCTAGCTGAAGAAAATCATTGACTTTGGCGGCCAGACCTGACTCACTGGTGCCCCAAAATTTGAGGGTGCGGCTATGAATGATACCATTGCTCCACCCTTGATCTTGTAGATAAGGAACAGCAGTGGTTTGCCACATGGAGTACAGTTCTCGCGGTACTCCTGGAAACGTCATGATGTGCAGTCCGGGGCGAGGTTGCCAGAGAATACCGGGGGCTGTGCCTTGAGTATTCGGTAGTATATCTGCACCTTCGGGAAGCCAGGCTTGCTTACGATTGTTATCAGTCATAACGCGATCGCGCTGAGCAAATTTAGCTTTAATATCAGCCAGAACCTCGACGTTTTCCACTAGCGGTACCCCAAAGAAGTCTGCAATCGTTGCAGTTGTAATGTCGTCAGGGGTGGGGCCAAGGCCACCGGTAAAAATAATCAACCGTGACCGTTCACAGGCAATGGCGATTGCTCTTGCTAAGCGCAGTGGGTTATCACCCACAACGGTTTGATAGTGATGGGAAATACCCAAATGGGCCAGCTGCTTGGCCAGGTATTGGGCATTACTGTTGAGAATATCGCCTAAAAGTAGCTCAGTTCCCACACATATGATTTCTGCACTGCCGGTGATCATGGTTGGCCAAGATAGGTCGTTAATAAAGGAAAGCGGAGAAAGTGCCCTGTGTTGGTTGATGGTAAAGCATTTCTTGCAAATTTGATCTGATACTTGGAAGGTGCGTGCGCTTTGCAATTGGGATGAAAACATGGCCACTGGAAAATTGATGCAATGGCCAAGCTGGCTGATGGGGCTGGTAATAGGCTCTTGGATTTTACGAATACTTATTGCATGGCTGTTGCCGCCAGGGTTTGATGAAGCTTACTACTTCTTGTACACCCAGCATTGGGATTGGAGTTATTTTGACCATCCGGTCATGGTGGCGTTGACGACGGCACTGGGTCCCTGGTTAACGGGGTATATTTCACCCTTGACGATCCGACTGGGGGCATTGATTCTATATGGCCTCAGTACGTGGTTGCTCTATTTAAGCGGGCGGCAGTTGTTTGGGGAGAAAGTTGGGATGGGGGCAGTTGCGATCGCCTCCCTATGCCCGTTATTTATATTCAGCTTTGGTCTGCTAGCAGCCCCAGATAACGCCTTGATCTTTTGGTGGTCAGTGACGATGTATGTGGCTGTCTTGGAATTTTTCCCAGTGAAGGGACCCTATCAACCCACTGCCAAAATTGCTTTGATTGGTCTGTTGCTAGGGCTGGTCTGTCTGAGCAAATATCACGGCTTTGTTTTAGGGCTGAGTTTGGTGGGGTTTTGTTTAACCAGCACGCGTCATCGTCAAGCACTTGTGTCCGTATGGACCTTGGCCGCCCTAGGGCTTTTTAGCCTGGCTTTACTGCCGCTGGTGTACTGGAACCTTCACCATGATTGGCTCTCCTTTGGATTTCACTTATCTACCCGGTTTGACGGTGATGCCACGGGGCCTCAGTTTAATTTGCTGAATATGGTGGGGGTGTGGCTGGTGGGTATTGCCTACCTGTTTCCTGCCTTGGGGTTTCCACTGTGGTGGGCCATTGGTCGTCACCTCTGGCATGTACCCAACGGTGATTTGCGCCATCGATTTATTCTATGGCTAGGGTTGCCCATTGCGGCTGGGTTTACCTTGCTCGGCGGTTTTACCCGGATTTATCCGGCTTGGCCTGCTCCAGGACTGTGGAGTTTGAGTTTATTGCTGGCGGTGACCATGGCCGGCTGGTCATCCCAAACAGTAAGACGATGGTTGGTCAGCAGTGCCCTGGTGATAGCCACATTGTTAGTGTTTGCCCTGGGCCATGTCGCGCTGGGGACCCTACAGCGCCCCGGTGGCGTGGTTGAGGTGGTGGCACCAGAAACCGATCCAACCACCACCATGATTGACGTGGTACAGCTACGGCGACGGTTGCAAGAGGGGCGTGTGGGAGATGCGATCGCAGCCGCGAATTTTCTAGTGACGAATGAGTTCTGGCTCAGTGGATATGTAGACATGGCCATTAGCCCTCTCACGTCATCTCCCGTAATGGCATTTACTCAAGATCCACGGGGTCATGCAGTCTGGTTTCAGCCAAAAGATTGGTTGGGATATTCAGGGCTGTTTCTGAGTATTGCCGATGATGATCAATCTGAGATCCGAGCTACCTACGCCCCCTACTTTGAGCGGTTCGATTTGTTAGCAAGCGTAGACACTCAACGGGCAAGATCGACAACGGAGACGTTCTATCTATACGACGTTGGTCAACTCATAAAGCCCTACGATTATCCATATTGACGGTCGATAGATATAAGAGAGGGCAGGTATAAGGCCTGCCCTACGAATTTATTGTTTGTTGGCAGTGGCCATTGCCGATTCGTTACCGGTTCATCTCGCATGACGTTTAGCCCGCCAACCTGTGTAGCCTAATAATGCTGTTGAACCAAGCGCATAGGCCCTGCCACTGGGCATATCAGAGAAGGCCAACGCTAGACTACCCACCCATAGGGTCAAAGAGTAAATAAATAACACTGTAAAGCGATGGGATAATCCAGCATTTAAAAGCCGATGATGGAGATGTCTTTTATCTGCAACAAACGGGGACAGCCCTCGACGCAGACGAGCCAGGATGACCGCCGACATATCCAAGATGGGTACGGCCAATATCAACAAATAGGGCAAAAATACCGCAGCTGTTGTTACACCTTTGACCAGACCAATGACCCCTACCCCTGCCAGGGTAAAGCCCATGTAATAGGCCCCGCCATCCCCCATAAAAATTTGGGCAGGATTGAAATTGTACTTGAGAAAACTCAAGGCTCCACCGGCAAGAGCGGCGGCAATAAGGGCTGCAGCAGGCTGCTCCATAAACAGAGCTACCAGCATCATGACAATCGCGGCAATTCCGGAAACCCCAGCTGCCAAGCCATCTAACCCATCAATCCAATTAATTGCATTAGCCATCCCCACCAGCCATACAACCGTTATGGGTAAACTCACCCAGCCAGCTAGTTGAACAATGCCCAACCCTGGAATAGACACAAACTCAATATCCACCCCTACATGCCAGGTAATAGCCGCGACAACAGCCTGCATTAACAAACGACTAATGGCAGAAAGCCCAAATAGATCATCCAACAACCCGATTAAGAAGAATGCCAAGCCTCCCAAGGTAACACCCCAGATTTCAGCCTCAGGTTCATTAACCAGCTGTTGACCTTGGGCATCAACAAAGCCACCAATATTCCAAACAACCAATAGAGCCACGACGGAGCCCAAAAAAATTGATACGCCCCCCAACCTAACCATGGGGACTTTATGTACTTTACGGCCACCAGGCATATCAACTCGGCCACTGTGTAACCCAATTCTTTTGACAATCGGTGTAGCGACAAGAACCACAACAGCCGACAGCGTAAAAGCTAACAGGGGATATATCTGAAAGGGCATGGGTGACAGAGTAAGGGGGAAGACAACACAAGCTCTTATATGAACTCAACGCACAGGGTTGGCAGCACACACAATAGTCACCGTCACCCTAGCAGGTTTTCTAGATCTTTCAAGCCGGTAATTATATGGTTCAAATAACGATTATGGATTTGTCAAAGGAATTGGCGAGATATAGGGATTTTTATAAATCTTTGATACGTCAGGTACTCATGACGTATCAAAGATTCTTTGTAGGAATTCCATGGAAGATAGAGCAATTGTGAAGCTATCTAGCCATGAAGAGATTACCTAGGCCAAAATAGCCTCTGTTGGGTGGAGATGAGGATAAAGAGGAAATCGATTACAGAGAGCTGCAACACGATTTCGACAGTCAGTTTCAACATCACTATCCTCAGGGGAGAGTAGCCGATCAGCAATAATGTTGGCAATCTCCTTGAACTCTTCACTGCCTAGCCCGCGAGTGGTCATAGCTGGTGACCCTAAACGCAGACCACTGGTCACAAAGGGAGACTCTGGATCAAAGGGAACCGTATTTTTATTGGCTGTAATGTTGACCATGCTGACTAGAGCGTCAGCCTGTTTTCCAGTCATACCAATGGAACGCAAATCAACCAATACCAGGTGATTATCGGTGCCATCTGAAACCACCTTAAACCCTCGTGTCTGTAGCTGCGCTGCAAGGGCTTTGGCATTGGTAATTACCTGGGCGCAATAGGTCTTAAATTCGGGTTTAAGCGCCTCTCCAAAAGCGACTGCCTTAGCGGCTACGACATGCTCTAAGGGCCCCCCTTGGCTACCAGGAAACACGGCTTTATCAAACTTTTTACCCAAATCAGGGTCATTGGTCATGATCAGACCACCACGGGGACCTCGCAATGTTTTATGTGTGGTGGTGGTCACTACATGACAGTGGGGAATGGGATTGGGATGATGACCTGTCGCAACTAGCCCTGCAATATGAGCGATATCGGCCATGAAGTAAGCACCTACCTCATCAGCAATGGTTCGGAACTTATCAAAATGAATAGTTCGGGAATAAGCAGAATAGCCACAAATAATTATTTTAGGTCGATGCTCAAGGGCTAGCTTCCGAATTTCATCGTAGTCAAGTTGCTCAGTTTCCTTGTTAACGCCGTACTGGACAACATTGAACCATTTGCCCGATACATTCACCGGAGAGCCGTGAGTTAAGTGACCACCATGGGAAAGATCCATACCCAGGATGGTATCGCCGGGTTGTAGTAAGGCTAGAAAAACTGCAAAGTTAGCCTGAGCACCCGAATGGGGTTGAACGTTAGCGTGGGCCGCTCCAAACAGCTGTTTGACTCGATCAATTGCCAGAGCCTCAGCCTGATCGACAAATTCACACCCGCCGTAATATCGCTTATTAGGTAACCCCTCTGCGTATTTATTTGTCAGAACAGAACCTTGGGCAGCCATGACAGCAGGGGATGTAAAGTTCTCGCTGGCAATTAGCTCTAAGTGTTCCTGTTGACGCTGACGTTCGTTCTCGATGATGGCGGCAATATCTGGGTCAGTTTGTCTCAAAAATTCAAAATTAGTGGTCATGGGGATGGATACTTTAAGTTGGATAAGTCTGGTTGGCTGAAGAGTTAGGACAGGAATTTAATTCTTCGTGGTTTTACCAGCAAACTATAGTACCGTGCTGCAAAGGGTGGTTACCAGCTAGAGCCATCGCCTCTAGCTGTTTCAATTTCTGGTTAATTGAAACCTCACTAAGGTTAATGTTACGTTTTTGTATCAGAATGTAACGCTTGAAAATCTATAATGGATAAAATCCACGAAAACTTGTGATTAATCCTGTGCTTGGGCATTTACAAATGTTCAAGGATAGTAAGGTGAATTTGCATTTGTCATTAGCTGGCAAACATTCATCTCTTGTTTTTTGACTCCCTACTAGCTCTTGACGCTTTTTTGCTTAAGAAGGACACCCATGCTGCTGCAACCCACTACTAATGTCTCGCCTGCGTCCAAGTTGGCTTCTGTAGATGAGTCCTACGAACGCTGTCGGCAAATTACAGCTAAGTACTCAAAGACATTTTATATGGGTACGATGCTGATGTCGGAAGTCAAACGCCGTGCCATTTGGGCGATTTATGTATGGTGTAGGCGTACAGATGAGTTGGTTGATGGCCCTTCTGCTCAGTTCACGACTGAAGACACCCTTAATGATTGGGAGAAGCAACTAGAGTCTGTCTTTTCAGGTCATCCTCAGGATGACTACGATGTCGCTATGGTGGACGCTCTAGAGCATTTCTCCTTAGATATCCAGCCTTTCCGTGACATGATTTCGGGGCAACGGATGGATTTAGAATGCTCTCGATACGAGACCTTTGAAGATCTAAAGCTATATTGCTATCGGGTTGCAGGTACGGTGGGTTTAATGTCCACCGTAGTGATGGGTGTGGACCCTGAATACAACACAGCACCCTGGGCTAAGGCATTACCTTGTCCTACGGAAGAAGCTATTGCCTTGGGCATTGCTAATCAGCTCACTAATATCTTGCGTGATGTGGGAGAAGATGCCCGTCGTGGTCGCATTTACTTACCCCTCGAAGACCTTGAGCTATTCAAATATAGTGAAGACGATTTAATGAATGGGGTAATTGATGAGCGTTGGTGCGCACTGATGCGCTTTCAGATTCAACGGGCATTAAAGTTTTATCGTCAGGCAGAAAGCGGTATCAGTGTTCTAAGCCCTGATGCTCGCTGGCCTGTATGGTCTGCTCTGATGCTTTATCGCAAGATTCTGGATGTAATTGCTGAGAATCAATACGATGTCTTTAACAGACGTGCATTTGTCCCCACAGTACGTAAGCTGCTCTGCTTGCCACCTGCATTGCTTCGTGCTCGGGTGCTTTAAGCTAGCGTTGAATCCTCTAAAGGTTATAAACTTTCAGCATTAAAAAAAGCCAGGGGATGCATCCCCTGGCTTTTTCCTAAAGTCAAGTAGTGGAGGGCGCTTCTATGAAGCAGTTGTTTGGGCAGCTAGCATTTCCTTGAGCTTTTCCAAATCGGAAGCCCATCGAGGATCGGGCTGTGTGCTTTCAGGAGCTGGGGAAGAATAAGTAGCAGGCTTACGTCCACCGCCGTTACGCTTACCGCCCTTACGGTTATTGTTTCCGCCACTAGCATTAGTGCCCTCATTTTCTTTAGTACGGGGCATTGCTTTCTCAACCTTTAGAGTGATGTCTTGCAAAGCCTGACCATTGTACTTGGTAACAAGGGTGTCTGCAATCTCATCAGTTTTAACAGTTACGAACCCAAAGCCGCGGCACTTGCCAGTCTTTCGGTCAGCAATCAATTTTACTGAAACGATATTATCCACGTCTTCTGAGAAGACAGCTTCAAATTCCTCGCGTTCTAGATCGCGGGGTAGGTTGCCAATATATAAGCGCACTGACATGGGATACCTCTTAAAAAAATCTAAAAAACAACTGCGGCGGATAGGCAAACAAAAAATTAGCCAACTAGCCCTACCAGAGCTTGGAAATCTCTAGAAAATAGCTTGTAACTGTGGCTTGAAATGATTAACAAGTGACGAACCGCAGCAAAAAAACTGGCCATTTTAAGCGAGCAACTACGTTGATGAGCTAACAACCCTACTTAGGGGTCTGCAAAAATCACTTTAAAACTCTGGTAACAGTCAACTAAAACGACTACTCATCACTATCGTTACCAGAGAATTCTCATTATATTCAATGAGAACTATGACGTATCTCTACACCTTCAAGGTATCACGCTGTCCGATGCCTAGCCAAGCTATTCAGTGGTTTTTTTGGTGAAGCTCCCTAAAGATAGCGTAGAGTATGCCATCAAGTGTATTGGTCTGTTTTGTCCCTTCCGTGGGTAAAACCATTGAGGGCATTTACTCGAAGGGAAAGACAATTGATATAAGTAAATGATTTATCGTTAAACCATTTTTTCAAAACAACAGCATCTGTGTAATAAAAAAACCAGCCACTTTAGTAGGGCTGGTTTGCTGTGTTGAGAGTAGGAGAACCCGATGCCCAACGACAAATTGCTAAATAAACAATCTGAAACGAAATTAGGCAATCAGTACTCATTTACAATATTTAACATTTTCTGGTAATGGGTGCAACGTGTCGGTATGGTCAGCCGCCTTTGAAGATGAGCCAAAGGCCGTACGCCAAAGGGCAGAGGCTGCTAATGGTAGCCCATATGGGATGTTGAGCAATCTTGATTTGGTTTTGATCGTTTTGGAGGCGGTCAATATCAATCCAGAGGTGATGTCCTCGGCGAAACCATCCGGTTACCTGTAATGACTGTTGGAGCCAAGGGGTGAGGCTTTTGATATTGCCCAAGGGGCCAAAGTGGTTGGTGTAATGCAGTTTAATGCAGTTTTGGGGTGTGCGTAGTCGCCATTCTTGACCTAGCCAGTTTGCTAAGGCTGGGCGGCCTGTCAGAGTACCTTTGATAGTTACAGGTCGATGACTGAGGGGAATCAGCGTAGGATCTTTTTGCCAGCTTGTTAGGTGTGCTTCACTTTTTGGCTGAGTGTTGCTGATTTCTGGAAAAAAGGGATTGATCCTTAGTAACTGGCCAGTTGCGGCACAGATCAGAGGGATACCAATGAGAATGCTGCGATCTTTATAAAGCCAATCCAGTAGAGGGAAATCGAGGCTTGTCGCGATCGCACCAATGAGCCACATTACACCTGCTACACCCAACCCCACGATTAATCCAGACCATCCGCCCCCCTGGGACAGGAGTTCTTGCCAATCATGGGCAGAGAGAATGCGCGCTCTATTTTTGAGGGTCAGATGGGCAAAGTTGAGACTCGGTTTTAGTCGCCAATGCCGTCCATAAGCTCCTAGGGTATAGAGTCTATCTCCTAGGGGGGGGTGAGCTTGATTGATGGATAGCCAGTGCCGCAATGGATTAAACGCCCCCCAAGCATACTGTTGCACCGATGTCCCCGTTTCTTCCAATCCAACTGGCAGCATTAAGTCCAAACTTTCCAATAAAGGAGGCGTGTAGCCTTGCTGGGCGATAGCCTCTGCGTTGGCTTGTGACAATTTGGCCAGTGCCCGTACAAGGCCATTGGGATTGCCCGTAAGTTCGGTGGCGATGCGATCGCGATAGGGTGTGCGAATACGCGCTAAGCTACACCCGATCTTAGCCAGTAGCCAAAACATACAATAACTAAGAGTGGCGAGTGTACCAGCAGTCCACTGGATGAGGATTGGGCGATGCTCGCCGTGCCGTGCCAAGAACCAATAGACACTATGGCATCCTTGTAATAACAGCCCTAGTCCGGAAAACAAGATCCAGTCAAGTTTGGGCCAGTGGCTGATTTCATACATGATGATTGCGGCCAACTCATCGGGCTGTAGGCGATCGAGTAGCCCCTGGCTGACCACCAGTTGACCAACGCGAGGCTGCCAGCCATAGGAAAAAATAACGGCTAGTTCACTGTCTATTAGCTGAATTGTGGGAAATTTCCAGCGTCGATTTGTGCAGAGACGTCGTAATAACTGAGCAGCTTCCGGGCTGTAGTTTTGTAATTGTTGATGGGTGATTTGTTCAGAAGGGCGTAAAAGCAATGCCCATAACCAGGGCGCTGCCAACGTCAATAGTCCCAATCCAATCAGGACTGTCCAGGTCTGGTTACCCCAAAAAAATGGGGCTGGTCTAATATTGATCGGTAAGATCCGATCGAGAAACTGTAAGTAGCCGCGAATAAAGATCAGGCTAGTTTTTAGCGACCAACGAATTACCAAAAAAAGAATTGGGATTGTTGTTATTTGAGCAAACCAAAGTTTCCCTTTACTGACTTTACCTAGAGATTTCAGGGCTCTGAGGCGAGTGCCTTTGGGCCAAGTGTCAGGGCCATGTGGTGGAGGTGCAGAAGCTAGAGGGTGGGGGGGAGAGTCTTGTTGTTTTTGGTGAGGGGATTGTTGCTGTTTAGGGGGCTGTGGCTTTGGCCTTTGTGTGGACGTTCTAGTTTGCTGTGGTGTGGATGCAGCAGTTGGTGTACTTTTCGGCACTTGATTGACGCCTGTGTCAATGGTGCTCAAATCTTGTTTAGTGTTGAGCGTTTCATAATGGAACAAAGACGATCTGCCTACAGTTTGGTGAGTGAGGTCGTTGGTGGACTGAGGCTGTACGTTTAATGTCTGGTTAGAAAGTCCACGACTGTCAGCAATGGTTTGCTCACTGTGCGTTAGCGATTGGCTAGGGACGTCTTCAGCCAATGTTGGTTGGATGTCTGGTGAGGAAATACTGTCTTTTGAGGGGGGTGTTTGATTGACGGTCGGTGTCTGGTCGTTAAAAGGGATAAAGCCGCTGCTCTCAGGGACAAACCCGCTACTCTGGGGTGCTTCAGGTGTGCTATTGGGTCTCTTTAGTGATGGTTGGTCAGTCTCTAAATGTTTTAATTTATCGTGGGCCCATTGACGAATAGCCTGACTATGGCTGTTTAGTAGAGATTTGCATAGGGTTTGGGCCTGGATATTCGCTCCTTGGGCTTCATAGGTACGAATAAGACCCATTTGAGCTTTGAGTCGATGGTTTGTGCTGACCCCATCCGCTTGACTGAGCTGTGTAAACGTTGCGATCGCACGCTCATAATCTTTTTGCTTGAGTGCAGCTAGCCCGGTTTTAATCAAATAGTCCGGTGATCGATCTAAACCCATGCAGATATCCTCTGATGTTATTGACGGCAGTGCAGGGGACACAAGTTTGACGCAATCTTAACCCGAATGGCCAGGAGATGCTTTCGTCGGTGGGTTTAATATCTGTTCAACCAGTGTGTAGAGAGTCTCTTCATTTACACCAGTAAGCTGTTGTTCTTTGAGATCGATCAAACCTGCGGCAAGGGGCTGTGCTCGTTTTTTATAGACATTGTGAGCTGTTAGCAGATCGGTGAAAATCTCTCGTTCAATTTGATGACGGTCAGCATCGTCCGGCAATGGCGTGCCGTACTCAACGTTTTCAACTTCATACCTAAGTAGAAAAATTAATGCGCTACAGTGTTCTTGCAATAAGCTTTGCAATTTTCTGGTATCAAGTTCTAAGCGCTCAAAACCGATCTGCCCTTCAATCCGCAGTTCCACAATGGGCTGGTCCGCAGGGATGAGGCGTTTTTGCTCCATGGCCCGGTCAATGACCTTAAAGGCTAGCCCTTCAATATCCTCTAGCGCTTCTTGCCCCCGTAATTTTAAGGACAGACGAATAATCGGACGCTGTCGATATTCAGTTTGTAGCTGAGCATCCACTTGGCCATTATTGATTTCCACTAGAAGAGCGCCGCGCTCCAGACCCCCCTCCTCAATATTGTTGGCTTCAAGGGAGCCAGGATTAAAAACCCAGTTATCGACGGTGTAGTGCTTATGGATATGCCCTAGACCGACGTAGTGCACACCAGCTTTTTTAAGAGGCAATAAATCGCCATAGCGTAACGCTCCAGAGTAACGAGCAATTTGCCCTTCTAAACCGTGATGAAAGAGTAAAACAGTTGAGCCGGGGCCTACAGGCAATGTTTCTATAGCCTGTGCAATTTGTTCGATGGCCTTAGGGGCAGCAGCACCATACCAGTTAGAGCCGAGTACTCGCACACCACAGTCAAGATCAATATAGCCACCCCGTTTTGTTGCCTCATTCCAAGGGGTGTACATCGCTTCATCTTGACTGGGCTCTAGCAGTGTGAGTAATCCCCAGTCTGATAAATAGCGTAGCCAACTGGTCTTAGTGCCATAGGGACAGTTGTCATGATTGCCTTCAATGGCAATTGCTGGAATACCCGCACTCTGCAACTGCTGGAGACAGAGCTGAGCCTGATTCAAAATAGCCGGTTGAATCATTCGATGTTCAAACAGATCACCGGCAATGACTACAAAGTCTACACGTGTCTGGATAGCATAACGCTCCAACACATCCCACAGCGTATGGAAAAAATCGGTGGTGCGTACCTTGCTGTTGTAACGATCAAATCCCAGATGTACATCGGCAATGTGCAGAAATTTCGCCATGGTAAAGGGAATGAATGTGAGTGATTAATTTTAGTTTTGAGCTGGAGGTTGTCAAATAAAACTAATGACTACTTACCCAGAGCATGGGGGCATCATCCCGGAGGCTATCTTAAACAGGCGTATCAGTTTCAGCCGCCAGCTGTTCTAATTTAGCCTGTTGGTCTTGGGTGATGCAGGATTGCACCATGATTTCAATGTCTCCTTCTAACGCGGGGGATAGGCTAAAGTTTTGTCCCAGACGGTGGTCCGTGACTCGGTTATCCTTATAGTTATAGGTGCGAATTTTCTCTGAGCGTGAGCCGGTCCCTACCTGAGAGCGTCGCATATCAGTGACTTCTGCTTGTTGCTCTTGGAGCATCATTTCGTAAAGCTTAGCCCGCAAAATTTGCATAGCGCGCTCTCGGTTTTGTAGCTGCGATCGCTCTTCCGTACAGAAAATTCGAATACCTGTAGGTTTATGGAATAAGTCTACGGCTGTTTCTACCTTGTTGACATTCTGACCACCTGCACCACCAGAACGTGCTGTGGTCAGTTCAATATCTTTGGAATCAATTTTAACTTCCACATCGTCCACTTCTGGCATCACTGCCACGGTTGCTGTCGATGTGTGCACTCGACCGCTAGTTTCTGTGGCAGGCACCCGTTGCACGCGATGGACGCCTGCTTCAAACTTGAGTTTGCTGTAGACTTGGTCGCCTGTAATTTCTAGAATGGCTTCTTTGCAGCCACCCATATCAGCGACCGACTGACTAACTGTCTGTACCTTCCAACCCTGCCCCTCAGAATAGCGGGAGTACATCCGCAACAAATCCCCTGCCCAAATGCCAGCCTCATCGCCACCAGCACCTGCTCGGATCTCCAACATAATATTTTTATCGTCATTGGGATCGCGTGGTAACAGAAGAATTTTGAGGCGGTTTTCTAGGTCACCAATGGTTGCCTGAAGTTCCTTGACTTCCATGGCTGCCATTTCTCGAAGTTCCTCGTCCCCTGCGGACTCTTTCAGAACTTCTTGAGCGCCCTCGCAGTCTGACTGAGCTTTTTTCCAGTCGTTATAGGTGGTGATAGTTTCCTCTAATGACGCCCGCGCCTTGGCAATTTTTTGGAACTCAGTCGGATCTTTTGCCACATCCGGGTCGGCAAGGCGGCGGGTGAGTTCTTCAAAAGTTTGGTCAACCGACTTTAATTTGTCGAGTAGATATTGCTCAGCCATGGGATTTGCTCAATGATTTCAGCGGATTCGGGCTAGAAGAAATGTCAAATAAAAAATATCCGAAGGATACAATAATCCTTCGGATTCAAGATGACGTTATGAGCAGCTAGCCTTCTGAGCTATCAGCTGTTTTGGCCTTATCGTCGGCCATGCCGTACTTACGTAAGAAGCGCTCTACACGACCCTCAGTGTCAATGATTTTCTGCGTTCCTGTGTAAAAGGGATGGTTGCCAGACCATACATCAACGTGAAGCTCGGGCTTAGTAGAGCCCACAGTCATAATTAACTTGCCGTCGCAGTAAACCTTAGCGTCAGGATACCACTCGGGATGAATATCAGCTTTTGGCATTGTTCTAATCCGGTAGTGAGATGATCTAAAAAATAGATAGAATCCAAACTTAACGCTTGGAGAACTGGGAGGCTTTACGGGCTTTCTTCAAACCGTACTTCTTACGCTCCTTACAACGGGGATCACGGGTTAGATAACCTTCAATCTTTAAAGGACCACGGTTTGCAGGGTCTAGTTCACACAGAGCTCGAGCTACACCAAGCTTGATGGCATCAGCTTGACCAGTCAATCCACCACCACGAACATTAACTAAAATATCGTAGTCACCTTCCAGGCCTAGAGTCTCTAGCGGAGCTTTGGTTGCTGACAAGTAGGCAGAGTTGTTCTGAAGATGATCTTCACCGGGTTTACCGTTGACAAAAAGCTTGCCTTCTCCTGGAACTAAGCGTACGCGGGCGACAGATGCCTTGCGACGGCCAGTACCCCAATAAACAACGCGATCGGACTGTCCTTCTGACATGGAATTATGCTCTCCTGTAAATACTGCTAAATACTATGAGGTCGACTCCTAAAGGCTGATTGTTTCAGGCTGTTGAGCAGCGTGGGGATGCTCAGGACCTGCATAGACTTTCAGATTGGTAAACAGCTTACGTCCGAGAGCATTCTTAGGCAGCATTCCTTTAACAGCCTTTTCAATAATGCGCTCAGGAATCCGGTTCTGTAGTTGGTCAAATGTTTCAACCTTCATTCCACCAGGACGACCAGAGTGACGGCGGTAGAGTTTTTGCTGACGCTTGTTACCGGTAACGTTAACCTTCTCAGCATTAATTACGATAACAAAGTCACCCGTATCCATATTGGGGGTGAAGGTGGGTTTATTTTTACCACGCAAGATATTGGCAATTTCTGTTGCTAGACGACCAAGGCGCTTGTCAGCCGCATCGACAACGTACCACTTCTTGTCAATTTCTTGGACAGGGGGAATGTAGGTCTTAAACATGCTTAGGCTCTGATATCAACGAACTGGATGAAAGGCTGCTTCTTTTTCTAAGAGTGTTGAGTAACATCTCAACGATTGCCCACAGCAATCTAAACAGCCAAATTCTTGGTGGTGGAATGCAGCGTTAGCTGTGGTTGAGTATCAAACCAAGCATCCGGTGCAAAGGGGAAATGTTGGTAACCGACTCGCAACAGACAAAGTCCTCGAGCCGGTGCGGCATGCTTAACCAAGTCACGACGCCCTGACTGCCATAGTTCAGTAAAAGCAGCAGGGGTTAAGCGGCGGCGTCCCACACTCACTAGCAAGCCCATCACCAGGCGCACCATGCCGTACAGAAAACCGGCAGCTTGCAGCTCAACCTGAACAAACGGTCCACAGCGGGAACATTCAGCCGCCTGCAACTCAACCCACGAATGGGCACGACTAGATCCCGCGCGATGAAACGCAGTTAGCTCATGATAACCCACCATGGGGGTTAATGCCGACTGCATTAGCTGATCGTCCAGCGGCTCATGGTAAAAATGCCATGCGTAGGGACGAACAAAGAGATTGGGATAGGCATCGGTGTAGATGGTGTATCGATACCGTCGCCATTTGGCCGAATATTGGGCATGCCAATCATCGGGAACCTGAGCCGCAGCGCGAATCACGATGTCTTCACTTAATCGATGATTAAGTATAGATGCCCAACGGTAGGCTGGGATGATTTTAGGAGCATCAAAGTGGGCTACTTGGGCTGCCGCATGTACCCCCGTATCAGTACGCCCTGCGCCATGAATGGTGACGTGATAACCCAGTAATGACGCGATCGCTGCCTCAATCTCCGCTTGTACCGTACGTTTTTCCGGCTGACGTTGCCATCCATAAAAATGGGTGCCCTGATATTGAATAACAATGGCTACCCGTTGGTTACCTTGGTTGGCTTTAGGGACAGCTTCGAGCTGCTTAGCGGGCGTACGATTAGCCATCAATGGGAACTAGGTGAGCTCAATAATGGCCATCACTGAATTGTCACCTCGGCGGCTAATTGTGCGCACGATGCGAGTATAGCCACCCTGACGCTCAGCATATCGAGAGGGGGCTTGTTCAAACAAAGAATGAACAAGGTCTTTGTCGTACATGTACCCCATGGCTCGACGGCGAGCCGCCAGGGAACCTTCCTTGGCTAGGGTGATCATACGCTCGGCTTCGGAACGGACGGCTTTGGCTCGAGTGAGTGTGGTTTTGATCCGACCGTGACGAATGAGTTCAGTAGTTAGCGATCGCAACAAAGCACGACGCTGATCTGCAGGTTTGCCCAGATGGGGCGTACGACAACGATGGCGCATAGGGTCTCCTCTGTTAGCAAATAGACAAGAAAAAACCGAAGCCTTGGGCTTCGGAGAGATTGGCCTGAAAACACTCAAGGCCAAGGCGTTAGGCCTAAGATTGTTTAGCCGGTTTTTCGATAGGTAGGGTAATTCCCAATCGATGTTGTAGTGAATCAATCACCTCTTCCGCTGACTTCTGACCAAAGTTCTTAATCTCAAGGAGATCTTCTTGGCTGTAGTCCAGCAAATCAGACACAGAATTAATCTGCGCTCGCTTCAAACAGTTATAGGCACGTACAGACAGCTGTAATTCTTCAATTGGAATCTGATAAGTGGTGTCTTCCTCTTTGACGTCTTCATCCCGCTTGGGCTCAAGGGTAACATCCTTGAGTGGGTTAAACAGGTCTATCAGAATATCCGCTGCCTGGCTCATTGCCTGCTGAGGCGTCAGACTACCATTCGTACTAACTTCCATCAGTAAGCGATCTTTAGGCTGATCGGCACCAACGATTGTCTCTTCAACTGAATAATTGACCTTTCTTACTGGCATAAAGACAGCGTCAATTTGCATGAAGTCTAGGGCTGTTGCTTCATCGCGATTGTTGCTGACAGCACGGTAACCATGACCATTTTCTACCCGAAACTCCATTTCAAGTGTGTGACCCTGCGCAACTGAGGCCACGTAATGATCTGGGTTAATAAGCTCAACTTCAGCAGGCAACTCAAAATGCGCTGCCGTTACAGTTGCAGGACCTTGTACAGCTAGGCGGCCAATCTGAGGTTGGTTTGTGTAGGTCTTAACAACAACTTCCTTGAGGTTCAGAATGATATCAAGCACATCCTCACGTACCCCTGGAATTGTTGCAAACTCATGATTTGCCCCTGCCATGCGCACCGCTGTGATAGCAGCACCCTCAATATTTGAGAGTAAAACCCGTCTGAGTGCGTTACCAACTGTGATCCCTTGACTACGCTCAAGAGGTTCGAGTACAAAACGACTAAATTGGCTCTGATCGTCTTCGACGATTGATTCTACACATTCAATTTTAAACTGTCCCACTACAGTGACCTCCCTTAGATAGCTATTGCCTGGTGGCTAACTTTTTAGCTGATAGGTTAAAAAAAATTAGACGCGGCGGCGCTTGGGTGGGCGGCAGCCGTTGTGGGGAATAGGCGTCACATCACGAATTAAAGTGATTTCTAACCCAGCCCCTTGAAGAGCACGAATGGCCGTTTCACGACCAGCACCAGGGCCACTAACCATGACTTCAACCTGACGCATTCCTTGGTCCATAGCTCGACGGGCAGCACTGTCGGCTGCTGTTTGAGCTGCAAAGGGAGTTCCTTTCTTGGCACCTTTAAAGCCGCTGGAACCAGCTGATGCCCATGAAACTGCATCACCTTTGGTATCTGTAATAGTCACAATGGTGTTGTTAAATGTTGATTGAATGTGGACAACACCGTTGGGGACATTCTTCCGGGGTTTGCGTCCACCCGCGCGCTTGACGCCTTTAGCCATAGTTCCTGTATTCCGAAAACGTTAACTCTTTAAAAACCTGTGTAGTCGCCGACTAGTGACCCACCTGATTGCCAATTCCTTGCCAAAATGCCTTTCCTGTTGTAGCACGCATGTCTAAATCGGCAACCCTTGGAATGTAAAGATCACCTACAGATTGCGTCGTCAGGTTTTATTTCTTACCAGGCTTCTTCTTGCCAGCAATAGCCAAGCGCTTACCACGACGTGTGCGCGCATTAGTGCGAGTCCGCTGACCACGCACGGGCAGTCCTGACCGATGGCGACGTCCTCTGTAGCAGCCAATATCCATTAGCCGCTTGATGTTCATACTTTCCCAACGTCTCAAATCACCTTCGATTTGATAGTCGTTTTCAACCACTTCCCGTAGTTTTGCTACATCGCTATCGGCCAAATCCTTAACGCGAATATCGGCGTTGACCCCAGTTTTTTCCAGGATCTCTTTGGACCGACTCAGGCCGATACCGTAGATGTAAGTTAAACCAATCTCAATGCGCTTATCCCTTGGTAGGTCAACGCCTGCAATACGTGCCACCGTGCTTTCTCCCTAGTTTGCTGCCGTGCGGTTACGTTGGCACTGACATGTCAGTTGGCAACCGCTCAGTTGAATGTGAAATAAATCGTTAAACTCGTTACAGTGGCTAACCCTGGCGTTGCTTATGCTTGGGGTTAGAACAAATAACCATCACTCGACCGCGCCGACGGATCACCCGGCACTTGTCGCACATCTTCTTGACGGATGCCCGTACTTTCATGCTGAAAATGTAAAAAACTTGCCTACAGAAGTGTGATTCTAGCAAATAGCTTAACAAGCGGTCAATTAATTTTTGTTATGGACAGTTGATGTGTCTTGAGCTCGCTTGCTACTCGATATAGCCATTAGTAGATGTAAATTGCCATGGGAATACCCAAAAAAGCCTCGCCGGATTCCGGCGAGGCTTTTTTGGGTATTTGTGACTGTTAATTATTAGCTAAGCCGATTCTCGACGCAGTGCAGCTTCGACTTGCTTAAACTCTTGTTCTAACCGAGCCTTCAGCTTTGCGGGAATAGGGCGATTGGGATAGGAACTATAGTGGCCTGCCAGCGCATTCACTGCTGTTTGCATGGTGGCAAAGGAACTTAGACTAGCTGCATTTGCAGATCGACGATAGCGAGCTGAGAATGCATTGATCTGTTGTCTGGCTTGGGAGCGAACCTCAGGGAGGTTTGGAGCATCTGCGGGTAGCTCAATGGCGGTTCTGAGGGTTTCTACAACTGCCATGGTGTCTTGGCGATAGTTACCGCTGAGTCCGTCAGCTCCCATGCCGTCACCACCGCAGCCAGTGAGACCTAGGATGGCCACTAGGGTAAATGCAAACAAACGAGACAAAATACGTTTCATAAACTTATTCCCAATTACAGATGGCTCCAATTGTGTGCCTGGCCATTGGGCCTGTGGTGATTATCTTATCTGAATGGGGTACTCAGGAGAACGTTTAGGTGTATGGCACCCATAGGTATGGCGATATTTAGGCGGGAAAAATACGTAGCCGACGGTTGGGTTCATCCCCAAAACTCAAGGACTTAAGTCGATAGTGCTCGGCTAATTCGTGTTGCATTTTTCGGATTTTTGCGGAGCGGGGTAATAATTCGACGGGTTGTCCTTTAGGAATCACAATTTGCTCAACTGCTAGCCTTGCTTCTTCAAGGGCTTCGAGTTCATCATCTTCGCCTTGGCGAGTAAAGAGAGAAAGATCAATAGCTGCTGATTGATCTCTAGGGTCAATATCTAGAAGACGTTGCAGGGCCCGTGTGATCTGTGGAATGGTATTGGATTTGACGGTGTAAATAGGAAGTTGACGCGATTTTGCAATGGTTTTGAGTTTAGAGTGGTTTCGCACATGAGATCGCAATGCCAACACTGCTTGAGCCACCCCAAGCTCCTTGGTAATTGATACCGGAAGTTTCAGCGTATCAATGACATGATGTAGCTGTTCACGGCTAATGCCATAGGGATAAATCGGCACCAAATCTTCCCCATTAGGCCCCACTGGTGTGGACAGCTCCAAACTACTTGTATCCAGTTGCCGATCCAACAAGGCTTGAAACTCATCAGTAGCAGTGGGTACGGGCAGTGGTGTCGGTGCCTTGGTGCCATGCTGGCGAGCTCGTTGTGCAACGGGTTCCATTTGGCCAGCCTCGCGCCAACCTCGCTGAGTCCGTCGAGTGGTGCGCCTTTGACTAACAATATCCGGCAGTTCATGGGTAATGGAGACTTTGCCGTTTTCTCCCACCGTCCGAACCTGGGTTTCCGACATGCGCCCGCGCAATAGATGATCAACCGTAGCTGCTACATCCTCATGGACAACCCACCGTTGTCGCTCCAGCATTTCAATGGCCATGTCAAATGTGGGTGGAGCTTTGCGTTCCAAAACACTTTTTTGACTACCCCGACGACGAGCTTCATCATCTCCTAGGGTGACCGTTTGAATACCGCCAATGAGGTCAGCCAGAGTTGGATTTTTGATCAGGTTTTCTAGTTGGTTACCATGGGCGGTACCCACTAGCTGTACCCCTCTTTCTGCAATAGTTCGGGCTGCTAGTGCTTCGAGCTCAGTACCGATTTCATCAATGATAATGACTTCGGGGGTATGGTTTTCAACGGCCTCGATCATGACTTGGTGCTGTTGTTCCGGTCGAGCTACTTGCATACGGCGGGCTCGACCGATGGCAGGGTGAGGTATGTCTCCATCACCAGCAATTTCGTTGGACGTGTCTATAATGACGACGCGTTTATCAAGGTCATCTGCTAAGACGCGAGCAATTTCGCGTAGAGCAGTAGTTTTGCCCACACCTGGTCTGCCCAGCAGTAAAATTGACTGGCCTGCTTCAACCAGGTCACGAATCATTTCGACCGTACCAAAAACAGCTCGACCCACTCGACAGGTCAGGCCAATAATGGTTCCAGCTCGGTTCCGCATAGCACTAATGCGGTGTAGCGTTTTCTCAATTCCAGCGCGATTATCACCCCCAAACGTCCCAACCCGTTCAATACAGTGCTGTAAATCTTCCTTGGAAATAACCTGCTCTGAAAGATAGTCTGCCTTGCCTGGAAATCTAGCTTCGGGTCGTCTACCTAAATCTAGGATGACCTCAATTAGCTGAGAACGCTGAGGGTGATTACTCAGGGGAGCCCGCAGGCCTTCAGGCAGGATACTTAAAAGCTGATCCAGGTCGTCATGAATTGGAGCACTGCTTTTAGAAAGTGCAGCAGTCGATTCAGGCGTAGATTGATATTCGTCTGAACGAGCCATAGATTCGGGAAACTAAAAAGGAATATTTAAAAATAGGTAGAATCGAGCCAGGTTTTCAGCCATAGGAGTCAAACTGGCTTGCCTGACTACAGCTACCTCCTATGGGGGAACCGTCGCAGCTGAGCTTGGTTTTGGATAGTTCTCTTGTTTTAAGAAGTGTGAAATACTGGTGGCGTTCCGGATATCAGGCTTAATCTGACTTACCAAGCCCAGCGCTAAGTTAACCTGCTGCCATAGCTGCTCTGGCTCATCTTCGAGATGGCCATCTCCCAGGTTCAATAATCGACGGGCGTAGCTACCATAGGCAATCCCGTGAATCCCTATGGTGTTGGAGTTAGTCTCTCCAAGAGACTGTAGGCGAGGCTTGAGCAAATTTAGCGATCGCAACTTAGCCACCGTATAGTCGTTGGTTCCGCCTGCTAGTTGAACATAGCCAGGTAAACGAGCGTTTAAGACCTTTTCAGCTAGCCGAACCGTCGCAAGGGTTGTTCCCCTACCAATATCGCCGCTCATGGGTCGTCCGTCCGTCTGCCACAGCAATTGATTGGGCTTAGGATCCATTAACTGATAGAGCTCAGTTAGATAGTCAACAATGGTGATGCCGTAAGCCTCGCTGTCGGGGCAACTGACGGCCACCAACTTCAGCTGCGGAATATAAGAAGCAATTTGCTGCCATAGGCGCTGAAATTCAATCTGTCGACCAATTTGAGTGTGGATTTCAATTGCATCGATGAAGGGAATCAGTGTGGGTACGAGCTCACCTGCGGCTACAGTAAATGCGTTCTCTTTCAGCAAACCATAGGGACAGACCGGCAAACAACGGCCACAGCCATAACAGCGTTCAGCAATTACCCCCAACCCTGACAGCCCAGATTTGTCTGAAAGTAACGAGATCGCATCAGCTGGGCATACTCGCTCGCAAGGACGGGGGCAATTGCCAGGGCATTTTCGGCCATCAAACCACGCTTTGCGGAAGTGAGGATCTTGACCATCATTAAAACTCACCATCAACCACGGACGTCTGCCAGAGCCAGTTGGTGTCACAAACTGTGATGCAGTTATTCCATCAGTGGCAGCCTGTACCACTGCCAGATCAGCTGCTACATCAACGCAATCTGCCCCTGCAAGGCTATAAACCAGGGACAAATTACGGACTTTTGAGACATCTTGATAACTAGCGCCACAAATAAGCTTGAACCATTGTCCAAGTCTCAGGGAATCTAGCGGATTTAGGGGAATAGTCACCCACCTATACTATCGCTTAGCAAAATACTCTGCAGTCAAATTAGAACAAATGTTCTTTTTGGGCCAGTTTCTGGTTGGCCAATGGTCGACCTATGCAGATTTAACAGCGTCCTTAAGCGGAAACCACTTAAATGAGCGGTCACCACCTAGTTCAACAACCACTTTGATGCGGGAGTCGGATTCACATAGGGTTGTTAAGAATGCCAATTCTTGGCTAGATAAAATATGTCCCTCAATTAACCAGAGCAAAATACCCTTCATGCCTTTAGCCATACGCTCTAGGCGATAATCCAACACGGCTGGCACAAAATAGCGATCTCCGACAGCGGCTTGCCCCATACTTTTCTTACCTAAATGGGGAGGGCGGACACCGTGTACATCACCTAAGTAAGCTGATAAATCCCCCAGCCCACGGGCCGTCATGTGTAAACTTTCATAACCTGATGCCCGCATGCGTCGCTGATAGCGGCCTTCGAAGCCACCCTCCAACGGTACCTGCACTGCCAGTGCACCGTTGCTCTCTAAATCCCGAACAAATCGATTGCCGAATACAAGTAATCCCATAACTTATGCAAACAGTGCCTAAATGGTGGTTGCTCTACTACATATATTAAGCCGGTTAAACGTCACCTTTGATAAAAACACGGCAGGTTCTTTGCATTCAAAGCTTTATCAAATTAGGATTTCAAATTTAATTTGATAAAATAATGGACAAGTATCTCAAATGTCTGTATTATTATAAACCGCTGCCAAGCTAGATACTAAGTGGTGCTGCTGCTTAAGTCTAAGGCGCAACTTTAACGGCTCAAAGGGTTGTGTCTCAATACATCAAAGGTATTGAGGTTGTTTGTATACCCTGGCTAATGTTCAAAATATTCAATCAAATACGGTTGAATTTCTGGAGAGCGGGTAAGTGCTCTTTGCATTTGTCTGTCTTTCCGGGTAATTGCCCCCGCTGTGAAAAAAACAAGGGGCTCAAAGTGCTGGCTGTGAATCACCACAGTTTAGCTGAAATGTTTAGGGAGATTGATTGTGTCTGTCGGTATTCTCGGGACAAAACTGGGAATGACTCAGGTGTTTGATGACGCTGGTAACGCAGTACCGGTAACTGTCATTCAAGCAGGCCCCTGTGTCGTTACTCAGGTTAAAACGCAGCAAACCGATGGCTACTGCGCCGTGCAGATTGGCTATCAGGAAGTAGCGGAGAAGGCATTGACTAAGCCTGAATTAGGTCATCTCAAAAAGGCAGGAGCTCCTAGTCTGCGTCATCTGCGTGAGTATCGTGTTGATGACAGCTCGTCATTTGAGTTGGGTCAAACTGTTGCAGCGGATATTTTTGAAGCTGGTCAACTAGTAGATATCTCTGGTAAGAGCATTGGTAAAGGGTTTGCAGGTAACCAAAAGCGTCACAACTTTAGTCGTGGTCCAATGAGTCACGGCTCCAAGAATCATCGCCTACCTGGTTCTATCGGACCTGGTACAACACCTGGCCGAGTCTACCCTGGTAAGAAAATGGCCGGTCAATTAGGTAATGTGCAAGTTACTGTGCGCAAGCTTGCGGTCGTAAGGGTAGATAGTGAGCGTAGTGTTCTGCTGGTTAAAGGTGCTGTTCCTGGTAAGCCAGGCGCACTATTGAACATCGCCCCTGCAAATATTGTCGGCAAGAAATAAGGGGGCTAAGAACTTATCATGGTTGATTGCGTAATAAAAGACTGGCAAGGGGCTGATGCAGGTACTGCCACCCTTGATCTAAGCGTTGCCAAGGAAGATAACGCTGCTCATATAGTGCATCGCGCCATTGTGCGTCAGATGCATAATTCTCGCCAAGGCACGTTGTCTTCAAAGACGCGTTCCGAGGTGCGTGGAGGTGGCCGTAAGCCGTGGCGTCAAAAAGGTACCGGTCGAGCTCGTGCTGGTTCTAACCGTTCTCCATTGTGGCGTGGAGGTGGGGTTATCTTTGGTCCCAAACCTCGTGACTTCGATGTCAAGATGAATCGCAAGGAGCGTCGTTTAGCCCTGCGTACAGCATTCCAAAGTCGAGTGGATGACATGGTCGTTGTTGAAAACTTTGCTGATCAACTCTCAGCTCCTAAGACGAAAGAAGTGCTTTCAGCTCTGGAACGTTGGGGAGTTGATGTTGAGCAGAAAGTTTTGATGATCACAGCTGAGAAAAATGAAGTAGTCTATCGCTCTGTGCGTAATGTGGCCAACATCAAATTGATTTTGGCTACTAATCTCAATGCTTACGACATCGTTCTAGCTGACAAGCTAGTGGTGACAGCAACAGCTCTCGAGAAAATTCAGGAGGTGTACAGTGCCTAAGGCAATTGACCCCCGAGATCTGCCCGACATTGTTCGGAAGCCAATTATTAGTGAAAAAGCGACCCTCAATCTGGAAAATAATCAATACACCTTTGAGGTTGCTCCAAAAGCTACAAAAACTGAAATTAAGGCAGCGATTGAAGCATTGTTTGATGTCAAAGTGACTGGCATTAGTACTATGAATCCGCCTCGTAAGAAGAAGCGCCTTGGCCGTTTTATAGGCTATAAGCCTACCTATAAGCGAGCAGTTGTGACTCTCGCTGAGGGTGATAGCATTCCTCTTTTCCCAGATGTCTAGTACCGGCTTTAGCACTACTCAATTAGTTTGTAGATAAAAACATGGGAATTCGTACTTATCGGCCTCTGACTCCAGGTACTCGTGAGCGCAGTGTTTCTGACTTTTCAGAAATCACTCGGAGTAAGCCGGAAAAGAAATTAACGCGCTCTATTCATCGTGCCAAGGGAAGAAACAACCGTGGTGTGATTACTTGCCGTCATCGTGGTGGTGGTCACAAGCGTCTCTATCGCGTGATTGATTTTAAGCGCGATAAGCGAGAGGTAACGGCTGAGGTTCTTTCGGTTGAATATGATCCCAACAGAAATGCGCGCATCTCTCTGGTTCAGTATGAAGATGGCGAGAAGCGCTACATTTTGCATCCCGTGGGATTAAAAGTGGGGGCTACTATTGTCGCTGGGACTGATGCTCCCCTTGAGGTGGGTAATGCTTTGCCACTATATAAGATGCCTCTTGGCACGTCGGTTCATAATGTTGAACTGTATCCAGGACGTGGTGGTCAAATTGTTCGTGCAGCTGGTGCTTCTGCTCAAGTAATGGCTAAGGAAGGGGGATATGTCACCCTCAAGTTGCCTTCGAGTGAAGTCCGTATGGTTCGTCGTGAATGTTACGCCACAATCGGTCAAGTAGGTAACGTAGAGTCTCGTAACGTAACTTTAGGTAAGGCTGGTCGTAAGCGTTGGTTGGGGCGTCGACCAGAGGTTCGAGGCAGTGTTATGAACCCTGTGGATCACCCCCATGGTGGTGGTGAAGGTCGTGCTCCCATTGGGCGTAGCGGTCCTGTGACTCCCTGGGGTAAACCAGCACTTGGCTATAAGACCCGCGATAAGAAGAAGGCTAGTACCTCGCTAATTGTTCGTCGTCGTCGTCGTTCCTCTAAGCGTGGCCGCGGTGGTCGAGACGCATAAATGTTTATCCATTCGTTTGGATTCTATTGCTCATCCAAATTTTGTTGTTCAACCGATTGTTGTTAGGCTGGCGAAACTATGGCTCGCTCTCTCAAGAAAGGTCCTTTTGTGGCGGATCACCTGCTCAAAAAGATTGAAAAGCTCAATGCTAAAGGGGACAAGCAGGTGATTAAAACCTGGTCTCGTGCCTCTACTATTATCCCTCAAATGATTGGGCATACCATTGCTGTTCATAATGGTCGTCAGCATGTCCCGGTGTATGTCAGCGAACAAATGGTCGGGCATAAGTTGGGTGAATTTGCCCCCACGCGTACATTTCGTGGGCATGTCAAGAGTGATAAGAAAGCGAGACGATAGGGAGGTTAGCCATGGTTGATATTGACAGTAGTAATCAAGTTAAATCTGTTGCTCGCTATATTCGAATGTCGCCTCATAAGGTGCGTCGGGTACTTGATCAGATTCGCGGCCTCTCCTACCGAGAAGCTCTAATCATTCTTGAATTTATGCCCTACAGGGCTTGTGAACCAATTCTTAAAGTTCTCCGCTCTGCTGTAGCCAATGCTGAGCATAACAATGGCATGGACCCCGTTGATCTTTACATTAGCGAAGCGTTTGCTGATCAGGGGCCTGTCCTTAAGCGTTATCGACCTCGGGCCCAGGGGCGTGCTTATCAAATTCGTAAGCCAACCTGTCACATAACAATTGCAGTGGCCCCTGGCTCTGCTAGTTAAGGTCTAGTATTTTTTCGCTGTTAGCTCTGTATAAGGAAGGATTTGTGGGACAAAAAATTCACCCAATTGGCTTTCGTCTTGGCATTACTAAAGAGCACGCTTCTTGTTGGTATGCCGACTCAAAGCAGTACCCTAGTCAATTGCAAGAGGATCATGTAATTCGTCAGTTTATTGAGAAAACCCTCAATAACGCTGGTATCTCTGATATCAAGATTGCTCGTAAAGCCGATCAAATTGATTTAGAGGTGCACACAGCTCGACCTGGTGTTGTTGTTGGTCGTGGTGGCACAGGTATTGAGTCTCTGCGGGCTGGTTTACAAAAACAACTCAAAGATAATACCCGTCAAATTCGTATCAATGTAATCGAGGTTGCTCGAGTTGATGCTGAAGCTGCTCTGATTGCTGAATACATTACTCAGCAGCTTGAACGACGTGTATCGTTTCGCCGAGTGGTAAGACAGACAATTCAACGTGCTCAACGTGCTGGTGTTGAAGGGATCAAAATTCAGGTTAGTGGTCGTTTGAATGGGGCTGAAATCGCTCGTACTGAATGGACACGTGAAGGGCGTGTGCCCCTGCATACGTTGCGCGCGAACATTGACTACGCCTACAAAACTGCTCAGACTACTTACGGAATTCTAGGCATTAAGGTCTGGGTTTTCAAAGGTGAAATTATTCCAGGTCAGGAAGATGTTCCTCAACCTGCTAATAATCAGCCACGTCGTCGTCAGCCACGTCGTCGTCAACAGTTCGAGGACCGTTCTAACGAGTCCTAATTATTTCTCTTTAACTGTTTAGCCTGTTTAAGCATCATGCTGAGTCCTAGAAGAACAAAATTTCGTAAACAGCATCGCGGTCGTATGCGCGGTATGGCCCATCGTGGCAGCACAATTAACTTTGGTGAATATGCTCTCCAAGCCACTGAGTGCTCTTGGATGACTTCTCGCCAAATTGAGGCTGCTCGTCGTGCGATGACTCGTTATGTGAAGCGTGGCGGGAAAATTTGGATTCGTGTTTTCCCAGATAAGCCTGTGACGATGCGTCCGGCTGAGACCCGTATGGGATCTGGTAAGGGTAACCCTGAATTTTGGGTTGCTGTGATCAAGCCCGGTCGAATTGTTTTTGAAATTACTGGTGTGCCTGAGGAAATTGCCCGTGAGGCGATGCGTTTAGCATCCTTTAAGCTGCCATTCAAAACAAAATTCATCGCTCGTGAAGGATTGGAGGGATAATTTATGGCGCTTTCTAAGGCTAAAGAGTTGAGGAAACTCAGTGAAGATGAGCTGTCTACTGAAATTGCTAATGTTAAGCGTGAACTGTTTGATTTGCGCTTCCAGCTAGCCACCCGTCAGATGGAGACAGGATTTCATCAGTTTAAGCATGCTCGTCGTAAATTGGCTCAGCTAATGACTATCGAGCGTGAACGGCAACTGAGTGTTGGTGCGACGACTAGCGAAAATGCGGCAGTGAGTAGCGAGCAGTAGGAGTTGAAAAAGCTATGGCAGCTAGAGAACTAACGGGGCGAGTGGTGAGCGACAAAATGGATAAGACAGTTGTTGTGGCTGTTGAAAATCGTGTCCCCCACCCCAAATATCAGAAAATCGTCGTCCGTACTAAAAAGTACAAGGCCCATGACGATGCTAATGAGTGTAAGGATGGCGATATTGTTCGTATTCGCGAAAGTCGCCCTCTTAGCCGAACCAAGTGCTGGGTCGTTGCCGATATTGTAGGCCGTTCTGAAAAAGTGTAGGGGAGCCAACTAATGATTCAGCAGGAAACATATCTGAATGTGGCAGACAACAGCGGCGCACGAAAGCTAATGTGCATTCGTGTTCTCGGCGGTAATCGTCGCTATGCGAGCGTGGGTGATGTCATTATCGCCGTTGTTAAGGACGCGCTACCAAACATGGGTGTAAAGAAATCTGACGTTGTCCGTGCTGTTGTTGTACGTACCAAGAAAAATCTTCGTCGCAACAGTGGTATGAGCATTCGTTTTGATGATAATGCCGCTGTTCTCATTAATAATGACAACAATCCAAAAGGTACTCGAGTTTTTGGGCCTGTTGCTCGTGAGTTGCGTGACAGAAACTTTACCAAAATTGTTTCACTAGCACCGGAGGTACTGTAGTGGCTAGCAAACAAGCTGTGCGTCACAAGATGCACGTTAAGAAAGGCGACACTGTGCAGGTTATCACCGGTAAGGATAAAGGCAAAGTAGGCGAAATTACTGCTGTTTTGCCTAAGAAGAGCCTGATAATTGTTGAAGGTGTCAACATTCGTACTAAGCATGTTAAGCCTCGTCAAGAGGGGGAGTCGGGACAGATTGTTACATCTGAGTTTCCGATTCATAGTTCAAACGTGATGCTTTATTCCAAAAAGGAAAAAGTTGTTAGTCGTGTTGGCTATACGTTTACCGATGATGGTCGTAAAGTCCGCATCTTGAAAAAGACAGGCGAGATCATTGATTAGCTCACTATTTGTCCCTGACCAAGCCCAGGGAAAGGAACGAGAGAATGGCTGAACAGCTGAAAAATTTTTACAATACAAAGGTTGTTCCTAAGTTAATGGAGCAATTTGAGTACAAAAATGTACACCAGGTACCCAAGGTACTCAAAGTAACTGTCAACCGTGGTTTAGGAGAAGCCTCACAGAATGCTAAAGCATTGGAAGCATCTGTGAGCGAGGTGGGTGTAATTACTGGTCAACGGCCTGTGATCACTCGTGCTAAGAAGGCGATTGCTGGATTTAAAATTCGTCAAGGTATGCCAGTCGGGGTTATGGTTACCCTTCGTTCTGAGCGTATGTATGCGTTTCTAAATCGCTTAATCAATTTGGTTCTACCCCGTATTCGCGATTTTCGAGGGGTTAGTCCTAAGAGTTTTGATGGTCGGGGAAACTACACCTTGGGTCTGCGTGAGCAGTTGATTTTTCCTGAGGTCGATTACGACAGTGTTGATCAGGTTCGCGGCATGGATATTACGATTGTTACCACTGCCAAGACTGACGAGGAAGGGCGTGCTCTTCTCAAAGAGCTGGGAATGCCGTTCCGGGATAACTAAGGTTTATACGAGAGAGAAATATGGCGTCTAACGATACGATTTCAGACATGCTGACGCGCATTCGAAATGCAAATCTCGCGCGGCATAGGACTGTCCAAATCCCATCTACCAAAGTTACCCGTAATATTGCCAAAGTGCTTCAGGAAGAGGGCTTTATTGGTGATACCTCGGACGCAACTGAAGGTGTGGCACGCATGATGACGGTGAGTCTAAAGTACAAGGGTAAGATGCAGCAACCTATTATTCGTAATCTGACTCGTGTCAGTAAGCCGGGTTTGCGAGTTTATTCAAGCTGCAAAGATTTACCGCGAGTGTTGGGGGGTATCGGCATTGCCATCGTTTCTACCTCAAGTGGCATCATGACTGACAGAGATGCTCGTCATAAGGGTATCGGTGGAGAAGTGCTCTGTTACGTCTGGTAATGTTTTGCCTTGCTTGTATTAATTAGTTGTTTTCGCGGCTATTGCTGGCGGTTAGGGAAAAATTAAAATGTCTCGGATTGGTAAAAAACCGGTACCTGTACCTTCAGGTGTTACCGTGTCTATCAATGCTCAATCAGTAGTTGTCAAAGGTCCAAAGGGAGAGCTGTCTCGCATTTTACCTGGGGAAGTCAATATTACCCAGGAAGGTGAGCAAGTAATTGTGACCCGTCAAGATGAGTCGCGTGCTGCGCGAGCATGTCATGGGCTGTCACGTACTTTGATTGCCAATATGGTAGAGGGTGTTTCTAAGGGCTTTGAGAAGCGTCTTGAGATTAAAGGCGTTGGTTATCGTGCTGCTGTCAAGGGTAAGACCTTGAATATGAACTTGGGCTATAGCCATCCGGTCGAATTCGAACCACCAAAAGGCATTGAGTTCAAGGTAGAAAACAACACGAATATAATTGTGTCTGGTATTGATAAGGAACTAGTAGGAACCGTCGCTGCTAAGATTCGTGATGCCCGACCGCCTGAGCCCTATAAGGGTAAAGGTGTACGCTATCTCGGTGAGATGGTGAGACGTAAAGCTGGTAAAGCAGGGAAGTAATTGAGTTATGAAAGCTACGCGTAAACAATCTACCCGTCGTCGTCACGCGCGCATTCGTCGCCGAGTCAAGGGTACTGCTGAGCGCCCTCGGTTAGCGGTTTACCGCTCTAATAATCACATCTATGCCCAGGTAATTGATGATTATAAGCATCACACCCTGGCTGCAGCATCTACATTAGAGGCTGACCTTAAAGGAGATACTGGCGCTACTAAGGATGCCTCAGCTAAGGTCGGTAAGTTGATTGCTGAACGTTCCTTAGCTAAGGGAGTTAAGCACGTTGTTTTTGACCGTGGTGGTAAGCTTTATCACGGTCGTGTGGCAGCTCTGGCAGATGCTGCTCGTGAGGCTGGTCTGGATTTCTAGGACTTCTTAAAGGGTTAAATCATGGCAAAGGAACGTCGCAAGAGCAATAAAGGTAAAGAAAAAGAGTCAGAGTGGCAGGAGCGAGTTGTTCAAATCCGCCGTGTCACTAAGGTGGTTAAGGGCGGTAAAAAGCTAAGTTTTCGCGCCATCGTAGTAATTGGCAATGAGAAAGGCCAAGTTGGTGTTGGTGTTGGTAAAGCCAGCGACGTAATCGGTGCTGTTAAGAAGGGTGTAGCTGATGGGAAGAAAAACTTAGTGGATGTGCCTTTGAATAAGGCCTATTCGCTGCCTCATCCTGCTACTGGTGAAGCGGGTGGTGCTCGTGTCTTCATGCGCCCAGCTGCTCCTGGTACTGGTGTAATTGCTGGTGGTGCCGTTCGTACTGTGCTTGAGCTTGCAGGTGTGCGGAACGTTTTAGCTAAACAGTTAGGCTCTGGTAATCAATTAAATAATGCTCGAGCTGCTGCTGATGCGTTGGCCTCATTGAGAACTTTCTCTGAGGTTGCTAAGGAGCGGGATATCCCCCTTGAGAAGCTCTACGCTTAGATCTGAGATAATTAAAAATTGTTGAGATTTAGAACAATGAGATTAGAGGATATTCAGCCAAAAGCTGGTTCAAGACGCCGTCGTCGTCGCGTAGGGCGTGGCATTTCAGCCGGACAGGGGGCTACTTGTGGTTTTGGAATGCGAGGGCAAAAATCTCGTTCGGGTCGCCCTACGCGCCCTGGTTTTGAGGGTGGGCAGCTACCGCTATATCGCCGAATTCCAAAGCTTAAGCATTTTCCCATTGTGAATCAAAAGGTATTCACAGTGCTAAATGTTTCGCGCTTGGCTGAGCTTTCTGCAGGTTCAGAGGTGACTATAGAATCTCTGATGGAAGCTGGAATCATTACATCTAACGATGGACCACTGAAAATTTTGGGCAATGGTCAGCTTGATGTTGCCTTAACGGTTAAAGCTGCAGCATTTACCCAAAGTGCGAAAGCTAAGATTGAGGCAGCTGGTGGTACCTGTGAAATCGTGGCGTAAGCCTCTAGAATAAGCATATAACTCAGTTAGCTGTGTCTTGGTTTCCGTCCTGGGCGCAGCTTATGTTTAATTAGAATCTAAAACAGAATCTAAAGATTATGGTTGTCAGTCGAGGGAAGACACCAAGCGCTCAGGAAACGTTTTTGCAAATGGCTCAAGCAGCCGGTTTGCGTGGGCGTTTGCTGGTGACTTTGGGATTGTTGGTGTTGGTACGCTTGGGAATGTATATCCCTGTGCCAGGGATTGATCGTGTCGCTTTCTCACAGCAGGTTGATGCTGGAGGCCTGCTTGGTTTCCTTGATATTTTTGTGGGTGGTGGTTTATCCCTGTTGGGTATTTTTGCCTTAGGCATTTTGCCCTACATTAACGCCTCTATCATTATGCAGTTGCTGACAGCCGCTATTCCTCAATTGGAGGATTTACAGAAAAATGAAGGTGAGGCTGGACGACGCAAGATTTCCCAAATCACTCGCTATGTTGCGATGGGGTGGGCGGTACTGCAGAGTACATTGCTGGCTAGCTTTTTGCTAAGTCCTTTTGCGAATGAGCCTGGCATCCTATTCATTGTTGAAACGGCAGTTGCTTTAACTGCTGGCTCAATGTTTGTGATGTGGGTAGGGGAGTTAATTACCGAGCGTGGTGTTGGTAATGGGGCTTCTTTACTGATTTTTCTGAACATTGTTTCATCACTACCTCGCTTACTTGATAGTGCCGTCACCGTAGCTCAGTCGCCAACATCCTCTCGTCAGGAAGTAGCAGGTATCATAGTTGTCAGCCTTGTATATTTGGCTATGGTTGTGGGGATTGTGTTTGTCCAAGAGGGCATGCGTCGAATTCCCATTGTTTCCGCACGACGACAGGTAGGTCGAAAACTCTATCTGGAAAAGAGCAACTACCTGCCTCTGCGTCTAAACCAAGGTGGAGTGATGCCTATCATTTTTGCGTCGGCTATTTTGGTTCTACCTTTACAGGCGGCTCCTTATATTGCCAGCACGCTATCTAATCCTGGGATCTCAGACTTTGTAAATCGATTTTTGAGCCCGGGTTCTCCACCTTACAACCTGATGTATCTGGTTATGATTCTGTTCTTCAGCTACTTCTATGCATCACTGGTTGTGGATCCTGAAGATATGTCGCGGAATTTGAAGAAAATGGGGGCAAGCATCCCAGGTATTCGGCCCGGTAAGGCTACTAGTGATTTTATTGGGAAAGTCTTAAATCGTCTAACTTTCCTTGGTGCCTTGTTCTTAGGGGTCGTTGCGGTGGTTCCCAGTATGGTAGAAAGTGGTTTGCGCGTAACCGTATTTCAAGGCTTAGGTGCTACTTCTCTGCTGATCTTGGTAGGTGTGGCTATTGATACAGCCAAGCAGATTCAGACCTATGTGATTTCTCAACGTTACGAGGGTATGGTGAAAAAATAGTGATCAGAGTAATTTTTTTAGGTCCTCCTGGTGCTGGTAAGGGGACTCAGGCCGCCGTTTTATCTAAGGATTTTGATGTGCCTCACATCTCGACTGGAGATATTCTTCGAGCAGCGGTGGCTGCCAAGAGTGAGCTTGGTCAAAAAGCGGAATCCTATATGAATGCTGGGGAGTTGGTACCTGATGAGCTGATTTTGGATCTTATTCGTGAGCGTTTAGGTCAGAAAGATGCCAGTAAGGGTTGGATTTTGGATGGCTTTCCCCGTAATGTTAGCCAGGCTAACTTTCTAGACAAGCTGCTTGCAGAGATTCAGCAGCCTTGTGAATGTGTGCTGAATCTGGAGGTACCGGATAATGTGCTGATATCTCGCTTATTGTCGCGCGGTCGTAAGGACGATAACGAAGATGTTATTCGTAACCGATTAGAGGTTTATCGTAAGCAAACGGAACCCCTGATTGAATTCTTTAGAAGTCGCCAGCAACTAGTGTCGGTCAATGGGCATCAGGCAATGGGGTCTGTAGAAGCTGATTTGAAACAGGTTTTACAAGCATAGGTTAACTGTCTATGTATATGTTATTAGTAGACATCTATTGGCGGACCATTTCATAGCAATTTGGGTATCGTTTGTTAATCTTATAACGGTGGTTCCATTGTCTAGAACAAGGGACAATCGTGAGAGATTTAAATTGCACTAGCGATGTCAGCAGTTATTCTAACGTGTTCAAGTAGCTGCTATTGGAGCGGGTGGACGGTGAAGTCTGTCCGCTTCGTGTTTGATTATTGATTGAATTGAGGATTAGCTAATTGTCTAAGCAAGATTTAATTGAAATGGAAGGGACTGTTACCGAATCTCTTCCCAACGCTATGTTTCGAGTGGATTTAGATAATGGGTTTAATGTATTAGCTCATATTTCTGGCAAAATTCGTCGTAATTACATCAAGATTTTGCCAGGAGATCGGGTTAAGGTTGAACTAACTCCCTATGATTTGACTAAGGGCCGCATTACCTATCGTTTGAGGAAAAAGTAGGTTGTTCTAAATGCTTAGTTTTGAGTTTTGGGTTATTGTATCTAAGCTCAATAGAGTTAGGTATTTAGAATAACGTCGAGGATTGGAGATGGGCTAAAACGGACAACATCTGTACAAGGTAGTCCGGTCGTTTCTGATAAGTTTGAAATTGCATTTCTAGCCTCATCTTCACTGACTCCAAATGTATTCAAAGCAATGCCTACCATTCGAGGTGCTCTGTAGGTTCCACCTGCATGAGCTACAGTTTCATAGAGATTAATCACCTCTTGCATAGGGGGGATAGTAAAGTCTGGAAAGTGTTGAATGCGCTCTAGATTAATTTTGTGTACCAAGACAAGATGGGTTGGCTGAGTGCCCCGTAGTAAGGGTAATGTGGCAGTCGAGGCTGGATTGAGCAAAGAGCCTTGACCTTCTACATAGAGCACATCATTTTGGGCGCTATGGTCGAGGACAGCTTGTTCTACTGCCCCGGCTGCAAAGTCTACGCGCACAGCATCGAGGGCTATGCCTGGAGCCCCAAGCATTAGAGCTGTTTGACCAGTAGCAATGAGCTGTGATCGAAGGCCTTTTGCCTGCGTGGCGCGGTCCAGTTCAATACATGTAGACATTTTGCCAACTGCCATGTCAGTTCCAACTGCTAATACGCGACGGCAATGGTTTAAGTCGCGTGCTTTGCCTGACCCAACGGAAAGCCCAGGTATTTCCTGGCGCATGTCCCAAATCCACTGGTCGGGGTAGCGGGTTCGGTCAAGATACTTAGTCAACGTCGGATCATCGTTGAAGTAGGTGTGGAGACCGTTCATCACATTCAGGCCTGCTGCGATCGCAACCCTCACATCTTCCAGCCATGGTTCTGGTAAACGACCTCCAGATGGAGCAAGTCCAATAGCCAGTACATCGGGCTGATAGTGCAAAGCGGCTGCCATCGTGGCCACGATGGGTACATCTCGATTGATGCCGGTAAGTTCTTGAATCGATTGATCCGCACAGGTTTCATCCACAACAACGGCAATGGGATTCTGGCTATAGCGCAGCAGGGCAAGCCCGGTTTTACCCTTGGCTCCAGTAATGCCGTTGTGAAGCAGGATCGCAATGCGATGGTGAGGTTGGAGATGCATAGTAGGGAGACACGTGGGTAAGAAAAGATTTGAGTTCTAAATTATGAGGTTTATTACTCACGGATTTTCGTGCCGTGTAAAACGTTTTAACCGGAATCACTTAAAACTCAGCACTTAACACTCAAAACTTAAGCTCCTCCTAAGAGGGGATAGCCGATGAGACCCACCGCAGCACCGCCTAGAATGAGTTTCCATGCGGTAACTTTGAAACGGATAATGGCGATTAGTGATGCGATCGCAACCACCCCAGCCAAGATCGATAGCGCCCAAGTTTCTCGCCCAAATGCCGTTTGCCCTAAGGGGATGGCCGCTGCCATAATCGCGCCGACTACAGCTGGTTTAATACCCTTTAGAAATGCCTGGACCCAAGTATTTTGTCGTAAACGAACCAAAACAGGAGCTGCCAGCATAATAAATAGAAACGATGGCGTAAAAATGCCTATGGCAGAAATAAGTGCTCCAAAAAAACCAGCCATTTTATACCCCACAAATGCCGCTGTGAGGACGACAGGGCCAGGACTAAGCTGTCCGATAGCAACGCCATTGATAAAGTCAGCAGTAGATAGCCAACCTAAACGTTCCACCACCTCGAACTCCAACAGCGGGATAATGACTAATCCACCGCCAAAAATAAGTGTTCCTACCTGTAGGAAAAACGTAAATAAAGGCCAGCCATATTCTGGTAAGCGTTCAGTTCCCCAAAAACTAGGCTGCAATGTTGCCAATAATCCTAAGGGGGCGACGCTATTGAACCGGAGACTTTTAGAGCCATATAATCCAATCCCTAATAGTCCTGCCAGCAAGAATAAAACCAGGGTGCTGAGATTGCTGAATGTGCTTGCCAAAAAAGCCATAGCAGCAATTGTTATCCCTATCCAGTTCTGAATAGATTTGCGGCCTAACTTATAACAAAAGCCCAGAATGATGGCGATCATGACAGGCGATAGCCCAAAAAATAGAGCGATTAGCTGGGGTAGCTGTTGAAACTGAAAGTAAACCCAGCTTAGAGTTACCACAATCAAGAAGGCTGGTGTAATAAATGCCAGACCTGCTACCAAAGCCCCCAACCAACCAGCATAAACATAGCCGGTGTAAATACCCATCTGAGTCGAGGCTGGGCCTGGAAGCATTTCACATAACGCCAGACCATCGCTAAACTCATCAGCATCAAGCCAGCCGCGTTGCTCAACTGCCTCATCGTTAATCATGGCAATGTGAGCCTGGGGACCTCCAAAGCCAATAGCACCTAACTTTAGAAACAATTCAGACAATTCTTTAAGTCGATTTATCTGACTATTCATAGAAAAAGTCCACTCTAATAGGTTTCTTTGATAGAATAGACTCTATCGAAGGATACGTGACGATTGATTACCGCTAGCTGCAACGAGGACTCAGACCGTGATTCATGCGACGCTCCATCAGCTCAAGGTATTTGAAGCAACTGCGCGCCACGGTAGTTTTACCCGTGCAGCCGAAGAACTTTATTTAACCCAGCCAACAGTATCAATACAAGTCAAGCAGCTTACAAAAGCTGTAGGATTGCCATTATTTGAACAAATTGGTAAGCGGTTATACCTGACCCAGGCTGGTAAAAAGCTACTAGAAACCTGTCAAGAAATTTTTCAAGGGCTATCTCAGTTTGAAATGTCCATTGCCGATCTTAAAGGCATGAAACAGGGGCGCTTGAGTATAGCTGTCATTACAACTGCCAAATATTTCGTTCCACGCCTGTTAGGACCATTTTGCAAGCGCTATCCTGGCATTGACATTTCGCTCAAGGTGACAAATCACCAAAATATTCAGGAGCGTATGATCAATAATCGGGATGATTTGTTTATTTTCAGCCAACTGCCCAGCCAGCCTGATCTCAAAACTTATCCCTTTTTGGATAACCCGCTGGTGGTAATTGCGCCTACAGATCATCCACTGGCTGGCAAAGCAAATATACCGATTGAGGCCTTAAATAACGAGCCCTTCATTATGCGTGAGCCAGGTTCAGGTACTCGCGAAGCGGTACAAAAGCTATTTGCCGCTAATAATGTGGATGTAAAAGTCCGTCTTGAACTGGGTAGTAATGAAGCCATTAAGCAAGGGATTGCTGGTGGTCTAGGTGTTTCGGTCCTATCCCAACACACCATTATTTCTGAAGGCACGAGTGGTGAATTTGCCATTCTTGATGTTGAAGGTTTTCCCATTCCTCGCCAGTGGTATGTTGGTCATTTAGCCGGTAAGCAGCTTTCTGTAGTAGCTGAAAGCTTCTTGACATACTTGCTAGAGGAAAGTCCTGCTATGGCTAAAAAGTTTTTACCAGGTCTGGGGCAACCAATGCCAAACCAGGAAGCCGTAGTGGTTGGCTGAGACTTTATCAAGCCAATATAAAGTTCACATTTGACAACTGGTTCAAAGTCGAAACCTGATAGTTTATGACATCTCTTGGGATGCCAAATACTGCTACTCAGGCAGCTATCGTACAAGGCATTTCCCCTAGAGCTGTAACCTGCAAAAGTTTATTGTTTTTTGCAGGTTAGTCAATACCATATCCCATGGCTAAGATGACAAGGCCTGTTTCGTCTTGTCAGTAGCCTCTGCCACTTCTCGTTCTTTATCTAAGCGACGCTTTCGGGCATAGAGCTGAATAGTTGCCAAAAACGAAATAGTTAAAGCCACAATCAACCATGTGGTGGCGCTAGTGGGAAACTGGTTCTTAAAGATGACCAGCATGACAATGATCACCAGTAATAAAGTGGGTCCCTCATTAAAGAGCCGCAACGTTTTACTGTTCCACATACATTCGCCATTTTCTAACTGCTTAATTAAGCGACCACAGTAAAAGTGATAGATCAATAGCAATCCTACAAAGCCAAGTTTGGCGTGCATCCACCCCTGATGAAGATATTCAGGCATAACTGTGAGTAAGCCTATGGCCATGGCCACAGTTAACACCATGGCTGGTGTAGTGATGATGTTATACAGCCGCTTTTCCATAATGCTGTATTGCTTTTTCAAAATACTTTGAGCGGGTTCAATCTCCATGTCAGCCTCGACATGATAGATGAATAAACGTGCCAGATAGAAAAGACCTGCAAACCAGGCCACGACACCAAAAATATGAAATGCTTTGAACCAGTAGTAAGCCATGAATTTGCACAGTGGGGCTAAAACTTGAAGCCACTATTTTTCTCTAGCGACTATTCTCCCGTAAATGTCATGGTTTTGACTGCTGCGATCTGGCTTTGTAACGGCCTTGTAATGATTAGAGAATGGTGAGTGGTGAGTAGTGAATGGTAGGGTGGGCATTGCCCATCGGGCGATCATTCACCAGCAGACACACCATGCAAGTTGATTGGCAATCTGTCAAAACCTATGAGGATATTTTTTATCACAAGGCCAATGGCATTGCGAAGATCACCATTAATCGTCCCCACAAACGCAATGCCTTTCGCCCCAAAACAGTATTTGAACTCTACGAAGCTTTTTGTGATGCGCGAGAAGACACCTCCATCGGTGTTGTTCTGTTGACCGGAGCGGGTCCCCACACCGATGGCAAGTATGCCTTTTGTGCAGGTGGTGACCAGAGCGTGCGTGGTAAAGCAGGCTATGTAGGGGCTGATGGCATTCCTCGATTGAATGTGCTAGATCTGCAGCGGCTGATTCGATCCATGCCCAAGGTAGTCATTGCCCTGGTGGCAGGCTATGCCATTGGCGGTGGCCATGTATTGCATTTGATTTGTGACCTGACCATTGCTGCGGATAATGCCATATTCGGTCAGACTGGCCCTAAGGTGGGGAGTTTTGATGGGGGCTTTGGGGCTAGCTATCTGGCCCGCATTGTCGGTCAGAAAAAAGCGCGCGAGATCTGGTTTCTCTGTCGTCAGTACGATGCCCAACAGGCACTGAATATGGGACTGGTAAACCATGTTGTCCCCGTGGAACAGCTAGAAGCAGAAGGCATTCAGTGGGCACAGGAAGTTCTTCAAAAAAGCCCTACTGCCATTCGCTGTCTTAAGTCCGCATTTAATGCCGACTGCGATGGTCAAGCTGGTCTGCAAGAATTAGCGGGTAATGCTACGTTGCTGTATTACTTGACAGAAGAAGGTGCTGAAGGAAAACAGGCTTTTCTGGAAAAACGTCCGCCTGATTTTAGCCAATATCCCTGGCTGCCTTAGTTATAGGCTATTGGGCAATAACTATTGAGCAATAACTATTGAGCAATCCTGATTCCACCTCAGTTTGTGTGAGGGGATGTAATCAACGGTCTCCGTCCATTGAGAGAAGAGGCAATTAACAAATTACGCATCCAGTCGTCATGATATCGGAAGCCATTGAGTTTCTCAAAGGGACACAAACAGCCTCCATTTTGCTGCTGAGTTTTACGACAGAATGGATGAAAGTTCCACAGCATCGCCATGGAGCGAACGGATAACTCAGCAGCCTCCCAAGCCCCATGAAAATCTTGCATGGCATAGAGTGCCCGGTCGAGATAGTTCATGGGGCGATCCACCTGATTACTGGTGCGATAGGCATTAGGAAAGTCGAAGGCTCTCTGGAAAAATAGAGATTTTTCTCTGAGTCGTTGTAACCGGTCATGGATGGCGTCGGGAAGCTCCACCGATTGTGTCCATTCGAGAAAACGACGCAATCGCTGAGCAAATTGACGTTTGCTGGTGGCGTGATAGATATGCCAAAGCTTGTCGGTTAAGCAGGTGCGTAACTCAGGCTTAGAGCGACACCAATCACGCACTTTAATCACCTCATGTAGAAAGCATAGAATCCAGGTGATGCCAGGAAATAGGGTTTCCCAGGCTCGACGAGTCGCGTCCCATCCATCGGTGGTGACTGTCTCAGGTCGATAGTCAGGGGCATGGTCGCTCATCTCTCGCTCAAAGTCCCCATACGCCGCTTGCAAGTCCTCGTATCCAGCCGTTGGGCTCAGATGCCCACAATACACCCCTTAGCCGCTGTCACCACCCAATAGATACGCTCTCCTTGATGGCTACCATGTTTTCATCGGCCACTAGATGGGGGGGAGCGACTCTTCTGTTTTCAACGTTGTTCCGACAATGGATGCTCGGCCAAGAGATTGACACAACCGATACCAATGCATCTCCGAGCGGCCCAATACGTAAGCAATCCCATCATAAGAGAGGCCATGCTTTCTCAAATACATTGCTTTGCCTGCTAGCTCAGACGTTTCACTCATATAAGGCGTGACGAAATCGGGACGCAGTTGATAGGCTGTTTTTTGTTTGGGAAGATATATACGACGTGTTTTCAGGTGCTGACGAGCTGAGGTCACCCACCCATGAAACCGATATCCCTCCTCAATTCCCTCGGGGAACAGCTCCGGATAGCTGGCTATTTGCTCGTTCAGGTACTCTCGGTAGGCCTCACGGTCCTCAACCAACTGGTCATAATCAATGCTATCGGCGATGGGCAGGCAGATCGTTTTATCCCCTGCTGTCCCTCGTTGCTTGCGTTTGGCCATCATACTTGGCCTCCAAACTCGATGACCTTATGATATCCAAACAAACTTAGTTGGAACTAGGAGCAATCGAACAACCTACTATGGATTTTGAGCAGAAACCTTTAGTGTTGATTGAAACTCTTTTATGGAACTGTTCGACAGCCAAAACAGTGATGTTGCTGTCTTAGGTAATGTTGTAATTCGTCGTCCTCGAAATATTGAAGCGGTCGCAGGAGTTCGTCAAGAAGTGTCTGTTTTACCACGACTTCGTAACCTGCTTGTTCTGCCAGTTCCCGTTATGCAAATCGTAGAGGTTGGAGATGAAATTGTGACCCTTCATTCCCGACTTCCAGGTGAACCGCTATGGTCAGTGCAAAATCTTAGCAACTTAACCCAAGAGCATCTAGCAACTCAGCTTGGTAGTTTCTTGAAGTCTCTACATGAGATCGAGTCAGTTGTCTTGGGTGATATTGATTTACCCTGCATCGATCAAAGATGGTGGACGAATTTTCTCGATAAAGCAGAGCGATTTGTTTTTCCTAAGGTAACTTCTACGACTGCCAAAGTTTTGCGTTCTCAAATTCAATCCCATATCGAGCAACTGCCGAACCTGCCTTGTGTGCTGCGACACGGTGACTTTGGTTCGAGTAATATTCTGTGGGACGGTGAAAAGAATATCACGGGTGTTATTGACTTCGGTTCATTAGGGTGGGGTGATCCTGGTTGGGACATAGCAGGGCTGTTTGCCAGTTATGGCAGTCTGTTTGTTGAGCAGCTTGACTTAACTTATCCGGTAGTTGGATCATTACTGGAGCGATCGCCTTTTTATCATCAGATGTTTGCTTTGATGGATGCAGTTTTCGGTGTTGAACACGCAGATGACGAAACTCTGAACGATGGATTGGATACACTGAAGCGAATCGCTTAACCTAGCGATATAACCGCAGTCGAAGGCGATTAAAGATGCTCGGTCGAATAACAAGGCTATTAATCGCCGCTGGACTCAATCGGTATGTTGCTGATTCCACTCGCGTATCTGAATCATCACGATGCTCAGTTCAGAAACCGTTCAAGAAATTGCCGCTTTGGTTCGCTCAGGGTTCTACCGCAAGAACCGCCTGATGGATATCTTCTGCGAGGAGATGTACGCGCCTGGAGACCTTGAGCCAGACGAAGTGTCGGCGGCAATTGACGTTGAATTCGAAACATGGGAAGCGGAAAAACAAACATGGCCCGAGGTGACTGATTGTGATCGCCTCGATTCAGCTTTTGCCGCAATCAACGAACGCGGGATTATCGCATTACAAAATGCGGGCTACACGCAAAGCGATGGCTATGAAGACTTTCTTGATGCTTATGAGAATCACCCGAACAAGTCGTCAGTTCTGGGTTATTGCTTCTATCACGGACAGGACCTTGAACGTGCTGTGTATGGTGGTGGCCTGTACTTCGCGTTTGGCCCAGTCGATCCAACTGAGGAAGAAACCAAGGGGCCGGAAATCGGAAACGTTATTCGTGAAGAACTTGAACGTGTTGGCCTGAAAGTCGATTGGGATGGAACGTTTGCCAAGAGGCTAGGCGTGCCCAAATTGGAATGGCAACGGCGTTAATTCATAAAAAGTCGCATAACAAATCGATGCACCTGAAATGTCTTGAGGATAAGGATGACGATTGTCGTAGGTAGACTCTGGTAACCGAACAATAGCTATATCTGGCTCCGGTTCGGAAGCTGCCAAAGTGATGGGACTATTGAAGCGAACATCAGCCTTACCCTGGAGCAAAGTTTCTAGATAGCGAGAATCCCGTTTGGCAACATTGTAAGGGAGTGGGGTTTCCGGTGCCGTTTCGATGATGTCTCCCCCGCTAGCAGCTCCACCTGGCGATTATCTAAAATACCCGCTGCTACCATCTGGTGATAGTCGTTGATAGACCATTTTGCAAGGGTTTTCATTCTAGAACTGCTCCTGACTGGATAGGGTTCTCGATTATCTTGTTTTTAATATGGTTGGTGGCAATTGCCCCATAGAAAATGTTCTCTAGAAAACGACTAATTCCTCCGTTGGTTCGGCATCTGCCTGAGTGCTTAGTTCATCCAACACTGCGACTAATTCTCGCTCAAACACCACCTGAGCCCGGTTAGTCCGGCCTCCCACATAAAGCTGATTCCCTTCTTGTAATGCCCAAACTTGAGAGTGGGAGATATAGCTCATAACCACCCCCAACATCAGTAACGCAAAGCCTAAGTAAACAAAGGGTACACCTGGATCTGCTTTGATCTGGAGGCCAGTACTGCCAATAATCTCAGCCACTGATAGAGTCACCCCATTAACGTCCACCGACATGCCTTCTCGCACCGTGGAAATTAGCTCACCTTGCTCGTTGTAAACCAACAAAGTTCCCTGTAAATCTTGGGTAATCAGCGATACGCCAGCACTCATGTCGGGTTTGGTGGGTACCCAAGTTCCCCAAAGCTTGCCACCATCTTCAGTGGCTATGGGGGCCATGGGCAATTGCAAAATGGGACTATTATTGACTTTCACCCGCACTCCTGCAATGGACCAATCCGCTTGGTACATGGTGACATTGCGATAACGTAGGGGCTCATTCACCCATACGGTTTTACGTTTAACTTCGTCACCTTGGTCGTTCAGAACCGATAGGTCTGAGTAAAACTGATCAACACGTCCTTCAGGGCTGTAGTCAATCCAAAAGCGATTCACTTTTACCGACCAATCTTTGGGAATTTGAGGACCTGCCCAAGGTCCGGCATCAAAAATGTTTTGCACTGTAAATGTATTGCCGCTGGGTACCATCTCCTGGGCAAAGAACCCGGTCATGGCTCCATACATGGCTCCCAGCAAAATGATCAGCATGCTGGCATGAACCAAGATGGGACCGATGCGCCCTGCTAAACCTTTATGGGCGTAGAGCATGGTGCCGTCTTTATGGAAGGTTTTGTAGCGTTTTTCTTCCAATAGTGCGGTGAGCTGGTCAAGAGAGCCCTGATTAATCTCGGTGCTGAGGGCCATTTTTTCAAACTGGCGCGGCTTGCTGTAGAAGTTCCAGGTGCGTGAAAACCACCTTAGGGCCGTAATTTGCCGCGTGAAAGTGCAGGCGGTGAGACTGCCGCCAAAGAGAATTAGCAGGGAGAGGTACCACCAAGTGCGATATACGTGGTCCAGGCCTGCTATGAGTAGTACTTTCCAGCTAAGAAAACCGAATAGAGCTGGGTCTTCTGGATAGTTCTGTTGATAAAAGGCTAGGCTTTGCCCTTGTTCGATGACGGTACCCAGGATGCTGAATACGGCAATCACCAGCAGCAAAACGATGGCAAGACGCAAATCTGCAAGCAGAGGAATCAGTTCTTTTTTAAAATAACGTTTGAGGGCAGCAGGCATAGGAAATGTTGATGGAGAGACGTTGTATGTAACGTCTGTATATTAGGCAACTGGCATAAACCGTGATACCAGTGAAAAGACGCCAAAGCCAATGAGCAGAATACCGCTAGTAGGAGTGATCCAACCAGACCATTGGCGAATGGTCAGAATTTTTTTGATCGAAGCTGTGAAAATACCGGCAATGACCAGCGGGGTAACATACCCGATCGTATAAGCCAGTAACAGAGAGCTACCCAGAATCGGATCGCCTTTTTGACCAACCCAGGCCAATAATGTGGCAAGCACTGGGGTACTACAGGGTGAGGCCACTAAGCCGAAGGTGAGACCGAGCAAGTAGGACTTTAGCGATCGCGGAATATTGTTTTGCATAAAGTCCATGCCGCTGTAGGACGGCAAAGGCGGTAGCGGTAAAGCTTCGAGGAGATTGAGGCCCATGATGATTGCGATCGCACTCACCACAATGGGCAAGCCCACACCTACCTGACCATAGACCCAGCCCAGACTGCTGGCCACCACACCTAGCCCAGCCAGGGTAGTGGCTAAACCCAAAGCAAACCAGCTAGATTGGCCAACGGCCTGCCAGCGATTCTCAAGCTCATAACTGCCCATGTAGCCCACTGTGATCGGCAGCATGGACAACATGCATGGTGTCAGGCTGGTGAGTAAACCAGCCGCCATAATAATGGCAACACTGGCCAACGAAAGATGGTTTAGCTGAGCGCCTACCCACTGATTAGCCAGCTGACTAAGGTTATAAAGACTGAGCTGAAGCGTTTCCCACATAAAAAATCGGGCTGCAAATCAACGTTACCTACGGACCCCTGTCCATAGCTTCTTAACTTTCCTAATTGTAGTTGTATCGAAACATTAAATGCTTCGTATTCGCTTACGTTTGCGGATGGGCTTGCTACTGAGCTTTGGTTTTGCATTCACTTCAGGGTGAATCCGTGTGGGAGGACGAGGGCGAAAAATTCGTTTGTCAGGTATCTGCTTAGCTTTAGTAGGCGCTGTTTGAGGCTGTTGCCCATGGCGACGACGACGACTGCCAGGTCGATAACGCCTGGGACGAATGGGTTGCTCAGTCATCGCCACAATATCTGCTTCATGTGCCTCACGGGCAACGCGAATCAAGAGCCCAGCAATCACTAAGCTAGACATCATCGAGCTACCGCCGTAACTCATCATGGGGAATGGTAGGCCAGTGGTGGGTAAAGAGCCCGTTGCTACTCCAATATTGATCAGAGACTGGCCCACTAGTAATACCATGCAACCAATGGCAATTAGGCGATTAACTGATGATTTTGCTTTCAGCGCTACTAGCAGGGCAACGGTGCTAAAAACCGCTAAAAACAGCAGCAGCATGACTGCCCCGATAAAGCCAAATTCCTCGGCGTAGACCGAAAAAATAAAATCAGTATATTGAATCGGTAGATACCCCAGCTTCTGCTGACCCATGCCAAAACCGGTACCCCATAGACCACCAGAACCAATGGCGTAAAGACTCTGCACCAGCTGATAGCCATTATCACTTGCCTGGGCCCAGGGATCTAAGAATGAGATAATCCGCTCCCGTTGGTAGGCCTTAATGCTAATACTCAGTAAAGCAGCGACTACCCCAGTTCCAGCTGTCATCATCAGTTGCCCATAGGGACGGCCCGACGCCCAAGCAATCAGCCACAGCGTAATGCCACAAACAGCAGTGGTGCTGAGATTAGGCTGCACCAAGATTGCTAACAAGCAAAGGGCAAATATTCCTAGCCATAGCCACCGCATCGTATTACGGAACCGGTGCCAGCGACCAAATAGTCTGGCACTCTGCAAAATCAAAAAGGGTTTTAGAAGTTCCGAAGGTTGAATCAGGAATGGTCCCAGTGGAAGCCAGCGGGTCGCCCCGTTAACAGTAACGCCCAAACCTGGAATATGTGTTGCCACGATTAATCCCAAACACACAAACAATCCCAGCCCAGAAAACTGCATGACTAGTCTGAGGGGATTGCGTGTAATCCACCGAGACATGAGGAGACCCACAAGAATCCATAAAATCTGGGCCTTGAAATAGCGGGCACCATCACCAACTTCTGCATCAGCCACTGGAAAGGATGCTGAAAATAGAACTACCAAGCCGATGAATAACCAAAGCATGGTCAACCATCGCAGTAGTCTTGCTTCCAGTGCCCAATCTCGCACCGAAAAGAAGTTAATGACACCTGCAAAGCGATTCAGATTCAATGTGATGATCTTGGTGTAGGAGTGCTTAAGAAATAAAGAAAACCATCGACCTTGTCAAGGGGTAACCTCGTAAAGATCGATAGTTTAGTAGAGGATAAGAATTTTTTCCATGTGTAGAGGCGTTCCATGGAACACCTCTACACACGGGACCTATTGGCCGATGGCTGGTGCCTTGGTGGTTGGGATATTGCCAATGGGTAGCGGCGGTTGCCGATCGGCAATGGCAAACAGCTCTGTACGCAAACTCTCGCTCACTTGCATCGTTTTAGCGTCATACACCTGAGTGAGTAGCTTTGGATAGAGGCCAAAGCCAACGATGGGAATCAGTAAACAAGCGATGATAAATACTTCGCGAGGTTCTGCATCAATCAGTGCCTGATGTTCGGTTAACTCCTTGTTCTCAGGACCAAAGAAGATTTCCCGTAACATGGACAGCAGATAGATCGGGGTCAAAATTACACCCACCGCCATCAGCAGAATCATCACCAGCTTGAAGTTAAAACTGTAGGCATCGCTGTTGGCAAAGCCTACAAAGACCATCAGCTCAGCTACAAAACCGCTCATGCCAGGTAAAGCCAGGGATGCCATGGAACAGGCTGTAAACATGGCAAAGATTTTCGGCATCTTGGTACCAACACCGCCCATTTCCGGCAGAATCAGTGTGTGGGTACGATCATAGGTCGCGCCCACTAAGAAGAACAGGCTCGCCCCAATCAATCCATGGGACACCATTTGCAGTACCGCACCGCTCATTCCAAGATTGGTAAAGGATGCAATACCAATGATCACAAAGCCCATATGGGAAATGGATGAGTAGGCGATCTTACGCTTGAGGTTACGCTGAGCAAAGGATGTCAGCGCCGCGTAAATAATATTGATGACGCCAAATAGGATCAGTCCGGGGGCCACGATGGCATGGGCATCGGGCAGCATTTCCACATTCATGCGAATTAGGGCATAGCCCCCCATCTTCAGTAGAATGCCTGCCAGTAGCATGTGCACTGGAGCTGTGGCTTCACCATGGGCGTCAGGCAGCCAGGTATGCAGTGGGAAGATGGGTAGCTTCACTGCATAGGCTACTAAGAATGCGGTATATAGCCAGAGCTGTAGGCGAATGGGAAATTCCTTAGCCATCAGTGCCTGCATGTCAAAGGTGACAGTGTCACCGTAGAAGGCCATGGCTAGGGCTGCTACCAAAATAAAGAGTGAACCGCCAGCGGTGTAGAGGATAAACTTTGTGGCTGCGTACAGACGTCGCTTACCTCCCCAAATTGACAGCAGCAAGTACACAGGAATCAGCTCCAGCTCCCATACCAGGAAGAAGAGCAGCATATCCTGCACTGCAAATACTGCAATCTGAGCGCCGTACATTGACAGCAGCAAGAAGTAGAAAAGCTTGGGTTTCAGGGTGACTGGCCATGATGCCAAGACAGCCAGGGTGGTAATAAAGCCGGTCAATAATACCAGCGGCATCGAGAGGCCATCTACGCCGACTGACCACTTGAGATCTAGGGCTGGCACCCAGCTGTAGCTTTCCACCAGTTGCATCCCGGAGCTAGTGGGATCATAAACAGTCACAAAGGCAGTGACAATTAGGGCAAAATCAATTAACCCAACAATGAGGGAATACCACCGTATTGTTTTGCCATCCGTATCTGGGATGAACGGCAAAATTAATGCTGCCACAATGGGCAGCAAGATGATGGTGGTTAACCAAGGAAATGTTACAAAGTCCATAGACGTTAGGGCCAGTTTCTAGAGCGTGGGCCAAATGATTTAGACCAAAGGTATTCAACATAGATTCTCAGCCAAGACAACGTGGCTGTAGGAATCAGGCTGTTTTATAGCTGCCAGGCGGCAACTGTCCAGCCTTGTTAACCACTGTAAGAATAAAAATATTGATTCCCAGCCATCTCCTGGATTTCTTAAAGGTGTGTAATCAGAACGTTACAAGTCATTAATAAAGTTGGTTGACTCTCAGCTTTGCCAGACAACTAGGCAGGCTTCTGGGCAATGACCACACGGTGCCGAGAGGTATTAATCGTCTGGCTCGGCTGAGCAAAACCTGCATCCATCAGCACCTGATGTAAATCCAGAGCAAAGTACTGATCGAGGTAGGGTTCTGTGCTCTTAAGTAGGGTGAGGACATAGCCAGGCATTTTCTTGTACACCTCCGACTGGGGATTCATGTCCATGATGGTGAAATGGCCACCGGCTCGTAGGATTCGATATCCTTCGTGGATGACATCCAGGGCTGCGGAAACAGGTAACTCATGGAATAGCAAAGACGCTGAGACTAAATCCACGGACTGATCAGCAAAGCCGGTCTTCTCGGCGGCGGCATGTATCCACTGGGGCGTTTTAAGGCCATCTGTAGCTGCATTTGCTTGGTACTGGGCTACGGTTAAAAAGTAGTCGGATAGATCTACACCGACGGTGGTTGTCTGGGGATAGGCCCGTTGCAATGCGCGGGTGCTGAGTCCGGTGCTACAGCCAATGTCCACGATGGTTTCGGGGGGTGTCGGTAATTTTTCAAGCAGGACATCAAGATGGCTTTGACGTAGACGCAAGTCGCCTTGGGCATCGCCTTCGGGCCACAGACGGGCATGGACGGCTTTGGCTGCCACCGATTCCTCTAGGGCAGGTTCCCAGCCAAGGTTGCCTTCTTCGTAGGCGTGAAAGCTGGTGAGGTAATAGTCGGGATAGGTGAGGTTGCGATCGCAAATTTCCTCTCTTTCCTTTTCCCAAGCCGGGTTAAATGGCTGATCACTACCTCGCGATCGCAGTTGGGCCACCTCATCTAGCCAATACACCCCAATAGATTCAGCCCGTTTGATCATCATGTTGCGGGCACGATCCTTAGCAAAATTGGCCAGGGGCTTAATGGCCAAGGCTCCATTGATCAAGCGGTTAATAGAGCGAGTCGCAATGGCGTTCATTTAACGGCACATCTCAAACACGTTTGTCCTATTTAGCTTAGAGCCACGGTCAATCGCTGAACTTTAAGTTTCCTCTCCAAAAACTAAAGATCTCGCTCCAGAGACACTTTAAATATCCCAAAGTGTAGCGGCGTAATCCTAGGGAAAACGTTAACCTAAATTGCTAATACGTTGCCCTTGATCCCTCGCCCTCAATCCTTTTCCCCAGGGAGCAGGGACTGGAGGATAGGGCCTTCACCCACCACAAATTCTCTATGTCCGTCGCTGCCTATTTCAATGCCGATGAAAACGGCCATAAACCCTTCGCGCTTCCCGGTGCATCGCCCCACTATAATCCTGACCGTCCTGGACAGGTTGAGCACATAGCCCTTGATCTAGACTTTGATATTCCTAAGAAAAGCTATAAAGGTACCTGTGCCATTCGCCTCAATCCGGTACGCAATGGGATTGAGAGTTTGACCCTTGATGCCGTTAGTTTGTCCGTCGATTCAATCACGATCGACGACGAGCAGCAGTCCTTTGACTATGACGGTGAACAGCTGCACATTCACCTCAATAAACCTACATTGGCGGGGCAGACGATTACCCTTGTCATTACCTATGGCGTGAAAGAGCCCCAGCGGGGCATTTACTTTATTGCACCCGACGAGCACTATCCTGAAAAGCCTTATCAGGTGTGGACCCAGGGGGAAGATGAAGACTCTCGTTTTTGGTTTCCCTGCTTTGATTACCCAGGTCAACTGGCGACATCTGAAGTGCGGGTACGGGTACCGAAAAAGTATTTTGCCCTGTCTAATGGAGAATTAATCTCTACCGAAGAGGATGGCAAAGCCAAAATCTATCACTGGAAGCTAGATAAGGTTCATCCTAGCTATCTGATGACGTTGGCCATTGGTGAATACGATAGCATTGAAGCCGAATGGCGCGGTCGTCCCGTGCGGTATTACGTGGCTAAAGGGCGCAAGGATCAAATTGAGCTGACCATGGGGAAAACGCCCCAGATGATGGAGAAATTTAGTCAGGTGTTTGGCTACGATTATCCGTTCTCCAACTATGATCAAGCCTGTCCAGCTGACTTCATCTTTGGTGGTATGGAGAACACGACCACCACGTTGCTGACCGATCGCTGTTTGTTAGATAAGCGGGCTGCTATCGATGACCTTCGGTCTGAAACGTTGGTGGCCCATGAGCTGGCCCACCAGTGGTTTGGTGATCTGATAGTTATTAACCATTGGTCCCATGCTTGGGTAAAAGAAGGCATGGCCACGTATTCAGAAGTATTGTGGTTAGAAGAAGCCTATGGCCGTGATGAGGCCATGTATTATCATCTCAACCATGCCCGTGCCTATCTCGCTGAAGATGCTAGTCGCTACCGTCGTCCGCTAGTTACTCACATTTATCGAGAGCCCATTGAGCTATACGACCGACATATATACGAAAAAGGCTCCTGTGTTTATCACATGATTCGTGAAGCCTTGGGGGATCAGTTGTTTACTAAAACGTTGAAAACTCTTCTCACCGAGAATGCCCACACCACTGTGGAAACGGTAGATGTATTACGGGCCATTGACAAAGCAACTGGCAAGAATCTCCGCTATCTGTTTGATCAATATGTTTATCGTGGTGGACATCCTGATTATTCCATTAGCTACAGCTGGGATGGCGATAGTAATCTTGTGAAGCTGATGGTGACTCAGACCCAGGTGGCCGATGGCAAATCCCAGGTGCAAGAAGGACTCTTTGACCTGAAGATTCCCATGGGGTTTGGCTATATTGAGAATGACACGGTCAATGTACAAACCGTAACCGTGAGAATTCACGAACGGCAGCAGGCCTTCTACTTCCCACTTCAGAAAAAGCCTGACTTTATTAGTTTTGATGTGGGCAACCATACTCTCAAAACCGTTAAGTTGGAGTACCCATTAAAAGAGCTCCAATCCCAACTCAAGTATGATCCTGATCCTATCTCTCGCGTATACGCTGCGAAGGCCATTGCTAAAAAAGGCACGTTAGAAGCGGTAGAGACCCTGGGCGCAGCCCTACTGAAAGATTCTTTTTGGGCGGTTCGAGCCGAAGTGGCCGAAGCCCTGGCTACGATTCAGCTGGATCAGGCCGTTGAGGGACTGTTGAAAGGGTTAGATGATCAGCATCCCAAAGTGCGTCGGGCAGTGGTAGATGCCTTGTCTGGGGTAAAAACAGCAGCGAGCTATAAGGCCCTGAAATCTGTTGTTGAAAACGGTGATGAGAGCTACTACGTTGAAGGTGCAGCGGCCACAGCCCTGGGTAAAGTGGGCTCTAGCACTTTAGACAAAGGTAAAAATAAAGAGAAAAAGACGCTTAAGCTACTGGAAATGGTGCTAGAAGAGCGCGCAGGTTGGAATGAAGTGGTGCGTTCAGGTGCTATGGGTGGTTTGAGTGTGTTCAAATCTTCAGAAGCAGCTCTAGATTTGTTGCTGCCCTACACCGAGATTGGTACTCCTCAAGCATTGCGGCTTAATGCAATTCGATCGTTGGGTAAGATTGCAGCGGGGCAGAGTAAGGTGAATTGCGATCTCATCCTAGATCGCCTCGAAGCCATTGCCCGCGAAGAGTTCTTCTTAACCCAGGTCGCTGTTGTCATGGCCTTAGGTCAAATGGAGGTCTCTGGTGCAGTGCGAGTATTGCAAGGGCTAGCGGAGCAAAGCCCTGATGGTCGCGTAAAACGCCGTGCTGAAGAAGCCATGGGTAAAGTGCGTAGGGCCATCGGTGCTGATCAGGCAGTCGATGAATTGCGCAAAGATCTTGATGAGTTGAAGCAGTTAAATCGAGATCTAAAGAGCCGATTGGAAACCTTGGAAGCCAAGGCGAAGGCCGAGAAGAAAACCAAGGAGAAATAAACATTTGTAGGGGCTGTCCTTGTGGCTGCCCCATCCATAACCATCGCCAAACGCCAGCTTATATTGAGATTACAAACCCAAAAATAATGGGGCTTCCCACAAAAGGATGCCCCTACGCAATTTTAGATACCTATGGCATAAGGGCATCCACAAGGAAGTGCCCCTACCAACCCATTGCTGCCAATTGTGATGTTTGGTCAAATGCCTCAACCGCTGCAGTATCTGCCAAAGGCGTTCCCTCGATTGCTTTGCCATCTACCACACGGGTTTCTGCGCAGAAGGATGCCGTATTAAACCCACCAAACCGTTTGACGATACTGCTACGCATCCGCAGATCAGGGGTGACAAACCAAAAGCGCTCGACAGAGCTCATGGTGTCATACTCGGTCTCTAGTATTAACCCGTCTTCATCATCCATTTCGTAGCGACCGACTACGGGTACGATTTCGGCATAACCGCGTTCACGCAGCAGACGACCCTTGCGAGAATTGTCCTGATCAGGAACCAATGCAAAAACTGTAGTCCCTTCATGGTTGCCTTCACCATCGCGGTCCCAGGCCATTTCACCATTCCAGGCAACATAGGCACCACCCACAGCTAATGCTGGATCGATTTCGTGGAGTTCGCAAATGGCAATGACTTTTTCGTTCGCTTTGTCGAGGGCTTCGACGGTAATGTTAGAGCCACCCAACTCAGCCCGTCGGAAGGGCAGGTGGTGGGTGGTTCGTTGGGATTGCCATTGTCCAGCGCTATGCTGGAAAAATTCCATTACATCCATAGGTGCATTGAGGATTTGATGCTTTTCCCTATGATAAACCGCTACGGAGAGGGTTTTCTATGGGTTGGGCAGTGAGGTCAGCTAAGATTGGGCTGGACCAAGTTTCAGGCTCGACTAGTGGCTAAAACTGCGTTAGAGGTGACACCAGAAGAATGGAAGCAGTACACGGTACCCAAAAGGCCAGTGTTTGCTGAAGTGATAGCGCGTTGGGAAAAGGCTTGGGAACTCATCCCTGAACTGACGGCACTGCTGAGAAATAGATTTGGTGCAACGCAAGTAAAAGTGTTCGGTTCTGCAATTAAGGCAGACTATTTTTCGCTGGATTCGGATATTGATCTGGTAGCTTGGGGTATTCCAAGTGAGCAGTATTATGATGCCTTTTTGGCTGTGATGGACTATAGCGAGGAGTTTAAGGTGGATTTGGTGAATCCAGAGACATGCCGTTCTTGGATTCTAGAATCAATTGACGAAGAGGGTATCGAAAGTTAGATAAGACTGTTGAGATCAGCGAATTACAACTAAAGAAAATCCGCCTCCCCTGCTTCTTCTGCCATTATTTACCGGTACATTCTTTCACACCAATCCCTTATCTTCTCTAAGGCGCACGACGAATTTGATCGCCGTTTAGGTTAGTGCGATAGATATAGGTCTCGTTTGTTTCTGTATCGATGGCTTCAACTTGCCAGCCTTCGGTAATGGCGGCGAGGCAGAGTTCAGTAGGTCCGCCGAGGCCAAGACAGCCGTCGGACCAGGTTTGGCGGCTGTGGTGTTGAATGCTGATTCGGTTGCTGGGGATGCTGAGATGGTTGGCGAGGTCAGTGCGAATTTGGGTTTGGATATCCGCCGATAGGGTGTCTGAGGGGTTATCGGCTATGGGCGTGCTGGAAATGGGATCGGGCTGGGTTGGCTCGGGTTGAAGCGTGCAGATGAGGAGGAGTGGGACACTGAGAAGTAGTAGGGCTATGGAGCGCATGGTTAGACCTGGTGAGGTGGATGGGTCTACTCTAGCTTCGGTATTTCTCCATCAGATTTTGGTTGCAGATTTGGAGACGAAGGCTTTTAGCAGCCTACTGAGCTTTCTTCACATCTTCTGCTGGAGGATGCCAACCACCCTGAATCCAATACTTTCTGGCATTAATAATTGCCCCTGCATCATGGTGATTATCATTCATGTCCAAACGATTACAGGTTGCTCGACCTTTTGAGTTGAGGCCTTCGATGCGCAATCCTTTATCTATCCATGCAAAATGGGCTGTCCATTTATCAATTCGTGGATTGAAAAGTGCATAGCTTTTTTGAGTAGTTGGGTCTATGCCATCGATAAAGTTGTATCGCCTTAAGTTGCATCGACGGCATGCTAACGCAAAATTTTCTAGCTGATCGGAACCATCTAATGATCTTGGCTGAATATGATCTATTTCAAAGCGATCTGGACTCAGGTATTCGGGGGAGTGGCAATATTCACAGAGGTATTTGGCTCGTTGTTGTACCAGTCGTCTAGTTTGCTCGGAGACCATGTTGCACTGGCACTGAGTTGGGCGTTAATGAAGGTAAAAATTCGGGAGAGTTCTGAAATGCCTGCCATTTCGGCTTCTTCGTCAGGAGTTAGTTGGCTTTCTTTGGCTCGTTGAATAAGTTCGTCTGACCGCTGCTGCAGTTCGGGAGTAAAGCGAAACACCATAAAATCACCGACTGGTACAACTTCCATACCAGATTGGATGAGCACTGATGGTTGGATCATCAATTGCGGTGTCATGGGTCTGCAAGGTTACTTCTATCCTGATTTTACTAAGCCCGTCAATATTCAACACGAGGCCTATGCTGATCTGTATCCTTACTCTCGAAGCACTATCCCAGGCTTGAGTAGATAGTGTGCCACTTGAATCAATGACTAAGCGAGTAGAACCAGAACCCCAAACGTAGGTTGGGTTGAGCTAGCGGAACCCAACATTGCGATCGCTCCAATTTTTCATATACGAAACCCACCAATTGCGATCGCAAATGATTGCAGCTCTTACCGCATCTCTTCCCAGCTGCGAATAATCGTCTGAAGCTGGCCTGGCAAATCATCCAGGCTGGCTTCAGCATAAAGCACCATACCCGTCGGAGCCATCAAAGCCACCGAGTCAAATTCAGTCCTGTCAGCCGTAGGAGAATAATACAGCCCCATAAAACTCTGAAAATTGTTCTCTTCTAGAAGGCTAAAGAAACCATCAATCTGTTGTTGGCTGAGGCTAATAATCTCGTTTTCCTCAGGTTGATCAAGCCGATACTGAGAATATGAAAGCTTCCCATCAATGTCTAATACGACAACTTCACGAGCCTTATCTGCCCCTCCCCCAGTACTCACACTTTGAAAAGTAGTATCAGTCTCTGAGAGCCCAGACATAGAGTCAGTAATCAAGTTTGGAATAACAGTATTCGTACTAGCCGCTTCATTTAAGAGAATCGTGTTGCCAAGATTGTCGGTGTGATAAATCCAGTGGTAATCACCATCGGTAACAATGGCCCGCCAGCCCATAATCGCAATTTCAGGGCAATCACCTGTTTCGCTGGGCAAACCGTAGCAACCATCCCAGACCTCCGGTTGAGCTTGGGTAATAGACAATGCCGGTTCACGTCCCTCAGCTTCCGTTACTTCGGTGTGTACCGTTTGCAAAATCCGAGCTTCGAGGGAAGGCGGCAAATTATTGTCCAACGTAGAACGACGTACCTGGTCGCCAGTCAGGTCAGTGCGATAAAAATAACTTTCGCCCGTTGGTGCAATCGCTTCCACTTGCCACCCCTCCGTCAGGGCCGCTAAGCATAACTCGGCTGGGCCACCCAACCCCAGACAGCCATCAAACCAGGTTTCATGACTATAACGGGCAATGTTGATTTGGTCAGTCGAGATGCCGAGATAGTTGGAAAGCCCCGTTTGAACACGGTTACGAACAGAGTCGGGTAGAGGTTGGACTTCAACTGTTTGCTCAATTTCTGGGGCAGTCATGATGTCTGGCCCAGGTGAGCTTTCTGGCATGGGAGCCTCAGCTAAGAGACACCCCATAAGGAATGAGGTTGTTAAACGCATGGGGCAAAGCATCAGGGAGAATTCATTTAAGAAAGGAAAGAATTGTTGGAATGTCATGAGCTAAGAATCGCCTAGCTTTGGTCAAAGAATGATAGCCATTATGCCGTGCAATATTGATGACCATATTACGGATAATGGA
>NZ_JASATU010000048.1:0-43464 GCF_032906605.1 Leptothoe sp. LEGE 181152
TATCCGTAATATGGTCATCAATATTGCACGGCATAATGGCTATCATTCTTTGACCAAAGCTAGGCGATTCTTAGCTCATGACATTCCAACAATTCTTTCCTTTCTTAAATGAATTCTCCCTGCTTTTACACCCTTATCGTATTTTCCACTTTCTTTAGCAGCTTCAATAGCCCCCATGTGCAGGGCTTCAAATTCACCAAAGATAAAATTCTGTTTTTCAATCGGCAATGCCAACATCCGATTTAGGAACCGTGACATCGGTGGCATATCGGCTTTTATGGCCCCTTCCCTGGTTTTAAGGGCAAGTCCTGTAATGTCTTCAAATTCAGCACAGCTCATGCCTTCTATCCGGTTCTGGGCCATCCGGTTGTAAAAGAGGGAGAGGGCATACTTGGCGTAATCGGATTCAAGGTTATTTTCTGCGGTAAAGACGCCCTGGCCCGCTGCATCCCGCTGGCCCCTGGTGAGCGCTCCAAGCTGGCCAATACGTCGGCTAATGGTTGCGGTAAATCGTCGTTCTCCAAGCACATCAGTGGATACCACGCGCACGATGGGAGCTGACGCCTGGTGCGTTCGATGGGTACGGCCAAAGCCCTGGATAGCAGTGGCGGCATTCCAACCTGGTTCCAGCAGGTAGTGAACCCGGCGCTGCTGATTCTGGCAGGCAAGGGAGGCGTGGTAGCTGCGTCCGGTACCTCCAGCCTGGGAAAAAACAAGGATTCGTTTCTCTCCACTTTGAAATGCTTTAGTCTCTTCTGAGTTAGCCCGTGCGCCTCGTTTTGAAGCGTGGTAGCGTCCTGATTCGGGGTCGTAGAGTATCCGCTGGCTTCGCCCAGTCACTTCAGCAACACTTTCCTCTCCAAAGTGAAACAGAATTTGTTCTAAGGCCCCTGGCATCTCAGGTAAGAGCATTAACTCTTTGATAAGGTCCTCTTTCATCTCTAGTGCCCGCTGGCACTGCACTGGGTTATCCTCTGCGTCTTTTACAATGCGAGAGCGGATATTTCCATACTCATCTTCGTAGGGCTCAAAGAGCGTGGTTGGAAATGATCTATCGAGGTATTCAAGGATGCCTTCACGAGGGGTAAAGTCTATCTGGAGATTGTCTCGTTCTCCCACTGGCACCGATGAGAGCTTCCTATCCAGAATCGCTTCATTAGTGCTCACTATCTGAATAACACAGGAGCGATCATGCGCTAAGTCATCCTCAATCGCCTCAATCATTTCAGGGGTTTTCATTGAGGTGAGCAGATGGTTAAAAAAACGCTGCCTTGTGCCTTCAAATACGGATATCGCAGCGGCTTTTGCTCGGCTGTTATAGGCATACCCATCAGGGCTCACCACCCCTGCTACCTGTAAGGCTTCTTGTAGATTGTGGTGGATGATGTAAAAGGCATCGGCAAATTTGTTGTAGATCCGTTTTTGATCATCAGTAAGTGAAACCTCTAACGGTTCATTCTCCACACCATCAAAGCTAAGCACCCGTGCGTTATAGAGCCCAAGGGCTTTTATATCCCGTGCCACCATCTCCATCGCAGCCTGACCTCCGGCATCGACCTGGCTAATAAAACTTGACCGGCTTTCAAAGGGGAATTCCCCAGTGGACCAGAGACCCAGCCGTGAGGCATAGGCTAAGTGAGAGACTTCGGTAGCTCCTGTAGCACTCACATAAATGACTCTGGCATCTGGGTGCAGGTTTTGGATTTTTAAGCCTGCTAAGCCCTGCTGAGAGGGGGCGGTAACGCCCATACTGGTAACCTTCCCTACGGCTCCCCCCATGTTATGGGCTTCATCAAAGGCGATACAGCCGTCAAAGTCATCTCCTAGCCAGTCACTTATCTGCTGTAACCGGCTATAGTGATTCCCTCCACTAGACCGTGTAGAGCGAAGCGTGGAATAGGTGGTAAAGAGAATACCGTCTGGGAGTTCAATGGGCTGATTTATCTTCCAGCTTCCTTGAAGATGCACATCATCTGGATTCCCACCAAGAGCTTCCCAGTCTCGTTTAGCGTCTTCCTGTAGGGTCTTTGACATGGAAACCCACACCGCCTTTTTCCGCCCCTGTAAGACGTTATCCATGATGATGCCTGCCACCTGTCGCCCTTTCCCGCAGCCAGTGCCATCGCCAAGGAAATAACCTCGCCGAAACTGCACCGCATCTGGATTACTGGGGACGGTTGGTTCTGTGGTTTCGCCGTCATCAGTTACCAGGAAATAACCATTGAGGAAGCCCTGGTGAGCGTTTCCGGCATAGGTGACGGTCTCTATTTGAGCATCAGACAATACCCCGTCTGCGATCACTGCTCTTGGCAGCACCGGTTTATAGCTGGGCTCTGGTGGAAGCACCACTGACATCGCCTGACTTTCGACTAGATCCGTTGGATGTGGGTGGGCTCCTGCAATCTCAATTCGTTTTGGTTTATAGCTCCTTCTTCAGCAAAAAGTTTGGCAGTTGCGTAGCCAATACCAGCACTAGCACCTGTTACAATAGCAACTTTGTTAGAAAGCACATTCATGATGTCGTTCTCACAGATCAAACGATACAGACATCATTTTCAAGCGTCAGATAGCCATTGACGATCCAAATCTTGCTATCTTGCTACTCAACTATAAGACTTGAATTCTCACTGCAATCGGTAGTACTGCTTGATCACCCATGGTTGGAATGTAAAGCAATCAAATTTCCTTCTGTATCTTCGAATTCAGCCACCCACCCCAACTCCCCAATCGATGTTTTGGGATACGCCACTTTTCCGCCTACAGCGACTACCCGACTCAGAGTGAGGTCAATGTTAGGCACCGAAAAGTAGAGCCGTGGCCCTTCGTTTGAAGGAACATAGCTTTCTCCCTGAGCCAGTGCACCCGATATGCCTTGACCCTCTTCCGTGACTGGAAACAGTGCCATTTCTACACCATCGATCGTCGTGCGTTCCAATGTATTGGAGAAAACAGTCCCATAGAAAGTGACTGCTCGATCTATATCGGTAACAGGTATCTCAAAATATGAAACAAGGGAATTCATTGATGCGTAGATGAATGTGATTGTGGATTTAAGGGATGTACCGGTCTAGAGCTATGACTATTTACGATGTTTCACCACTAAAGCCATTCCAAGGAGCCGCAATGCCAGATTAATTGTGTTCTGCTTCTTCGGCAAGTCGATGGGCTTTAAATGCATGGCCCCAATCCTGCATGACAACGAGGATGGGCTTCAAAGATTGTCCAAACTCCGTTAGCTCGTATTCGACGCGGGGCGGAACTTCGGCATAGACATGCCGCGCCACCACGCCATCCGCCTCCAACTCGCGCAGTTGTAATGTGATCATGCGCTCTGTTGCGTTAGGAGTAAGACGTCGCAGTTCACCAAAACGCTTGCGCCCATCTAGCAGATGGCAAATGAGTATTGGCTTCCATCGACCGCCAATCACACTCATTGTTGCTTCCACATCGCAACCCGTCTTCCAGTTATATTTCCGCGTCATTGTTGGTTGCCGATACGTTCAAAGATCTCCATTACTTACAAAAATGTGGGTACTTGTCAATATCGTTTTAAGTGACATAGGCTGATGCTGGAACAAGGATGCATCCAACGGAGAACATTGCGTCCTAGCTTACTCCCCCTTCAAGACCAGGTAACTAGCAAAGCCAACTTTTTGACAAAAGCGAACCCTGTAGCCTCTAGGAGACACCCAATGAAAGATAATTTCACTACTTTCAACGTTAAGGTTGAAAATGCGATCGCATGGGTCACCTTTGATTATCCACCCGTGAATATTCAAGGCTTGCCTATGCTTGCCGACCTGAATACGTTGGCCCAAAGATTGGAAACAAATCGCGACATCAAGGTTGTTGTATTCCAATCCGCCCACCCAGAGATTTTTGTAGCCCATGCTGATACGGACTTCCTTAAGGAAATGTCCGCGACTGTAGTCTCCCGTGACGACGTTAAACTGCTCGATCTGCAAACCACGCTAGAACGGATCAGTAAGCTGCCCCAGGCAACCATCGCTAAGATTGAGGGCTTCGCCCGCGGTGGTGGTCACGAATTTGCCCTTGCCTGCGATATGCGCTTTGCCGCCCGCGGCAAGGCAACGTTCATGCAGATGGAAGTCGCCATGGGTATTCTGCCCTGTGGTGGTGGCGCGTCACGCATGGCCCGTCAGATTGGTCTAGGGCGTGCACTGGAGATTATCCTGAGCGCCAGAGACTATGATGCCAACCAGGCCGAGGCCTATGGCACCATCAACAAGGCGCTCGACCCCGAAGAAATCGGCTCGTTTGTTGAAGCGTTGGCTAACCGCATTGCCCTTTGGCCCGCCGAGTCGATCAATGCTTGCAAACAGGCTGTGTATGCCTCCATTGACAAGCCCATTGAGGCAGCGCTAAAGGAAGAGGCCTATTGGCTCTATCAGGCAACAAGTCAAACCCCAGCGCTGAAGCGCTTTAAGTGGGCCGACGACAACGGTGCACAATTCGATATGGACAATCAGCGCGGCTGGGAAGAGGCTCTCATTAGTATTCAGGAGATTAAATAATGAGTATCGAAGATAATAAGAGAATCGTCGCTGATTTCTTCGAATACTTTTCGGCAGCAGACGTACCAGGCGCTCTTGAATTGCTCGATGATGATGCCATCTGGCGTGTGATGGGTCGTGAAGGTGGGTTGCCCATGTCCGGTGAGATGAATAAGGAAGCCATTGGCACGCTGATGGGTAATGTCAAGGCTGCTATCCCAGATGGTATGACGCTAACATCTACTGGATGGACAGCTGAAGGCGATCGGGTGGCCCTGGAAATGGAATCCTACGGCAAAATGGCTAATGGCAATGTTTACAACAACCATTACCATTTCTTGGTCACGGTCTTGGACGGTAAAATCACCTCGCTTCGGGAATATATGGATACGTACCAAGTCAAACGGCTTTTTATTGACGCCTAGGATCACGTTCTTTTTGAACAGAACTCAAAAATGCTCAAACATATTGAAGAGATAAGGTTTCAACCCATCAATAGAGGATATAATTCCGTGTTTCGGCCAAATCGGTTGAGCCTTGGATTGGTGGTGCCAATTGAGACCTATGCAAAGAGTCCGGTACCGACCATGGCCCGTCACCTGGAACGTATCCAACTTGCAGAAGAATTAGGATTTTCCGCCGTCTGGTTGCGTGATGTTCCATTCAACGTGCCCTCATTTGGAGATGCTGGTCAGATTTATGATCCCTTTGTTTATCTCGGTCTCTTGGCGGGCCAGACCGAACGGATTGCCCTGGGTGTGGCCAGTATTATTCTGCCGCTGCGACATCCGGCCCATGTTGCCAAGGCTGCGGCCACCGCTGATGTACTTTCTGGGGGGCGGCTTATTCTGGGGGTGGCTTCCGGAGATCGACCCGAGGAGTATCCGGCACTCAATTTGCCCTTTGCTGACCGTGGTACACGATTTCGCGAAAGCTTTGACTACATTAGACGCATAGGCGAAGATACCCCATCTTGTGAAAACCGCTATGGTAGCCCTAATGGTGGCATGGACATGCTGCCTAAACCAGTGTCTGGAAAACTGCCGCTGCTGATTACGGGAGGCAGTCAGCAAACTCCCGAATGGATTGCACAGAACGGAGACGGCTGGATGATGTATCCGCGCCATACTGACTTGCAGGCAAAAATCATTTGCGATTGGCAGGCGCGGGTTAAGGCAGCGGGACGATCTACAAAGCCGGTGATGCAACCGCTCTACCTTGATCTGACTGACAATCCTGAGACACCCCCACAGCCGATCCATTTAGGTTTTCGGCTGGGCACGCGCCACCTGCGTGCTCATCTAAAATTACTGGAAGAGATTGGTGTAAATCATGTGGCGTTGAACCTACGGTTTAATCAAGCAGCTATGGAGACAACGCTCAAACGTCTCGCCGATGCCATACTGCCAGACTTCGCTGATTAGAAAAAAAGACAAGGAAACAAAATTATGACAAAGACTCTTCTGGTGACGGGGGCAACCGACGGCATTGGCCTGGAAACGGCCAGGATGTTAGTCTCATTGGGTCACAATGTCTTGTTACATGGGCGTAACCGAGCAAAACTGGAAGAATTAGCAAAAATCCTAGCTACAGACAAAGGACAGGTTGAAAGCTATGTGGCTGACTTCTCTCGCATGGCCGATGTGGAGGCTCTCGCGGAGGCTGTTACTGAACGACACACAAGACTTGACGTATTGATCAATAATGCAGGTGTCTATAGCGCGTCCAATCCGGTGACGCAGGATGGTCTGGATGTACGGTTTGTTGTCAATGCGATCGCACCCTATCTGTTAACGCAAAAACTGATGCCACTGATGGGAGCATCTGGAAGAGTTGTTAATGTATCCTCTGCTGCTCAAGAACCCGTTGAGCTAGAGGCATTAACGGGCCAGATTAGGCTCAACGAAGACTTTTCAGCCTATGCCCAAAGCAAGTTGGCACTGACGATGTGGTCGCGCGCGCTTTCCCGCAAAGAAAATAGTCCGACCATTATCGCAGTCAATCCTGGATCAATGCTCGGTAGCAAGATGGTGAAACAGGCCTTTGGTGTAGCAGGTGGTGATATTCGCATCGGAGCTGAAATACTCACTCGTGCAGCATTCTCAGAAGAATTTGGCACTGCTTCTGGCCAGTATTTTGACAATGACTCAGGTCAATTTGCTGCGCCCCACTCGGATGCACTTGACCCGCAAAAATCTGAAGAGATTGTAAGTGTTATTGAGAAGATTTTGGCTGAGATACCATAGGAAGTGAAATTGCCGTCAAATTTCCACAGTTCCAAATCGCCTTTTATCCACCTGGTCATTGGCTTTCTATGGGGTATGGGTGTTTTTGAGTGATGGCTGAGGCAATTTTGCGAAGATGTGCACTAACGTCCCTTGCCAACTGCTTACTCCTTGTTTTTAAGGATCTGGATTAGGGGAGATTCTTTACTGTATCTAGTAACTTTCTGTTGGAGACGGAGAATATATTTCTCAATATTGTGACGGGTTGTACCTAATTGCTGTGCGATTTGCAGATTATCTCGCCCTGCTATGGTCAACCGAAGGATATTGATTTCTCTTAGGGTAAGACCAGGGGGGAAAGAGTCATCTTTATAGCCCACCGCTGTGGGTCTGGTGGGTGGCGGCGGCGGTGGCGACTGGACTTCCGTCAGTACATGAGCTTTTGGGTCCATGGATTTAATTCCCATTTAATTCCCAACTATAGGATAGGTAAACCACTTTGAGCGTAGTCGGCAGCTGGGCGGCAGTGTAGTAGCGATCGCAATACTCTACAATCGAATTCGCTGTCGTCAAAAAATCTGCCTTGTACCACTTGAAAATCTTGCTACAGTACAATGTTCTGTTAGCAGCATCGTAGTGAACTTTGTCTGGGTTGTTGATAAAGCGATCGCAATCGTCCCCCAGTTGATCCATCAGCATATCTGGCGTGTAAGCCTCCGCTCTTAGCAATGGGCAGCCAATGGACGCACACACTAGGGCAAAGTGGATACGCGGATCGAGAAACTGCTGGCGCAAAATGTCGTGCTCAATAGTATTCAAGCTCAGAGATTGACCGTTTAAGGTATAGACTCTTTTGGTGAAAAACCGTAAAAAAGCTAGCCAGTTAGGGATGCCTAGAAACTTAGGTCGAATGGAATCGATGGGGTACTCATAAAGCACCTGTCGGATCGTCAAGGCATTGTATAGGTTTAGGAGAGTTGCGATCACCTGCGCCCTTTCCAATCCTCGCAGGTCCACACTGCTCATCTCTGCTAGCCACTGCTCTAGCACTGGCAGTGATGTTTGCCGCCAGCGGCTATAGGCTACTCGGCCTTGACCATCCACATATTTCTGTAGCAGACTGTCCCAGACAGCAAAATTGAGTTGAGTCATGGGGTGAGCCTTCGCATTTTTACCACATTTTACGGTGATACTACATCTCCCTCGTTAGGATCATTCTCAGGACATCCACAAGGGGGTGTCCCGACAGGATTGTCCACATTTATTCAAGCAAGCGCCAATAGTTCTCATAAGCATAAATACTCATCTGCTTTGATGAGTACTATACACATAACAACTACATGAGTATTTATGCTTAATACTTAACAAACCTACTTATTCCTAAAGTCTTTGTACTACAAGGTTTAGGAATAAGTAGTTGATGTTTTGGTAAACCGGAACGGCTATCTAGAGTCTGTTCTTCCGTAGCAGCCTGGAGATACAAAAAATACTGTAAGAAAAGAATATTGCGTCAATTAAGCCGCCTCAGAGTAATTCACCATACGCCTTTTGGGGGCCTGACGGCGGACAACCGATACTAGTAAAACTTCACGTCCCTGGTGTTCTAGAGCTTTTACGTAGCGCAATTGTTCCTGTAGCGCTTCGCTTTCTGAATTAAAGGGACCGAAAAAATATCCACAACTTGGAGATGCAGCCATTATTTCCAGCCACCAAGACTTGTTAAGCAGGTCAAACACCTGATTGATAAGGTTCGCCATAATGATTAGATGGGTCAGTGAGATAAACGTAGCTATGTGTTCTTAAGAACACATAGCTTTTCTTATACTGTGCTCAGTGTCTCATGCCTGTCGGCTTTGATACTTTATGCTACCTAAAAGTCACAGGACTTTAATTTGGATAAACTAATACAAACTATAGAACATCTATCAAAATTTGTCAGATGTGATTTAATTCGTTTCTTGGGCGAACTCAACAATGTTACCGTCAGGATCCTTGACCGTAGCAATTCTGGTCCCGTTGTTCAGCTGTGTAACGGGTAGCGCAATAGAGATGTTTCGAGCTTTAATCTTGGCCATAATGACATCTAGCTCAGCAACGAGCAGGGTAATATATCGGTAGCCTAGAAATTCTGAGATATCTGTTGGGCCGGGCTTAGAAGGGGGGTTGTGTAACTCCACTAGCTTAATTAGGGACTCGCCATGCTGGAGTTGCACCATACGCCCTTTACCAATGAGTGAGGTTGTTACCTCTGCAACAACTGACAACCCTAATAAGTCTCGATAAAAGCTGAGGGAGCTCTCCATTTTAGCAACAACAATGCCAATATCAATCGCAATACGGACGGTTCTAGCTGTTTGTATCGAGCTATCTGTATTCATCGGTGCCCATGCCGCTGGCATAAATAATTAAAATTTGTGTCTAAATAATATCGACATTGCTGATCCTTGGAATGCCTTTAGTGGTGAAGCATCGTTAAATAGCCATAACTCTAGACCGGTGCATTCCCTCAATCAGCGATCGCATCATACATATCTTGCCTGCTGCCCAAAACTCCTGAAAATGCTTCGGCACCAGGTGCTTATCAACGTATACCTAAACCATCCCAAGGGCACATTTTCAATTTTTTAAGGCAAGTAGAGAGGAATTATTGTCAAATCAGAATAATTCTGATTAAAATATAGCTAACTCAGAATAATTCTGGGTTAGCTATGGCCCAAAACATTTAATTATCTATGGCAATTCTCTATGGGTTTCTCAAGTTCCTAGAAATATTGGAGTATATCGCTGAGCATGTTGACTGCTTGACTACACCAGCAGGAAAGACAATCTGGGTGTGCTTAGTAAGCTATCAGATCTGTCTTATGACTGGCTATCACGAATTAACGGCTGCCATGATTGCGGGGTTGATGTCTCTAACGCTGCATTATGAGGTGCATCATTCTGAGTTTTAGGCCATAGATTGTTTGAGAAAATCCATAAAAGCTCGAACTTTGAGGGGGACATAAGCGCGCGAGGGATAGCCCCGCCATTGAATATTGGACTTACGCTACTGCATAACAACTCATTGTTCAGTTATGTGGCTAATAACTCAGAGCGACTTTTGCCGATGAGTCATACACTTTAGAGCTATCTTCAAACGATTTAAATTCTAGTGGGTTGCCACTATAGTCCAGCACAAACATGGTGGACTGCTGTGCAGCTTCGCCTGGATAACGCGTTTGAGGTTTAACTATAAAATCAATGTCAGCAGCCTCTAGCTTCTGTTGTACATATTTGAACTGAGCTTTACTCAACAGACATCCAAAGTGAGGAATAGGCACTGATATGCCGTCGACATTGCCGCAGTAATCAACGTTTGTACTGACGTCACCTACGTGGGCAGAAAGCTGATGCCCAAAAAACTCAAAGTCGATCCAGCTATCGGTTGAACGACCTTCTCGGCAACCTAAAATCTCTCCATAAAATCTCCTTGTGCTATCAAGATCTTTTACCTTGAATGCATAGTGAAAACTGTTAGTCATAAAATTGATGTCCCTACTGATGGAGAACACATATTATACCTAAATTTCCACCTGGATATCCTTAGATCCAAACATCATTTTGGGCCGTTTTCTCTCCAACAGTGTCTCCTGTGTTAACGACACCACGAGGCTCAATGAGTAACATATGACACTCTTTCTCGGCATGGGGTTTATGTTCTATCCCTTTGGGGACAACAAACATTTCTCCTGTAGATAGCTCTACAGCACCATCTCGAAATTCAATGGTCAAATGACCATTGACAACAATAAATACCTCATCAGTATCTTTATGATCATGCCAAACAAAGTCACCTTTTAGTTTAACTAGCTTAAACTGGTAATCATTCATCTCAGCAATGACTTTAGGAGACCAGCGATCGCTGAATTTAGCTAGCTTTTCTTGAAAATTGAGCGCAGTGTACTTTATTTGCATTGGGGAAAGAGGGGATAAGAATAGAGCCTGAAACCTCGTCAGCCTTGTTCTTAAATTCTATAGGCCTTTTCTATCTGCCTCGCCTAATTATGTTTTTATTTTGGAGAGTGCGGCTGAATTTATATTCTCAGGAAAGAGATTTTTAAGATATCCGGTTATTTTGTAGGGGCGCACCGCAGGGCACCCTGCGGTGTATAGGCAAATGGTTTATCTTCTGCATTGGGTACATATCAATACGCCCCTACGGATTATCCGATTAAATAAAAATGTAAACCCCCTCTATCCAGTTAAGGATAAAGGGGGAAAGCAATTTAAACCTTAGGTTTAACCTAGAGCTTCCTCAATAGCAGCCTTGAGTTCAGGTGCATCAGGAGCTGTCTTAGGATCGAAGCGAGCAACGACATTACCGTCGCGCCCTACTACAAATTTGCCAAAGTTCCAGGTGATATCGTCGCCGTCGCCCACTAGAAACTGGTATAGAGGACTACGATTAGCACCATTAACGTCCTGCTTTTCGAGCAGCGTAAACTCTACATCGTATTTAGTCTTGGTAAAGTCCTTGATTTCATCAGGAGTGCCAGGCTCTTGAGCGCCAAACTGGTTGCAGGGTACGCCTACAACGACGAGTCCTTTGGAGCCATATGCCGTGTCCAGCTCTACCAAGCCGCTGTATTGGGGGGTTAAACCGCAAGCGCTGGCAACGTTAACGAATAGTACAACTTTATTTGCGATCGCATCTGGGGACAGGGGGGTACCATCCAGAGTCGTCAGATTAGTGGGTACAGGCATAATGGATTAACGTTTTTGACAACGCTTTCTATTATCAACCATCCTTGCTCTGACAGGTAAGCCGCATTTTAGTTTCTATGGGTGAGGCTGTCGAATGGCAAAACTGCATCATCGGTGCAATCATCGATCGTCATCTTAATGGCTGGTTCGTCATGACAGGGCTCGGCAAAAAGATATGCTGACGAAAAACAGATATTCAGCTGTAAACAGTTGAAGTCATCGCCATGGGCGGGTACAGCTAAGTAGCCCAAAAGGCTAACTATTCCTAAAGGAATAGATTGAAGGCACCTATTCATAAAAACAAGTGAGAGTTTAGAACTGATAGTTTCTAACTCTAAGTCGGCTAGTCAAACCTACCATCAGAATAAATGCGTAAATAGGGGGCATATCACCCAACGATTTACAGTCTCCTCAGCATATGCACGGAAGCCTCACTGCGAAAATGTGGCAGTTCTCGGTTGGGATCAATAAAACCTGGTGGTAAGTAGTGAGTAGTGACTATGGGCAGGGTGTATCAACGCCAATGAGAAACGCGATGCGTTACTGATGACATATCCTGTTGCTCTGACAGGCAAAGATAACAGAAGCCGGCTTACCCGTTTTGGGATGTATCGGTTCAATTAAGTCCTGCAATACCAGGCCACTTTTAGAGAGAAGACCGATCCAGCTTGCCATTGTTCGAAAGTACCAAGGAGCTGGGTCTACAAAGTCTTGACTAAAGCTAGCCCAGGAGCCTGCACGCCAGCCATCTTTATAGGGTTGGTCACCACACGCCATGAGCGGATGTAGTGTTTGGATTATAAAATGACCACCAGGACTGAGTAATGTCGACACCTGTTTTAAGAGCGCGGCTACAGATTCATTGCCAAATAGGGAAAAGTTACAGACAACAACATCGAAGGTGTCTTGCAAGCAGGTGTCTTGCAAGCAGGTGTCTTGCAAGCAGGTGTCTCGCAAGAAGATGTCTCGCCATTTGCCCGCACTAATCTCTTCATAGGACATCACATCGAACCTGCCATCTCCCTTGGCCCTGGCTTGTTTCACCAGGGCTGGAATCCCATCCACACCGTGAACCATAACGTTATGGGCATGTAACGCCCTGGCTAACCAGCCTTCACCACAGCCAATATCCAACACCGTCTTTGGTGAATAGGACACTACGGTCTCTACAATTGCCTGGTTGGTAACTAGCTGACGACTCTCAATCTGTTGTTCACGGACAGCCACCGTCCACGGGGCAGCATTCTGTTGCCATGAGTGGAGAATCTGTTCTTCATTGGAAAAAATCATGGTCGCTTATCGACTGGCTTCTAACGTTTCTAAGGAGACATCCTGCACCAGCGTCAAGGGTAAAGACTCTCGGCTTAAATATTGGGCATAGCCTGCTTGCAAAAATTGGCGATAGTTTGACTGCCCAGCCACATGGGTTTGCATAAATGCCAGACCCAGGGCTTTAAGATATTCGCGGGCAAGGGTCGGGTCGGGACCCGATAGCTCATCAGGCAACGTCTCAGACTGGGCATAGTTATGGTGACCTCCCTGCATGAGCGCCAGGTATTTATCCGACGGCGTTAACCAGGTAAACGGTTGAATTTGTTCCGTTAAGGCCGGAGCCACCGGATCGGCACTGCCTCCCACCATCAATATCGGCGTACTGAGCTGCCCCAGCCCGGCTTCTCCAAACACTAAGCTGGTAATGGGGTTAAAAACAAACGCTGCTTTGACTCGCTCGTCTTGAAGGGGTTGTTCAAACTGACTTTGTAGGGCTAGACACTGTAAAGGTATGGAAATATTAACCGAGTCTGCTTCAATTAAGTCGCTGGTGCAACGGGCTTCTAACTGTTCAACATTAAGCTGAGCACCAGCCAGGGCCAGGGCTGTATACCCCCCAAAAGAATGTCCTATAACACCCACGCTATTGAGGTCAAACTGATGGGTCAGCGCTCCTCTCGTTTGGGTTTCCAGGTAGTCTAACAAATAGGAAATATCCTGGGGGCGATCTACAAATTCGTTGGGGGCCATTGCAGCTGAGGCATTGCCCGCCAGTAAATTTTCCACCTGCTGAAAGTTGCTACCAGGATGCTCAATGGCTGCCACAGCAATGCCATGGCTCGCCAGATGCTGGGCCACATCGACAAAGTTAGTGCGGCTGGCGGCAAACCCATGGGAAATAACCACCAGAGGAACGGGTGCATTGCTCTGGGGGATATACAGATCCACAGGCAATTGGCGATCGCGTTGTAAGTCTCGCAATTCTAACGTCTGAGTTCGCCAGGAGACTGGCCCCGCCTGGGTTAGATCAGGGCGTTGGGCATAGTCGATGGGCTCTGTAGCGGCTATTTCGGTATTTGTTTGGGTGTGGAGCATTGCGATCGCAGTCTCAGTTTGGTCCAGCAGATCTACCACTGTGTTAACCACATCCAAAATCTCAACCGAGTTAATCCGCAGCGTGGGTGTAGGAAACCGGCGTATCAGATTGAGCAGAGTCAGCCCTTCCTCATCATCAGCGGCCAAAATCAGGGCCCCCCGCAGTCCCCGTGCCCCATTTTGTCGCGACGCTGTTTGAATGACGTTCCCCAATCGATCTAACCAGAGTTCTCCTAAGGGATCGTAAAGTACCTGGGATAGGGTGACAGCACTCACATCCAGCGGTGTCGTCAAAATCTCTCGCAGATCGCGACGTTCTTCTTCATTGAGAAACTTAAGATAAAACTCTAACTCCTCGCTAACTTGGTTGTCAGTGGCATAGCCTTCCAATGAGGCCACTGATACTGATAGCTCTAACAATCCATAGGATAGGGTGACATCTTCCGCAGCCAGGGTAGGAGCACTGAACACCAGCGGTGCAGCACCGCCTAGAAACAGGGCCAAGTTCCGAAACCAGTGAAGGGCTTTCATAGTTGCTAATAGAGCCTTTAAAAAATAAGCAATTAAATCAGAGAACCGTCAGGATAATAGACGGATAGAATGGACCTGAGTTCGGCACCAAAATCAAGGTTGAGATAATAGTATTGTATGAGTTTTGTCGGAACCCTTAGCCTGGGCAAGTAATTGCCAGACATACACGTCCCTAGCGTAGATACCAGCTCCAATTATTAGGGTAAACCAGCAATAAATATACACACTTGTCTAAGATAAGACATCTTTGTCTCATTAGGCTATACTAGTAGCCGATGGTAAAAATTTGGCGCTATTGCATCCACCCATCCATCCATCCATCGACTCATCCCCATGTGATGGTGGGCAAACTTACGCCACAAAGTACTAGTCTAATGAGTGGTCAATCGTCTCGAAACGCATCTAACAAGCAGGCTATTTTGCACGCAGCTGTTGCTGTATTAGCGAAAAATCCAGGGGTTTCTCTCAGTGATGTTGCAGGCAAGTGCGGTGTTGGGCGAGCGACGTTATACCGCCACTTTTCGTCCCGTGAGGCCCTGATCCGTGAGATCGCCTTCGAAGCGATTGAGGCCATTGATCAAATCACAGCTCACATTAGGAATCAAAACCTATCGGCTGCCGATGCCCTACTGGCGTTTCTAGAGGCAGTGGTGCCTCTAGGTGATCGGTTTCACTTTTTGGTAGCAGAATCATCAACCTATACCGACCCAGATATTAATGCGGCCTACGCCCGACAAATGCAAGAACTAAATGACTTTGTAAATGTCCTCAAACAAGATGGGGTGATTGCCCTAGATGTCCCCAATGCATGGGTTGCCACCACCATTGATGCCCTGATCTGGGCAGCATGGTCAGCCATACAAAGTGGTGATATTGCCCGCAATGATGCCGCTAAGTTAACCTATCGAACCCTGATCCAAGGTTTAAAGCATTAGGCATCGTTAAAAACATTCCCGGTCATTATTGACAGTGCCCGTCAATACGATCAGGGCGCAGCATCTGAGGAGGTCAGGTAATCAACGGATAAAACGCGATTGTGTTCATTGCACTCGGCAACCCCAAGCCCCTGTCCGGTGATCCTAAACGTTGTTAGAAAATTTATTTTATATGGACATGCTTTGAAGAACTGCTTGACGTTATTAAATTGAGATAATACGTTGAAGGTCCGTCGTCTGGGACTATGTCTAAACATGCCTGAAACCTTGATATCGCCTCTTCACCAGACATATTTCGATAGACTTCTAACGCCGTCTGAAAACAATCTCGCAACAGAATTAACTTATGATCTGTGCTACCAGCAATACCTAGCAGTTCATAAATAGACTCAGGTTCTCCAGCGAAGGCAATCCGATCAATTTCCCTAACCTCGATGGTATTACCCGCTAGTTCTCTGGTTTTAGCCGTCATCAAAATGCGAGTCCCGTATACCTTATTTAAGGTTTCTAGTTTCTCCGCCAGTTGGGTCACTGGCCCAATAACCGTGTAAGACTTAGATTGTTCAGAGCCAATATTCCCAGCTAAGGCCTCCCCCGATGCCAAACCAATGCGAATATTAATCTCTGGCAGACCTTTTCGAATACCCAGTAAGTCTGGCAAACTACGCCGTAGCTTAGTAAGCTGGTCAAACTGCTCTAGGGCCGCGTAACAAGCCAGCTTGGCATGATCTGCTGGATCTACAAAGGGGGGAGCCCAAAACGCACTGACCGCATCACCAACAAACTGATTAATCACTCCATGGTGCTCCTTAATGGGAGCAGAAGCCAGGGTGAAATATCGATTGATCAGGGTGACTAACCCCGTTGGTGTGAGCAGTTCGCTAATGCGGCTAAAGTTGGCCATGTCCGAAAAGAACAGCGTCATCATCTGCCGTTGACTCCCTTCAGTTGGGTTGGGTTGTCCCAGCAGCGTTTCTACAATGCGTGGGTCCACATATTGACCAAAGGTGGCTTTGAGCTGTTCTTTTTCACGAATCTTGCTGACCATGTGGTTAAAAGATTCTGTCAGCTGACCAATCTCATCACTGGAGTAGACAGGGACTTCCACATTCAGGTTACCTTGTTCAATTTTCTCGGTATTGTTCACTAAACGTCGCACGGGGCGTACTAGTCCAGCGGTAACCCAAGCAGAAAATAGGAGACCAATACCGCTGGCAAGACCGGTTAACCAAAAGCTCAGGTTTAGTGTGCGTTGTTCGGTGGCCTGGGCGTGTTTTGCAGATTGTTCAATAAAAGCAGTGAGCTCAAATAAAATATCCTGAATTCGACGATCAAAATCGTCTTTAAAATCGGTAATTTGATCAATTAGTAGGGTGGCGGCCTCTTGATCACTCGCTTTTAGGCGGTCAATAATGTCCAAGCTATAGTGGTGGAGGTTTTGGTGCTCGGATGCAAGCACTTCTAACAGTGGGCGAATGCGAGCAATTTCAAGGATATCTTCAGGAGTGTGGGCCGCTTGAGCGGCCTTGTCAGCAAGGGCGATGGCGATAGCAATATCTTGTTTAACCCGTTCCCCCCGTTCCTTAAAGGCCTCTTCTTCGGCGTTGACTTTAGCGCTGCCGATACCGTCGATTTTGTTGTTGCTAATGGTGTAATACCGAACCATGCGTTCAAAGTGAATCTCCTCTTCAAGCACATGGACGTTAATATTGGCGATATCTTCTGTCAGGGGAGCTAGGTAGTAGGCAATGTCAATCAGTTCATAGTTAACCTGGCGAATGCGGACATGGTTGAGATAGGCCACCCCTAACAGTAGACCTAGCATGCTGCTGGCAATACCAAAAATCTTAGTGCCAATGGAGAGAGAAAAACGGGACTGCATGGTAAGTGTGGTGGAGAGGGACTCTGGGGTTGAGGAAGAACGGAGTTTTTAAGGAGATTATTGCTGTTGCTGATTTATGGAAGGATCAGCAATGGCAGATTATTTATTTCTGGGTTAGCTGCCATACTCCGTCCCAGCTGGTGTCAGGTGGATTCGCCTCTAGTTGGTCAACCCGATCTAGATAGAGTAGGGCGGGACGGTCGCCAGGTTTTTGGGCCAAACATTGATTAAAGTGCTGGCGGGCCTGGTTCCATGCCTGTTGTCGATAGGCTGCAAGACCCTGGGCAAAAGCTGCGATCGCAGCCCCATCTGTAGTCGTTAGAGTATTTCTATGACCCAGTAATTCATAAATGTGGATAGGATCTTCTTTGCCCACCACTCGAATCAGGTCTAGCTCTCGGGTGGCCATGACATCTGACACCTGTTGCTGGGTGGCCTCATTGATCACAATGGTCACTCCGTACTGTTGGCTCACACCCTTGAGACGGGATGCGGTATTTACGGTATCTCCCATAACGGTGTACGCCTTAGCCGCCTCTGAGCCCATATTGCCCACGACTAAGGGACCGGTGGAGAGACCAATGTGGAGATTTCCGGTGTGCGTAATGTCTAGCTGGGACAGTTTGGGATATAGCTGGGTAAGCTGGTCAATGCTGGCTAGGGCCGCCTCACAGGCCAGGCGAGCGTGACTGGCCCCATCGGTGAAGGGAGGTCCCCAAAACCCCATAATCAGGGTGCCAATAAATTTGTCGATTACCCCATCATGGTTACTGATGGGGGCCGACATCAGGCTCAGGTAGTCGTTTATGATCCGCTCTTGGTTTGTCGGTGTTAGCGGGGCCAAACAGGTTTCTATACCTTGCACCTGGGCAAAAAAGACGGTCATTACCTGGCGTTCACCATCGGTGGCAGCGGTGTCACTGCTCTGAACAAGGGATTTTACAATGCGCGGATCGACATACTTGCCAAAGGTCTCTTCTAGACGCGCCTTGAGTCTTAGCTCATCCACCATAGTATTAAAGGTACGGGCCAGGGTGCCCACCTCATCGCGGCTGGAGGTGTCTAAGTGAATGTCCAGGTCACCGGCTTGCACAGCGGTAGTACCCACTTTAAGGGAACGCACAGGCCGCACTAACCCTAGGGTGACCAGGGTGGCATAGACCAAACCCACCAAGGTGGCCAAACTTGCCACTGATGCACTGAGGGTTTGCACTACCTGCTGGTGATGTTGTCCCGCTTGGGCCGCTTCGACAGTAAAGGCTTCTAGCTCCAAAAAAATATCGTTAATTGCCTGGTTAAAGTTGGTCTCTTGGGCAATCAGCTTTTCTTCCAGCTGATGGGCAGACTCTAGATCTCCGGCGGCTAACAGCTCCAAAAGCTCACTAGCATGGGTTTGAAACGCTTGATGCTCGGTTTCAATGGCCCTTAACCTGGGGGCAATATGCTGCCATTCGGCCTTGGCTTGGGGAAGAGTCGTCTCATCAATGGCGGTTTGCACCAGTGCGATCGCAGCTTCAATTTCCCCATCGACCTGCTGTCCTCGCTCTGCAAATCCCATTAGCTCTGACTGCAAGCGCTCCTCATGTAGGGGCTCAATTTCATACAGCGTTTGCACCCGCTCAAAGTGCAGCTCCTGTTCCAGCACATGCACATCAATTTGTGCCACCCGATCAGTAATGGGAAGGGCATAATCCGCCAGATTAATAATCTCTTCGTTTACCTGTCTCAGGCGTCGAGTGGAGACCGCCACCACTATTACCATCAGTCCAAGTAAGCTGGCAGTCAGGCCAAATATTTTAAGACCGATGGGGAGGCCCCGCCGATGCGTAGATGGGCTGATGGGCTCAAGGGCGGTCATGGGACAATAAAATAGAGGTTGCTAGTTTAAATTTCCCCACTGACTTTAGAAGAATCAGCTTAATTTGTTAAAAATTTGACCTACAACCATCGACTACATGCCCTAGCCCATAGCCTGCCAAATTTAGTTAGCGAGTAGAGCTTTTAAAATATATTCACATCCCTGATTTCAATCCGTTAGGCAGCAATTCTGCTGCAGTCTCTTGTTCAAACTCCTTAGCTATGTCAGCCAATAATTACCATAGAATCACGTTCACGCGGCTGAGTAAGATTCCTCCGAACGCAATCATTGACTTGATGAACGATCCCGCAGTCCGGCGGCACCTGCCACTGGCCCAGGATGAGTTTGGATATGTTGAGTGCGATCGCTTTGTCGCCATCAAAGAACGAATGTGGGAGGAGAGAGGCTTTGGACCTTGGGCCTTTGTGCTGGATGACGAGTTCATCGGCTGGGGTGGCCTGCAGCCGGAGGGTGATGATGTAGACTTGGGTCTCGTCCTCAATCAAAAGTACTGGGGAGCAGGATCTGCTCTCTACCGGAGGATTCTGAAACATGCATTCGAAGAGCTCTGCGTTGACTCTATTACTGCTTTGCTGCCCCCCAGTAGGAAACGGGTCGCAGCGCTGCGGCGGCTTGGTTTCCACAAAGATGGCGAGATTGTGATCCAAGACCAGCGCTTCATCCGCTACCGGCTTATCCGAAGCGAAGTTACCCAGAGTGTAATACGTTGATGATGTTTATTGGGCAGATGAATCGAGAAGATGTTGCAGAATATGGAGATGGCATGTTTTACGCTTTTCTATGTAAGGCATGTGGTATTGCCTGTACTTGGTATCAACAGACCTAATTAGTGGATTATATGGCCGACTCGTCGAGCAATACATACAAGCAACAAGTCCTGAATGACTTTAATAATCGCATAAACTATGAGAACGAATTTCATAGGCAGGCTGCTGCACGATTGGTAGAGCTTTCAACATTACGGCCAGGTCAGTATGTTTTAGATGTTGCCACTGGAACTGGCTTGGCGGCAATTGCCGCAGCTCAGATAGTTGGCTCCACAGGATATGTTCTGGGAACTGACTTTTCTATTGGCATGTTACGCCAAGCGAAACAAAAGCTTGAGACTTTAGGACTGAAAAATATTGAGTTTGCACAAGTAGATGCGGATGAACAAACATTGCCAGAGAAGCGGTACGACGCTATCTTGTGCTCATCTGCAATTGTTTACTTGACGGATATTCCAACTGTACTTCATCGATGGTATCGAGCGCTGCAACCACAAGGAATAGTCGCTTTTTCTTGCCTGGCAGAATCTTCTCCTAGTGCATCTGTCTTATTCAGACAGGTAGTTCGCTCATATGGCATCAATATTCCCAATCCGAATGAATTGCTTGGGTCCCATGAACGATGTCGTGACCTGCTTGAAATGGTCGGCTTTAGGGATATTTCGCTCATAACTGAGCAGTTTGGCCGTTACCTTCAAGATATAGAATCTGTTTGGACTGGTAATGCCAGAAGTGCATTTGGGCTTCAGGATGTGGAATGGTCTAACAAAAAGTTGGAACAGTGCAGGCAAGAGTATTTCGCAGAAATAGAGAAAGTTTCAGATAAAAAAGGGTATTGGAATGATGTCACAATGTTTTTTGTAACAGCTCGAAAACCGAATGAAGTAGTGACATAATAAGTCAACCTATTCCTTTTTGGATATAGTGGTTTTGACGTCTCCGAACTCACTGGGCTGGTGGCTATAAAGGGATGTTCCCGCTTAAGCCACATGACTCGGGCTTGCCTTGAGATCCCTTGATCGTCATAGCGCCTCTAGTCCCTCAGTCCAGACCTTTCGATAGGGATAGGTACCGGTAGTGTGACACGTCGGTAGATAAACACTCGCCAGTTGCCATGGGGTATTGCCATACCGTCTCTCCCCCTTAGTAAACCACTGAACCATAGACTGAATCTACATTCTAGTCTAGCAATCACCCTAACGATTTTTTAAGTGGTATGGCCCATTCCTTAAAGGGTATTCCTTTGTTCATGCCCGAGCTTAAGAATATAAGGAGCACCGCTTTACCATGGTTAATGGAGCTCTGTTTTCTTCCTTTTTCTTCCTTATCCTCTCTCCTTTGCAAGTATACTCACATTCCTAACAAAAAAGAGTGGCATTCAGGTAAGTTTGTTGAATAGCCTTGTTCACGCTACCGATGTCTCCAACTCGGCATTGTAAAGATTTGAATTTAGATTGAAAATCAATCGAGAATAGCATCCTAAGACAATCAAACTAGTTACTTGGGTATAATACAGATTGAATCAGATACAACTGTCCCACTCGATATGCATCAGGACGTTTGCTATAACCAAGGTAGTGTAATAGTTTGGTTTGGAGAATAGGAAATTGGTGGGCACCATAAGGACTGTTGGGCAATTCACTAGCCTGCAGTTCGTAATATTTGCAGCTATTGTTGTAGCTAGTTGTGACCAAGCTTTATAAGACTGAACTCCTATGGCTTATTGCTTGAATCCTCAGTGTTCTGCACCACAAACGCATCACCCTAACATAAAAGTCTGTCCTAGCTGTGGTTTCGTGATTGGTCTTCGAGCTCGTTATGTTGCCATCAAACCCATTGGTCAGGGTGGTTTCGGTAGAACGTTTTTAGCAATTGACCAAGGCTTTCCCACTAAACCTCGATGTGTCATTAAACAGTTTTTCCCAGCGCTCAGGTCAAGCAAGCATCCAGATACAGTTACTAAGCTTTTTTATCAAGAAGCCAATCAACTTAAGAAGCTAGGCCATCATGGGAACATACCCAGACTCATAGACTACTTTGAGCAAGATAATCATCTTTATCTTATTCAGGACTATATAGAGGGGCAAGACTTAGCCCATGAGCTACAAAAGACAGGCACCTTTTCTGAAGCGCAAATCTGGCATGTCCTAAATCAGGTATTGCCCACGTTAAAATTTATTCACAATCACAATATTATTCATCGTGATATTAAGCCTGCCAATATCATTCGTCGCGCCACTGACCAGAGCCTGGTATTGGTAGATCTGGGGGCAGCAAAACATGTCACGGGTTTAGCCCTGGCCCAAACGGGTACAGTCATTGGCAGTGCTGAGTATACAGCCCCTGAGCAGGCGCGGGGAAAAGCTGTTTTTGCCAGTGATATTTATAGTCTGGGGATTACCTGTATTCACCTACTGACAGCTGTTTCTCCTTTTAGTCTCTATGAGACTGGAGAGGGAAGATGGGTTTGGCAAGACTATTTACAGCAGCCCGTCAGCCCGAGACTCGCTCAATTGCTAAATAAGATGATCCTCATGCCAACAAATCATCGTTATCAAACCATTGAGGAAATTCAGACATCTATCGATGGGGAGAATGCTCAATCAGGTCCCGCATCATTCCTCAAGACTCCCGAATCCAAAGCACCCTATGGCAGGGGAAAAAGATCTTCTAATCGCTTCAAGAACAAAGAAGCTTCCCCATCACCTCAGCCGTTTATTGCTAAAACTCCGGAAGAAAGTCCCCTCGCTGTCCCCTCACCATCGTCTGAATTATTAGATACCGATCAGTACACACTCTCATTAGATGCCAGCGATCAATACACACTGCCTAATTCTACCCTCAAGACTCCCGAATCCAAAGCACCCTATGGCAGGAAAAAAAGATCTTCTAATCGTTTCAAGAACAAAGAAGCTTCCCCACCACCTCAGCCATTGATTGCTAAAACTCCGGAAGAAGGTCCCCTCGCTGTCCCCTCACAATCGTCTGAATTATTAGATGCCGATCAGTACACACTCTCATTAGATGCCAGCGATCAATACACACTACCTAAGTCTAATAATACCGACAGGCAAGTTACTCGAAATAGTGCTAATCCATTTAGCTTTATAACAACAATTTCACTTGGCTTACTAGTAGCGTTTTTTGGGGCGGTGGCGGTGGTAATATACTATCCTTCTCTACTCGAAAGTACTTTTCAGCGACATGAAATCACAGGCTGGCTTAATTCGGAAGAGAGGAAGTCGATGTCGACTGATGCAGATATTGTTATTAACAGCGAGGGTTTAGAGCTAGGGCAACCAATCATCAGTAGAGATGGAAAATTGTTGTATGCTATTTCGGGAACTATCGAAGGTTTATATGTCAAAGTCTGGGAACTTGAATCTGGCAATCTGGTAGATGATATTCCTATAGAAGAATCCCATATTGCAATGAGTTATGATCGACATCAATACCTATTAGCAGGTCATAATTATCAGGGGCTAACAATCTTTGATACGACTAATGGGCAGATATTTACATCGGTTGATGATTTTATACCTGCAGGAGGATTTTCTCATAGCCCATCTTTTGGTGACTCGCGTCTTGGACTAAGTGAAAATCAATCCTTCTTAGTAGAAGATGCAGTAACTCAGACGGATCAAGGGGACCCCTTACATAGCACTAGTGTTTGGGATTTAAGGTCACATAAACGATTGATCCATGAAGAAACAATTTATTCATCCGATAATCTCTGGGTAGGGGTTTCCTGGTCTTTGTTATCTAGTAACGTTCATCATAGTAGCCACCTATTTAGTGCTGATAGTCAACATGTTGTTGTTGACAGGCAAAATAGGGTTGAAATTTGGAATGTGGATTCTGGTACCCGATTCTTTTCATTAGAGGCAGATGCTGCTAGCTTTACCACAAAAGAGAATATTCTCATTAGTGAAAAACATAGAGAAGTTGTGGTAGGAAATGATACTACTTCATTTTCTAGGCTAGTTCCCTATGACATTACTGTTTGGGATACCAGCCAGCAACGTCCTATTTTAGAGTTAGGCGAAGGTCGCATTAGCTTTACTGGGACTGGAGAACGATTTGTGTTTTATGATAACCAAACAAATCAGCTCAGCTTATTTGATACCCAGTCAGGAAAAGAAATTCGTGAATTTTCCCAATATGACCTATCTGCAAATAAGCATATCTCTCATATTGCACTCAGTGATGATGGTGATTTACTCGCCACTATTGTGTCCGAAGATCGTGTTGATGCTCTACACACTCGGAAAAAGCACCTGATATGGTGGGATGCTAAAACAGGAGAGGTTTTAGGCAAGCCTCAATCAGTTGATATTGGTTCTTATGATTACAGCATTGTTCAATTTACCCCTGATGGTCGTTATCTTGTGATTGGTGAAGGGTTTGATGCCCCATTGCAAATTTGGAAGACGCCGAAGTGGGACTGAGAAATTTAAGCACCCGATATACCAGGTCACCCTATAGGTGACACGCCTCCCTCGCTTGGTAATGTTTTTTACTCCACACTCAAGTGCAGCAAATGCCCTCGGCCCAACACATCGTGCGAACAGTCTTGTAGCATTTATCCTCATCGATTCACTTGGAAAGCATTAGCATTGCTGGGCTGACGGGAGGCGGCATGCCCTGACATACCCTGCTCAACTTGAATTTAGCACCCTTCCTGAAGCAGCTATTGAGCCATTGTATATAAGCTGTGTAAATCAAGGTGTTATCACCACGAAAGTGGCGGATAAGATCCAGAATTATGGGCCTGATCTACCAAATCTAATGCTGAATATATAGCTATTTCGGCACGCAAGGTATGCCTGTTAGGGCTTGGGAAACCTGCTTGAAGCGTGCAACATAGTAAATCACTGGAGCCGACGACCCCCGCTAGCCGACGGCAGCGTACTCGGCAGTGTTAGCGGCTTAGCTCAATCGTTGGACGGCAATTGAAAGTCCGCTACCAGAACAATCAAACTTACACTTTCTTTCTGGAAGCGATAATTACATCGCTCCACCACTACCCTAGTTCGCATTTAGGAGGACAAGATGATCAATTGCTACTTGCTGTTTCATAAATGTGGGAATAACTACATCCAAAATGTCCATCGCATCGATAAAAAGACTGGGTTTGTCAAGAGCGTGCAGCCTGATAAGGCTGACAGTGTAGGCGGCTACGACAGGCCTGGGAGCGTGGTGAACATCCGTTGTCGCAACTTCGGTTCCGAGGCACTCGAAGCAACGGGCCTCCTGGATGTCGAGTCAGCGAGGTTCTTAATTTTTACGCGGGATCCGGCGAGTTTTATCTTCAGCGCAGCGAAGTACCATTTGCGAGGTGGTGAAGCATGGGCGGTAGAGAAAGCTCATGCAGCTCTCGGCGGACAGACTCTGACGCAAGTTCTCCGGGACGCAGAATCTCTTGACGAACAGCATATCGCCATCATGAGGCAATTTGATTGGCTATATGAGCGCCAGGTGTCGCTTCTCGAACACCTGACCGATTCGAGGTTCATGCGAGTTCGCTGTGAGGACATCTTCACTTCGACTGAGGACGCTTACTTCGCCAGAATTGCTAGCTTCCTGCGCTGTTCGGCACGACCGTCGATTCTGGACAGGTTGCTCCGTCAAGCCAGCAACGAGCCACGTTTTCTGAGCGCCCTCAAAGCCGCGTCACCCGCCTTTAAGCAAAAACTTCCGAAGCATTCGACAGGTGCCTTCGCTATCGAGAGACCTTATCATGCGTTGGGGCCCAAAGCGAAGCGTTATTACGATGCTCATTGGCAAGGGTACGCGCGCGCGCTGGGCTACGACTGTGGCGGCTGAGTGGGCTAACCGTCTTACGAAATGTTCTGTTACGAACATCCAGTCATACGAGATTCACCCCACATGCTGAATTAACGTTGCCAAAAAGTTTACTTCAGAATCAACACTGGACAATGAGATAATCGCACCACTTGTTCAGCCACCGACCCAATCAAAAAACGACTGACACCTTTGCGTCCATGGGACGGCATGACAATTAAGTCCGCATCTATCTCTTGGGCATAGTCCACAATTTTTGACGTAGTGTCCCCAATGACCACCTCAATGTGAAGCTTGTCGTAGCCCATTTCGTTAAGCTTTTCATGGGCAAAGGCCTGGACTTTTTGCTTGCGGTCTTCATCACTGACTGTGTCCCACATGGCCGCTGGATCGGCAGGGTGCAACGGTGCAAGCACATGAATCAGTTTCAAAGATGACCCATCGTCCACAAGTTCTTTGGCAGGCCCCAGTGCCTGATAAGAAAGGTCAGAAAAGTCTATGGGAATCAGAACAGATTTTCGCTTAAGCCAACTCATCTCAGTTACCTCCATTTATTTAAAGACTGTTTCCTGAGCAATTGGAGTCTGGGGTAGCATTTCTCCCGAATTGAGCCGCTCCATATAGCTCTTCAACTCCCTAGCAATCAGTCCAGACATCAAGAAGCAACCCAACAGATTAGGCAGCGACATTGCCAGGGCCATAATGTCGCTAAAATCAAGCACGGGACCTAAGTTAACCACTGCACCGACAAAGACACAGAACAAAAAGATGCCCTTGTAGATGTTAACAGTGCTGTCACCAAACAAAAATGCCCAGGATTGTTGTCCATAATAGCTCCAGGAAATCATGGTTGACAGGGCGAACAAAAATCCGGCCACTGCAATCACATAGGGGAACCAGCTAATAACCGTTTCGAAGGATGCCGCCGACAGCTGGGCTCCATTGAGATCAGCAGCGGTGGGATCGGCATAAACTCCGGTCAGAACAATTACCAATGCTGTCAAATTACAAATAAACATGGTGTCGATAAAGGGTTCTAGCAAAGCCACAATCCCTTCTCTAATCGGTTCATCTGTCTTGGCAGCAGAGTGGGCAATAGCCGCTGAACCTAATCCTGCCTCATTGGAGAATGCTGCCCGCTGAAAGCCAATCACCAGGGCACCAATCGCTCCACCTGCCACTGCCTCTGGGCTAAAAGCTGTCGCAATAATTGTACCAATGGCACCGGGAACCTCCGGGAGTTTGACTAACATCACCCAGAAACAAGCGATGGCATAAACCACAGCCATAAACGGCACGAGAACGCCGGCAACAGCACCAATCCGTTCAATACCTCCCAAGATAACCAAACCCACAATCAGAGCTAAGACAATACCAAATAGCCAGCTAAAACCGTTTAGAAATGGCAACACATTAGAAACAGCGGCAAAGGCCTGGTTGGCCTGAAACATGTTGCCAATGCCCAAGCTACCAATGGCACAAAGAACAGCAAAAATGACTGCTAATGCTTTACCCACCGGAGCCATGCCCATGGCCGACAATCCCCGAGATAGGTAATACATGGGACCGCCACCCACGGTGCCATCAGGTTTGATGACGCGATACTTTTGACCCAGGGTACATTCGGCAAATTTACTCGACATGCCTAGAAAACCTGCCATGGTCATCCAGAATGCAGCGCCTGGACCACCGAGACGAATTGCGATCGCAACCCCCGCTATGTTACCAATCCCTACAGTTCCTGAAAGCGCCGCTGCCAGGGCCTGGAAGTGAGAAACATCGCCTTCGTCCTCCTCACTGTCGTATTTGCCCCGCACCACATCAATGGCATGTTTAAAGGCACGGATATTAATAAATTTAAGCCGAAACGTGAAAAAGACAGCGCCAATCACCAGCCAAAGAACAATAAATGGCATGCCATTCTCGCCGCCAACCTTGAAGTAAAAGATTAGATTGAGAACATCTACGACACCCTGGACACCAGCCTCAATGGAACCCAAGATCCCAACGGAGGCAGTATCGTCCTGGGCAAAAGCAACCTGGGGGAGAAAGATAAGTAAAAATGCCAGGGCATAGAGATAGTGTTTCAATCTAAACAGTGGTGTTTTCATGGTATTAACTCCAAACGAGAGAGATAATTGAGAACGCTGATTGTCCCATCGTCTTTTTTGAGGAGGACTCAGTGAAAATTTTGATTGGTCGAGGTACAATGGGATTGTTGTAATCTTTCCTCTGCTAATAAAGAGGGTTCAATCCATTGGCTAAAACCTTATATTGAGATTGGTTGGATACCTTGAACCCGCATTGGGTGCAGAATTCAATGCTAATTGAGAATTGTTGCTTTAGCAGACAACCTGACTATGGGGCTCTATACATGGATCGTTTACCGATCGCTCAACCCCTTTAGCGAGTTTTAATTTGATCAGCCTTGTGACTTTAAGTCCCAGGCAGGATATCGCTACCCCGCCTGGAGTAAAATATGAGCTAGAGGAACTAGATTAGTGACACCATCTTAATTTAGAGACTTTAGGGATCTAGTGAGACAACATCAGGAACTGGATAAAGCAAAAACAGCATCACAGAGAGTATCTGCTAGCCGATCGGCGTCTTCTCGACTCATCACCAACGGTGGAGCCAGAATTAGCACATTGGTAAAACCAGGAATTGTGTTCGTGTTTCGACCAATAATCATCTGCTTGTCCATGCAGTATTTAGTTACCGAAGCAACGGCATCGCTATCTAAAGGTGTTTTGCTGGCCTTATCTTTGACTAGCTCCACACCAAGCAGCAAGCCTTTGCCTCTAACGTCACCTACATTGGGATGCTCTAACAGCCGTTGCAACTTTCCAAGCAGATAATTACCCATCTCAGCCGCACGCTCACACAGGTTTTCTCTTTCTAGGATTTCGATACTTCTTAGACTGACTGCTGTGCAGACAGGGGTGCCGCCATAGGTAGTAACATGCCGAAAATGGCTATCACTGCCAGGGTCGTCTAAGAAAGCTTCGAAGATAAACTGTTTTACCACTGTGGCAGACAGGGGCATATAGCCACTAGTAAGACCTTTTGCAAAGGAGATAATGTCTGGCTCCACACCCCAGTGTTGATGGCCAAACATTTTTCCAGTGCGACCAAAGCCGTTAACGACTTCGTCATAGATGAGAAGGATGCCGGTGCGATCGCAAATCTCTCGCACACCTCGCAAATAGCCTTCTGGCGGCACAATCACCCCACCCCCAGAAATGATCGGTTCCACAATCACTGCTGCAACAGATTCAGCCCCTTCATAGAGAATTGTCTGTTCCAGTTCTCGCAAGCAGGCGGCATTGTAAACATCTTCCGGCTGTCCATCACCAAACCGATAGTAGTAAGGTGGGCTTACATGAAGAAAACCAGGAACTAAGGGCTCATACTTGAGCTTACGTTCAGCCTGTGCCGTTGCGCTTAGCGCTCCCATGGTGTGACCATGATAGCCTCGATAGCGAGAGATAATTTTGTAGCGTGGGCCTGAGCCAGCAGGAGCCGTCTGAGCATGGTACTGACGAGCAATCTTAAAGGCTGTTTCATTGGCCTCTGAACCGCTTGTGGAGAAAAACACCTTACCCTCGTAACCCAATAGCTCCAATAATTTATGAGCCAAACGAATGCCCGGCTCATGGCTCATGGTGAGCGGGAAATAGGCCAGATCGACCATTTGCTCATAGGCAACTTCCGCCAACTCCTGACGGCCATAGCCAACATTGACGCACCACAAGCCAGAGATACCGTCGAAATATTCGATTCCGTTTGTATCAGTCACATAACACCCCACACCCCGTGTCATACACTTGGGAGGCTTCTGAGAAAATGACTTGTGTTGCACCAATGGATGCCAAAGTGATTCAGCATCCATTGTTCCTAAATCAGTCTTTTCTGGACTCAAACTAGCAAACATTAAAAATGATCCTTAAAGCGAAAGAGCATTTTCCAAGAGCCAAGTTACTTTTATCGTGAAGCGAATTCATGGGATGTTTTCAACACAATAAAAGTATTTAAAAGCTCTCTTCTGTATATTTACACACGATTCAATAAAGTTTTTCTTAATAGAAAAACCAATTCGAAAGCAATGCTCGTTAAAGAAAACATGTCTATTTCATGACAGCAAAAAATAGACAGCAAGAACAATGACTGAAAAACTTTGCTGCCCTTTTGATACTTTTATGGATTTATAGATAGATGCCAGAGAGAATAAGCCGCACTCCAATAATTGCTAATAAAATAGTGATAATTTTTCGGAAAACATTAGGGTCAAACTTCTTTGCAAGTATGACACCTAACAATAATCCCAGCATTACACTCGGTACAGCCATTAAAAACTGACGAATAATATCTGCCGAGAGTCGATTTTGAAAGCCATGCCCTACAACAACAATCGCCACACTCACCCAGAAAAAACTGGTGAGGTTGCCTTTGAATGTTTCCGGAGACCAGCGTTGACTCGTGCCATACAAAATGACTGGTGGTCCTGGCAGATTAAAGCTGCCCAACAAAATACCTGATGTGAATCCAGCCCCATAAGCCCACAATTTAGACTTCAAAACAGGCACCGCTGGACTCCTTAAGGAATATAGAGCATAGGCAACAATGATCAGCCCTAGGGTAATCAACATCAGTCCTGGAGGAATGTAATCCAAGGCTAGAAAGCCAATGGGAATCCCTAGGACGGATCCCAACAACAAGTGGGTGACCACTTTACGGTCAAACGATTGGCGGTAATAGATACACAGTATGAGATTGTTCGTTAATGTGGTGAGGGCAACAAGGGGAGCTGCTGCCTGAATACTGGTTATGCCAGACAAAATTGGCATAGCTACCAATGCAAACCCAAATCCCGAAATCCCCTGGATAAAGGCCGCTCCAAACACCGTGATGACAATGATCAATGCCATCGTTATACTGAACTCCGATGAACATGGGTGACCGAAGACTGATCCGTCGGCATGACAAAGATTTCACTGATATTGACGTGGGCGGGACGAGTGACTGAAAACAAAATTGTGTCGGCAATATCATCGGGGGTGAGGGGCGTCATTCCCGTATAAACCGAGTTAGCCTTATCATCATCGCCTCGAAACCGCACATTACTAAACTCAGTTTCCACTAACCCTGGCTCGATGTTAGTCACCCGCACAGGCGTGCCTAACAAGTCTATTTTTAACCCTTCTGATAAGGACTTCACTGCTGCTTTAGTAGCACAATAGACGCTGCCACCCATATACGTTTGCCGGGCTGCAATGGAGCCAATGTTAACCACATGTCCCTGGCCCCGTGTCACCATGCTGGGTACGACGGCACGGGTGACGTATAACAGACCTTTAATATTGGTATCAATCATCTCCTCCCAATCTTGAATCGGGGATTCATACTGTTTTTCCAACCCCCGGCTCAGACCAGCATTGTTAATCAAGATGTCAATGGTTTTCCACTTTTCAGGCAGCCCTTCCATGGCAGTCATGACTGCCTGGCGATCTTGCACATCTATGCACAGTAGAAGGGTTTCGGTCTGATAGTGCTTTTGTAATTCATCCGCAAGCGCTTGCAGTTTCTCTTTACGACGAGCAGCCAGGATCAGGCGGGCACCTGCCTGGGCAAATAATCGGGCACAGGATGTACCGATACCGCTGCTAGCGCCAGTGATGAGAACGCATTGCTCAGTTAGAGATAGTGCCATAGAGAATAATTACTCCTGGTATTGCCTGTTGTTTAGTCATCTTATCCCCCCCCAGAATTGGGGGGCTAGGGTGGCCTCGATCACCGATGGCTTCTTTACCGGTTGTCTTGTTATGGAAATATTCTTCTGCAAAAGAATCAACCCCACCGCCGATCCACACCATGCAGCGATCCCAAGACCAACACCAAGTATCTCCCCACCCAGAAATGCTTAGCGCTGGCAAAGGTCAACCTTCCCAATCTGCCCCACATTTTTGGAATTGAGAGGTCTAAGCCCCAGGTAAATGACCTGGAAACATGGTCAGTATCAACAGATGAGAACAAATATTGTACAGGTGCTGCCTCCAACACCAACCGTTTGAAAAGCTTACTGTTAGCCGCCTCAAACTTTCCACAGCTTCCGCTGGAAATACGCTCAGCCTAGAGTTAAACGCAATCACTGTTTGGTCATTATTGACCAACAGCTTTAAGCTCAGCGGATCTAAACTGTCATGTAGGCTTACACAAACACTCCAGCGTAGGGCGAACCGACGCCGTTCCATTTGAGCAAGTGCTTATGAAGCCTCCCTTCTTTGAGATTCAAATTAAAGGGCTCATGACTCGGGCTTAGAGATGAAAAGTAGATAAATAGCACCACCATCTTTTGAGGCCTATGTAGCGAGTCTTCAATATTATAACTCTAGCAAGAGATCGTCATAGTTTTTGTATAAAAATCTACTTATTGAGTTTTTTTACCATTTGTTATCAACAGGCTACAAATTCTATTGATCAATTATCAAGATTAATGCTAACGTTCAATCTGTCAATACTGAAATGAGAGTAGGTGGCTTTCCCCACATCCCCACCTAATATTTCAGCAAGTATTACAACAACAACGTTAGGACACACTCCCAACCGATAGGAGGTTAATTTGTTATGAGAATTGGACTGCCCAAAGAGATTAAAGATCAAGAATTTCGAGTTGGATTAACGCCTGCGAGTGTACAGGCCCTGTGCCAACGGGGACACCAAGTCGTCGTTGAGGAAAATGCAGGACATGGGGCTGGGTTTACAAACGTGGATTATGCTGCCGCAGGGGCGACCCTGGTATCGGATGTTACTATTCCCTGGTCTCAAGATATGGTGGTCAAGGTTAAAGAACCCCAGCCCTCTGAATATGGATACTTTCGGCATGATTTATTGCTGTTTACTTATCTGCATTTGGCAGCAGAACCTCAGTTAACTGAGGCATTGATGGCCAGTGGGGTGAGTGCGATCGCATATGAAACCGTCATGACCAGCGACAGCAAACTACCGCTGCTGACACCCATGAGCATTATTGCAGGGCGATTAGCCGTTCAGTTTGGAGCCCGATATTTAGAAAAACAACAGGGTGGTCGCGGTGTTCTCCTCGGGGGTGTTCCTGGTGTACAGCCAGGACGTGTGGTGATTTTAGGTGGAGGCATTGTTGGTACGGAAGCTGCACGCATTGCCGTAGGTATGGGGGCTCAAGTGCAAATTTTAGACATTAACATTGAGCGTCTTGCTTATCTGGAAACCTTGTTTGGGTCACGGGTTGAGCTACTCTATAGCACCTCAGCTCAAATTGAGCGTGTTGTTCCTGAGGCTGATTTATTGATTGGTGCAGTCTTAATTCCAGGTCGTAAAGCACCCACCCTGGTTGACAAAGCCTTAGTTTCTAAAATGCGTCCCGGCTCAGTCATAATCGACGTGGCTGTTGATCAAGGGGGGTGCATTGAGACATTGCGACCTACCTCACACACCCAACCGACCTATATTGAGTCAGGTGTTGTGCACTTTGGTGTTCCCAATATGCCAGGAGCAGCCCCCTGGACAGCCACCCAGGCATTGAACAACAGCACCTTACCCTATGTGCTCAAGCTAGCTGACCAGGGACAGGATGCGTTATTAAAAGACGCCGCTCTGGCCCAAGGATTAAATGTCGCTAATGGCAAAATTGTTCATCCAGCTGTACAAGAAGCGTTTCCTGTGATGGTTGCGGCATAGGCACTAAGGGGTTTGCACAACAATAAAGACCCAGGTTGGGGCTGTAGATGGGGGTGCGATTATCTTCTTCATAGCGGTCAGCCTCCATGCCCTTGAAAGCATGGGTAGGTGTTGTGCCGTTATAGAAATGATGAGCATTGAATGCCGCCATACTCTCATCTGCACTGAACAGAGCATAGTGTGGATGGTTGTGATTGGTCCGTTCCAGCCATCTTTAATGTAGACGCCTTGGGGGGCTGCGATCGCAAAGTAAAGACGATTAGGACCACAACCCAAAAATTCTACATCAGGTTCATCTGAGACCGTATCACCAACAATAAGAAATTATTACGATGTAAACAACCTGGCTAAGTATTATCTCCAGAAATAAGTTCCATGATTTTCGGGAGCGAGGAGTTTCTCCTAGATGGGCACGCTGGTGACATCAAGATTTTTGATTACTCTTTTGATTACTCTACTGTTGCCAATTATCGATGTTACAACAAAAGAGGAAATGCCCGATGTCACCCAAGGGTTGGTTCATAGTGGCATCTTCTATAGTTGTTTGTTTTTTGACTCCATCAGCATGGTCGCAGCAGGCAACAATCGTTACGAGTATAGCAAATGAAAATTTTGGCGACTCGTTTACACCCGATGGTCTGTTAACGGAAACGGAGTCCAATGAAGTGCCTATGTTAGCGGCGTCGGATGAGACTGTTTTAGAGTTGATTACAATAGGCGATTGAGCAGTGGCTGAGCCAAGAGGTACGATGATCCTATTGTTTGCTGACAAGACATTCGGCACGGTGACAATTAACATGCTGTCTTAACTGAGCAGTTACCGTTGGGGATGCAACTGCTCCTTGATTCGGTGGAGGGGTGTTAGTCGTGGGCAATACTAGCAGGCTTCTGTGGGTCAGTCAGGGTCAACGGCCAGGTTTTAATACAATGGTGTACTGGGTCCGTCTCAAGATGAAGAAAATGAAGAGACTCTGGTGGAGGATATAGCGTGCGCTGAATCATGAGATTACCTGTAGGGGCATTCTAAATGACGGACGGTATGTTCTTTTTATTTTCTGACTCTGAGTTGTAAGGCCAACAAAAGCTATAAGTCCTTTCTAAAGGATAGGTGCCTCCTAATGCTAGATGATATATATTTCAATATGTAGATTAAAGCGGCATTTGACTCAGTTGCTTAGAATTGAGGGGTACTTTTTACGGCTATATATCAATGCCTTCCCCCTTGCCTGGCATGGATCCTTCTCTGGAACATCCCTGGTCCTGGCCAAATTTTCATCATCGGCTGATTACAGCGATCTCAATTAGCTTGGTACCAAGATTACAACCCAGGTACCGTGTGGTGGTCGAGGGGGCTATCTATTAATCAGATAGAGGGGCAGAAGGCATGACGTATTCTTCTCTAGCCAAAATGGATGTCGTTTGGCTAACAAATTGGATGAGCCAATATGAGTCGGGATGAACGTTGAGTTTGTCTAAAGTAATGTTACGTATTTAAGACATCAAATCATCTGCATATTGAGAAGTTCTCAGCGGTATATAGAGACATACTCACAATACTTGGATCAGAGCTTATTCATTTAAGGCTTTCTTTACGTTGAAAGTTTTTCTACAGTGATTGCTGAAGGAGGCATAACGACAATGTATTTAAATCCATAAAATTTGCAATGCTGGAAAGCGTTGGAATTTTATTTCTTTAGAGTCAAGGCTCTGAGGAACTAAGGTGTGCTGCCACTACTACTAAATACACTAAATGTGTGATTTGGTTAGCTGTATAAGTAAAGTTTTGTGTGAAGGAGACTATTTTGTCTGTAACTAGAGTTCATGTAATGATGGCCACGAGCTTATCTACATCAAAGTTGTAATTAAGTAGATTTGAGATGTGCTACGGTTGCGTCTTAGTCCTTATTAGTCTAAGCGAGGTGCAGTAGTGTCCTTTAAGGCAACTCCGAAACAAACTCTTGCATTGTGGTATCTCATAGCGCTTTATGTCGCTGATAATGAAGAACCTACAAAAGGTGATTTTCGTATTTTACGAGGAGCAGAACGAAAACCACTTGAGGAAGCTGGCTTGATTGAATATGAAAAGAGGCCAAGACCTCTTAAGAATAATCGGAAGAGTTATCCAGAGCATATAATTTTGACTGATAAGGCTTGGCATTGGGCTGAAAATAATGATGATATAAAATTTTCAGACTCTAAGTATGGAGTACAAATTCTTGCAAATTTGCTACCGAAAGTTGTAGCAAATTTGCATAAACGTGAAATTCGATTGACAGAGTTTCTATTGCTCAAAACAGAGAATGCTAAAGAATTAGACAGAATTTTCTCAGAGAAAACAACTGACACAAATTTGCTACAAGAAAAAATTTGTGAAGCCTATTCAAAAATTTCTGAAGGTGACTATGACGTTGGAGTACGTCTTGCCGAATTACGTCAATACTTAGGCGACCTGCCACGTGCAAATATCGATCAAGCCTTAGGTGCAATGGAATTAGCGAAAAAGCTTATTCTCATGCCCATTAATGACCCACAAGCGATCAGTCTTGACGATGAAACAGCAGCAATTGATGTAGATGGTGAAAAGCGCCATATTATCTATATGGAAGGGTAAAGATGACAATCAATCAAGAACTGGTTCTCAATGCTTTGAGAGAAGTAAACTTTGACTGGACCATGCATATTAAGAGTGTCTGGCGTCATCCTAAATATGACATTGATAATTTAAATGAAAAGCCACGTCAGAAGATAACAAATGATCTAAATCGTCTAAAAAATTCAGAAGACACAAATTCTCCACTAGGAAGAGTTGTAGTTGGAATAGGAGGGTCAGGAAAGACTCATCTTTTGAATGCAGTAAGGAATTATGCATTCTCTAACGACATTGGGTTTGTGTTAGTTGACATGACTGATGTTCGTGACTTTTGGGAAACTGTTTTGCAAGGGTATATTAGTTCTCTTCAAGAAACTGATGCGAATGGAATACCTCAGTATCAAAAACTCATCGAGCATCTTATCAATTCAACAGGTAGCCCTATTTCACCCAAAAAGTTAGCCGGACTACGAGCCCCTGCATTGGGGAAAGCGATGAAGTTGATTCTGGCTGCACTTGTTAAACAAGAACGCCAAAAAACTATTAAGTTTCAAGATGTAGTTCGTGCTTTACTATTGCTTAACTCAGATGATTTTGACGATCAGAATCTAGGATACAACTGGCTACAAGGATTCGGTGTTGAGGTGGAGGATAAAGCCAAGTTTAGTTTTTCTAGATCTTCTGTTGACAGTGTTAGCATTGTAGAAGGACTTTCTTGGTTAATGGGTTTAAGAGGTCCCTCTGTTTTGGCATTAGATCAACTAGATCCTGTAGTAGCACAATATCATTTAGTTGCGGATATCGAAACTAATGCGCTTTCTGAAGAGCAACAGGCAGCTAAATCAATAGCCAAATCGATTATTGAAGGTATTGGCAGTGGACTATCGTCTTTGCGAGATAAAACTGCCAAAACACTAATTTTAGTTTCCTGTATCAGAGAGACATGGCAAATTTTAGGTCAACAGGCAATTAGTACTGTCCAGGATCGTTATCATAAACCTATAGTGTTAGGACCAGTTTTACAGAGCAACCTTGCCAAAGAAATGGTTAAAGTTCGTTTACAAGAAGCTTACAACAAGGTTGGTTTCTCTCCACCTTATGAAACATATCCCTTTTCTCCAGAGTTCTTTCAAGCTGCTGCCAGCCATTTTCCTAGAGGTATTTTAAAGAGTTGTGAAAAACACCGAGAACAATGTTTGTCACAGAATCAAGTTTTAGAATTACAATCATTTAATCAAGATATCGTTGTTTTTCAAACATCACTAACAACAGATACGGAAGCTCAGTTTAAGCAGCTTGATCGAGATTTTGAAGCCGCTAAAGCACAAATAATTTTAGAAGATGCATTAACTCCAAAAAATGAAGATAAACTACTCGGTGTTTGGCTTCAGACAGTATGTTACTGCTTAATCAAAGAAAATCCCACTATTGATTCTGTTGATGCAATTTTAGAAAAGGCATTCTCCGGTGGAGCAAATTATCCTTTGCTCCATGGACGTGTGCGTCTTGCCTTTCGTAGTGAGAAGGATAGAGAGAAGCATTTATGTCTGAGAGCTTTACAACAAGAGCATCCTAGAGCTTACCAAAGCCGCCTAAAAGCAGCAATGACATCGTCAGGTATTGACAAAAGAGCTTTAACCTTTCGACGTCTAATGATTCTTCGGACACGAGATATCCCTAGTGGAAAAGTAACTCAAAAGTTAACCAAAGATTTTCGGGAAGCTGGTGGCTTATTTGGATACCCTTCTAGAGAAGAACTGAGTATCCTATGTGCACTGCATAAGTTGAATACTGACCAAAAGACAGGTTTCACCCAATGGTTAAAAGAGCGACGTCCAATATCACAGCTCTCATTTATTAAAGAGATAGTTACATGGCTCTTTAAAGATGCTGTTGAATCGGAAAATTCTAGCGAGCCTCATAAAAAAGTAGATTCTTCAAGCCTTAATCAAGAAATCTCTGTAGAGAAAAATGCAGGCAAAAAAGACATTAGAAGATCATCATCATCATCGTTAGGTGATTTACCCATTGGAACACGCTTTGTTGGACATCAACTTAGGGAGGCCATTTCAATTCCAACTGAGAATTTAACGAAACATACTGTTATTCTTGCTGGTAGTGGATCAGGGAAAACAGTTCTAGTAAAGCGGATTGTGGAAGAAGTAGCCTTGCTCGGTATTCCCGCAATTATAATTGATGGAGCTAATGACTTAGCTCAAATGGGTGATCGTTGGAATTCGTCTTCAGCTTCTTGGCGAGAGGGGGACATTCAAAAAGCAGAACAGTATCATCATACTACTGAAGTTATTATATGGACACCTGGGCGTGAATCAGCAAATCCTATTAACTTAAATCCGTTACCTGACTTTTCAGGAGTATTAAGCAATCGTGATGAATACAATCAGGCTCTTGATATGGCTCGTGAGAGCTTGCGAGATATTGTCGCTCCTGGAAAGTCTCAGACTTCTCAAGTTAAGCAAGGAATACTAACAGAAGCTCTTGATTATTTTGCACAAAATGGAGGTGAAACTTTAGAAGAGTTTGCCGAACTTCTCGCTGACGCACCCTCTGAAGCAATGGGTAGCTACTCAAATGCACAGAAGAGGATGCAGGAGATGGCTGACTTACTCAATGCGCAGATTTCAACAAATCCTCTTTTACGTCAGCAGGGTTCTACTCTAGACCCTACAGTTTTGTTCGGCACTAATGGAACATCTGATAAAACACGCATTTCAGTCATTAACTTTATTGGATTACCAGGACAAGAACAACAGCAACAATTTCTCAATCAGCTCGCAATGACTCTCTTTACTTGGATCAAAAAGAATCCTGCTCCTCCCAATTTGCCATTAAGAGGATTATTAGTGATTGATGAGTCAAAAGACTTTGTCCCTTCTAGAGGTTCTACCCCTTGTAAGGCAAGCATTAATCGCCTTGTTGCTCAAGCACGAAAATATGGACTTGGGTTAATTTTTGCAACTCAGGCTCCTAAAAGTATTGATCATAATATTATTGCTAATTGCTCCACTCAGTTTTATGGACGTGCTAATTCTCCCGCTGCGATCAATGTGATTCAAGATCAACTGAGTCAACGTGGTGGTAGAGGGCAAGACATTGCAAAACTTCCTAGAGGCCAATTTTATGCGATATCAGAAAGTTTAGCTTCTCCAGTTAAAATTCAGTCGCCATTATGCTTATCCTATCATCCTGCAACACCACCTGACGAAGAAGAAGTACTAAAACGGGCAAAAGCCTCACGTGATATTACGCAGAAAGCTTTTTAGGGTATGTATATTGACTCCCTATGAATAAACAAGAGATTTTACAAGCTATTGAACAAGCTGCCAAAGAGCAGATAGAAGTGTTGGATTTTTCCAGTACCCAATTAACTTTATTGCCACCTGAGATTGGAAAACTTAAAAATTTAACCTGGTTAGATCTAAGTAATAATCAACTGGAAGAATTACCCCCTGAAATTGGACAGTTAGAAAATTTAACTTGGTTAGAAGCTTACAACAATCAACTAAAAAAAATACCAGTAGAAATTACTAATTTATCTAATCTAGCTGTTTTAAATCTTAGAAATAATCAACTAGAAAAACTACCAAAATTTATTGGAAACCTTCAAGAATTAATACAGTTAAACCTTGAAGGAAATAACTTTAGACGTTTGCCTTTAAGTCTTGGCGAGCTTCAGAACTTAGAATGGTTATGTCTTTCTGGAAATGAACTTCAAGGTTTTCCAACAGGTATCAAACAGTTAAAAAATCTAGTCTGGCTAGATCTCAGCAACAACAGATTAAAAACTCTACCGGACACTATTGGAACATTAGATAAATTATCTTCTTTGAATCTCAGCAACAATAACTTACAAAGTCTACCAAATAAATTTTCTAGCTTAGAAAATATCAAAGAATTATTCCTTCAAGATAATCATTTAACAAAATTACCAAGCTCATTAGAAAAATTACTTCTAGAGCGCAATGATTTAAATCCTCTTATACACAAAAAAATTCAGATAAATCTTAGTGGAAATCAACTATCCATCCCATTTGAGCTTTTAGCTGGGGGACACCGGCCTGAAACCGTAACCAATTACTATCTAAAACAGAAGGGAGAACCTCAGCAATTCTTGAATGAGGTGAAAATGTTGTTAGTTGGACAAGGGGGGGTTGGCAAAAGCTCTTTAGTTCGCAGGTTAGTGCGTGGTGATTTTTTTATTAATGAAGACAAAACTGAAGGGATTGATATCCAACGATGGAAAGTTAATATTGGTTCTAGGAAGATTCATGTAAATATATGGGACTTTGGTGGTCAAGAAATAATGCATGCTACACATCAATTTTTTCTGACTAAACGAAGTTTATATCTATTATTAGTTGATTCAAGGTTAGGAGGAAGAGAGAATCGGATTGAATATTGGTTGAAAATCATTCAAAGTTTCGGGGGCAACTCTCCAGTTATTATTGTCGCTAACAAAATTGATCAACATCCACCTGATTTTGATCAAAATGGGTTAAAGCGAAAATATAGAAATATCAGAAGAATAGTTGAAGTCTCCTGCAAAACGAGAAGTGGGTTAAAGCGATTACGCTCTACTATTACTCAAGAGATTAGTAGCCTAGAACATATTAATGATTCTCTACTTGTCTCTTGGTTTAAAGTGAAAAGTCATTTAGAAAAATTGAGCCAGAGTGAAAATTATATTACTTATAGCACCTATGAGAAAATATGCCAATCAGAAAATATTGAGGACCACCATGGCCTTATACAACTCTTAAATGATCTTGGAATAGTTTTGAATTTCCGAGAGGATCTTCGCTTAGGAAATATATGTATTCTTAACCCTAAGTGGATTATTGAAGGAATTTACAAGATTCTCAATGATAATCTTCTCATGACTCAAGATAAGGGAATCCTGAGTTTTGAAACGCTTGATCGAATCTTAGATAGTGGAACATATCCCAATAATAGAAAAATCTACGTCATCGATCTAATGCGAAAATTTGAGCTATGCTTCGAATTGGATTGTTTTACAAATCAGAAGTTTCTCATACCTGCTTTGCTACCGCGAGAAGAACCTTTTACTGGAGATTGGAATAACACATTGTTGTTTGAATACCACTATTCAGTTTTACCTGCTAGCATCATTTCTCGTTTTATGGTGAAAATGAATGACAAAATCCACGAGAAAACCTACTGGCGAAATGGTCTTGTGCTAAAGTATGAGGATAATATTGCACTGGTAAAAGCAGACTATGAAGATAAGAAAATATGCATATTCATTGGAGGGAATAAAGAGGGACGTCGAGAAGCATTGACGACTATTCGCTCAGTTTTTCAAGCTATTCATAAAGGTTTTCAGAACTTATTTCCAAAAGGGAAAATACCAATTCCTGATAATCCTGAAGTTGTAGTTGACTATCAACATCTGTGTACATTGGAAAGAGCAAATGTCGTTGAACACATTTTTGAGGGATGCGAAAAATCATTAAATGTTAAAGCTCTACTAAACGGTATTGAGTCCCAAGAAATTAGTTCTCTCAACCTTCAAAATTCTCAAAATGCTATAGTCTTGCCTCATATCAATATCAATATCAATAACAATAACAGTCAGGAGGATGGTCGAACCGTGTCAAATACTTATCAAAATCATTCTGGTAGCGGTGATAATGTTGCTGGCGATAAAAATGTTTCAAATATTCGAAATTCTCAAAGTCTGACACAAGCTGCTAAAGATATTCAAGAGTTACTTGACCAGCTTTCACAGGATTACTCTAATGCAGCACTTGTCGGCGCTAAAGCTATTGAAGAAGTTGAGCGTAACCCTACGCTCAAGACTCGGCTTGTTAATGCTATAAGAGAAGGTGGCACGACAGCTATAGAGAAGCTTGTTGAACATCCTGCTGCTAGCATTATCATTGCAGCAGTGAAAGGTGGGATGCAAAGTTGATCAACTCTATCTAATTCATGAGCGTTGCTGAATTAAGGGATGATTCTGAAGGGAACTGTGACATCGTCAACCGCGAGATAGTGAATGAGTAATCGAAGCGAGTGCTTCAACATCTCCACGGATTTGGAATGGCAGAGGGTTTTGCGATGAAGTCGAGCAAGATAATAGCGTAACCGGGTGTTCTCACCTTCGACTCGGGTCATGTAGGTTTTGCACACAATCTGATCGCCGTCTGGAATGAACTGGGGATAGACCTTTAGCCCGTCTGTTACATAGAAGAAGTACTGCCACAGTCCCACTATAGCCCACAAGGGAGCCAAGGTTTGAGCACTGTGGTCACCCACGACCCATCCTAAAATGCCAGGTTTGAAATAGTTCACGGCTGTCCAAATCCGGATTTTGTTTTTTTAGACCCGACAAAGGTCTGAAGCTCATCGAGTTCACCCACCTCATACAGCACTGCTATTATCCATTTCATCCTCTATTTCAGTAGCGCTCAAAAATCTGAGCTTTTACTTTGCTGATGAAGATGAGCAACCCATCGGCCAGCGACTTTACTCGTTATCTCGGGATGCCTTCGAACAGGGGGTCCAGTTGATTCATCGGCTCACGGGGCAAGGGCAATCGGTTGATCTCATTATGGAGGTCCTGATGCTGAGCTAACCCCATCTCACTAGTTATTTTTCTCTGCTCGTACCCCTCCAAGTCGTGTGGTGGCATCAAACACTGTCAGTTTTGGTGCAAAAATTCCGTAATCGGGTTGAGGCATTTGTGGCTGATGTGATGCAAACAGCTTGCGGACTTCACAACGTTCATTTAGAGTTACGTACGGATGTTACGCTATAGCGGGGTAGACGAAGAGGGCAGAGCAAAGCTGTAGATGCCTTTCTCTAGTTCCGATAATGTCTAATAGTTATCGGGTGAACTTGAGCTCGCTTGGGGACTTGCGAGATTTCTATTAAAATTTAGTGCGTTTCTATTCTCTAAATCTGAGATGTAAGTCTTCTACAAAAAATAGGTTGGGACATTATAAGAAAAGTCAAGCAATATGGGGCCTAGACAATGACCTGCACAAATCTAGCTATAGAATCTATTGCCATTAAAGGGCGCGGTGTGGTTACTACAAAAGCCATTGCTGCTAACACCGTGCTTGAAATTGCTCCCGTTGCCTCATTTCCATCAACAGAACGTAAAATCATTGATACAACTCAAATTGCCAAATATTACTTTGTTCAACCAGAAGCCTATCAATACAATCATGAGGTTGATGGGTATTTTGTGTTTGGTCTTGCTTCGCTATGCAATCATGACAGCACTCCAAATTCAAAAGTTGAGTGGGTAACCGATGAAATTGGCCTATGGTCACATCTCACGAGTATTAAAGATATTGCATCAGGTGAAGAAGTAACCTTGTATTATACCAATATAGATGAGGGCACCTCTATTTATTAGGCTTCTGAAAAATCGAGTCTCATCTGAGACTGTTATCCTCCCCTTTTTTTAGATGTTGAAGGGTTCCAAACGGACAAAATCTGTTCATGGGGGCTGTTTTAGAGC